>NZ_JACDDD010000013.1 GCF_013817205.1 Polaromonas sp.
GCCCTATCGGATATATACCTCCGGCAGAAGCTGAGGCAAACTACTACCGGCAACTCGCCAGTCAAGCCTCCACGGTGGAGGCATGACTTAAACCAAACAGCCTCCATGAAACCCGGGGCGATTCATCCGTTTCAAAGTTGAATGTAATCGTGCCACCGCTGTGCGCGATTTCAGAAAATTCCGGCATATTGGAGAGAGTCATTATTCAATGTTATGACAGTTGATTGCACAGCAATGAGGATGAGCCTCAGACTGCAAGGGAGCTGCTTGAGGCGAAAGATTGAAGCCAAATCGGCATCCAGTCCTTACAGGACGGGCACAGGCAGCTATTAAAAATATAGCAACCGATTCAAAGCTGCTGTTTGAGGCGCGTCAGTGCTTCCCGGTCGATACGGTCCTTGTCGCGGTAGTCGGTCTTGGTTTTGAGCAAGCCTTCAATATCCAGTGTCCGAATGGACACGCCATCGATCACCAGCGTTCGAACATGGTCCTGCAGGCTTTCATAGGTCTGCCCGTTGGCGGCGAAGAGCAGATCGATCAGCACCGCGTCGGCGACGCGGATATTTTCCGGCTCGTCTGCGGGGGGCGCAAACCACTGAACGTCAAGCTCTTTGCTGGATGGCAGGAAGGCGAGTGCCTTGATCACGCGCCTGCCATTCTCGAGTGAGGAGGGCAGGAGGATGTCGATATCTTCCGTGCTGCGGTTGAAGCCGTTGAGGCGAACCGCATGCCCGCCGACCAGAAGGTAGTCACGCCTTCGGCATGAAAGCGGCGCAACAGGTCGAGCAGGTCGTCGGGGTTCATGGCTGGACTGGGGGAGTGTTGACCAACGGGCTGTTCAAGAGCCGTGCCTGCGCCAACTGCCGTGCGTCATCGATTTCGTTGAACACACGGTGGGGCGCCCGCAGCACACCACGCGGCACAGGTATGCGCGCGGCGGCAAGCATCTGGTCCAGCGCCCGGCCGCGATGCCAGGCCTCCACGGGGTCCAGAATGAATTCGCTGCGGTTTTGTGTGCCTACGACTCGGGTCATGCCTGATATCTTAGTTCAGCATGCGCGGATTGAGGCGTCTGTTCGAACGGAGCGCTTCAAAGGATCCGCGCGAAAGTTTTGAAGCCAAATCGGCTTCTAGCCCTTATCCGACGGGCGCAAGCAGCTATTGATTCGATAGCGTGTGCAGCGGAATGTCTTTCTCTTGCGCCAGCTTGTCGAGTTGCTCACGGGTCTGAGTCAGCATGAAGGCGGCCACCGCTTGATGGGTCGCAGAAGCGAACATGGTGGTCATGTCCTTCATCTGCACGCCGGCGGCTTCGCACAGGGCTGCTGCAAAGTGTGGCTCCAGCGCAGCCACTGCCGCACGCCCGTCCTTGCAGGCGTAGACGCGGTAGCCGGCATGCGCGCCACCGACTGAACCGGTGGGCTGCGTCAGGCCCCATTGGCGCGGCAGACCGAGGTAACTCGCCGCTTCGGACAGCGCGACTTCCAGAAACACGCCCTGCGGATGCGGCTCGCCAGTGCCTGCATAGGGTTCACGCTGGCGCAACGCGGCCTGCAGCACTGCCTCGCTGGCCATCAGCGAGCCGCTCATGTCGGCATACAGCGTGGGTGGCAGGTCCATCCCGGTAAGCAGGTCGTTGTGGGCCATGTAGGTGAGATCGTGGCCGGGCTCTTCGCCCAGAGCGCCGGGCGCACCGACGATGGCGACATGCGAGAGCGCCGGGTAAAGCGAGTGGATTTTCTTCCAGCCGAGGTCGAGTTTCTCGATGGCCGAGGGGCGAAACGAGGTGAGCAGTACATCGGTCTTTTCAAGCTCGCGGTGCAGCATCTTCTGGCCGGCTTCGCTTTTCAGGTCGGCAGTCAGCACCTTCACGCCCTCATGCAGCTGCGCATAGGCCGGCTTGTTGTACAGGCCCATGGGATCGCCGGCGGGCGGCTCCAGCTTGACGCAGGTGGCGCCCATCTGCCGGCAACGCATCAGCGCGGCCGGGCCGGGCAGATTGAGCGCCAGGCTCAGGATACGCGTGCCCTGCAGCGGCTGGAAAGAGGGGGGAGTGGATGGCATGGGGGAAGTCTCCTGCGTTCGGCGGGCGGGGGCGCTACGCCGTTTCGAGGCTGACCTTACCAGACTCGCCGGCGCCGTTGTGCCGCCAGGTTTGGCACTGCGCTAAGGTGAAATCAGAAACTAATTTATGTTTTACAGTAACTAATTATTGTTTTGCAGAAATTATGCGGCATACTGGCCCCCTTAACTCAGGGGGTACCCCATGAAATCCACATTGACTGCCGCCACGCTGTCGGGGCCGGAAGTGCAGCGCCTGAACAGTGCTTTTGCCTTGGCCTGTGCCCTGCTGGCCGTGGCGTTGCCGCTGGCCGTGATGTACCAGCTGATGACCACGCCGACCGAGGGTTTGCTGCTGCGCGCCGGCGTCAGCCTGTCGGCGGTGCAGGTCGCGATGCTGAATGTAGAGATGTGGCAGCGCGTGCTGGCGGTGGGCTTGGGGCTGTTGCCGGTGTGCTGCGCGTCTTACGGCCTGGTCTGCGCCATGCGCTGCTTTTCGGGGTTTTCGCAGGGCGAATATTTGAGCCTGCGCACAGTGCGTTACCTGCGCGGTTTTGCCGCCGGTTTTTTTGCATCGGTGGTCGCGGGCTTTTTTGTGGCCATGGCCATCAGCTTGGTGCTGACCCTGGGTGCGCCTGCCGGGCAGCGCGCACTGGCCGTGGGCCTGGGCAGCAACGAGTTGATCACACTGCTGTTCGCCGGCATGGTCTGGCAGATTGCCGCCGTGATGTCGCGTGCCGTGGCGCTGGCCGAAGAAAACGCGCAGTTCGTTTAGCCAGTCAGTCAGCTCTCTCGTGTCCATCGTTGTCAAACTCGATGTGATGCTGTCGGAACGCAAGGCCAGGTCCAAGGATCTTGCGGCCTACGTCGGCATCACCGAAGCGAACCTGTCGCTGCTCAAGCAGGGCAAGGTCAAGGGCGTGCGTTTCGACACCCTGATGAAGATCTGCGAGTTTCTCGACTGCCAGCCAGGGGATTTGCTGGTCTATCAGGGCGAGGGCGATATCCAGCGTTGAGCCCGCGCCCTCCTCAATCGCCGAAATCGAGAGGCAGGCCGACGTAGTTTTCGGCGACGGAGCGCGCCCCGGCTTCCGAATTGACGATGTAGTCAAGCTCGGCATCCTGCAGCTTCTGGCCGATGGGGCCGTTTTCGGGGAAGTGATGCATCAGGCTGGTGAACCACCACGAAAAACGCTCAGCCCGCCAGATGCGGCGCAGGCAGCGCCCGGAGTAGCTGTCGATGCCTGCTTCGCTCTTGTCGGCGTAGAACTCGATCAATGCGCCAGACAGGTATTTCACGTCGCTGGCGGCGAGGTTCAGTCCTTTGGCGCCGGTGGGCGGAACGATGTGCGCGGCATCCCCGGCCAGGAACATGCGGCCAAAACGCATGGGCTCGGCAACAAAACTGCGCAGCGGGGCGATGCTTTTCTCGATGGACGGGCCGGTGACCAATTTCTCGCGGCCACCCGCGTCCAGCCGCAGGCGCAGCTCGTTCCAGAAGGCATCGTCCGACCAGGCTTCGACCTTGTCGGTCAGGGGCACTTGCAGGTAATAACGGCTGCGCGTGCTGCTGCGCTGCGAGCACAGCGCAAAGCCGCGTGTGCTGTTGACGTAAATGAGTTCATGGTGCACCGGCGGGGTTTCAGCGAGCACGCCCAGCCAGCCGAAGGGGTAGACCTTTTCGTACTCGGTGATGGCGCCCTCAGGTACGCTGGCGCGGCACACCCCATGAAAACCGTCGCAGCCGGCGATGAATTCGCATTCGATCTCATGCGTCTGGCCGTCTTTTTCGTAAGTCACACGCGGCCTCTTCGTGTTGAAGTCGTGCACGGACACGTTGCCGGCTTCGTAGATGGTGACCAGGCCTGCCGCCTGACGCGCATCCATCAGGTCGCGGGTAACTTCGGTCTGGCCGTAGACCATGACGTTTTTGCCGCCGGTCAGGCGATTCATGTCAATGCGGTGGCGCTCGCCCTTGAACAACATGTCGAAGCCGCCGTGCACCATGCCCTCCTTGTGCATGCGCTGGCCGACACCCACCTCGTCCAGCAGGTCTGTGGTGACCTGTTCCAGCACGCCGGCGCGAATCCGGCCGAGCACGTAGTCGCCGCTCTGGCGTTCAATGATTACGGCGTCTATACCGGCCTTGTGCAGCAACTGGCCGAGCAGCAGGCCGGAGGGGCCTGCACCGATGATGGCTACCTGGGTACGCATGTTTGTCTCCACTTGTCGGTCAATCCGCTAGCGTAGATGGAGCGCACTGCCCTGACCATACGCTGCGACGGGCCGGATGGCCCCTTTGCACGATCAACGGGAAGCTTGTGCGATGATCGCGCAATGAGCACTGTTTCCACCCCGCCCAGCCGGACCGCAGGCGAACTGCTGGGCAAGCGGCCGATTGCGAAGGCCGACCTGATAGAAGGCATGGCCAAAGGCATGGCCGTGCTGGAGAGTTTTGACTTTCAGCGCCAGCGACTCAATGCAACGCTGGCAGCAGAGCGTGCCGGCATCACGCGGGCTGCGGCGCGGCGCCATTTGCTCACCTTGGCGCACCTGGGTTATCTGGAAACCGATGGGGGGTACTTCTGGCTCGCAGCGAAGGTGTTGCGGTTTTCGGGCAGCTACCTGGCCTCGGCCCGCTTGCCGCGCGCCGTCCAGCCGACCTTGAACCGGCTCGCTGCCCAGACTCAGGAGTCGTTTTCAGCGGCGGTCCTCGATGGGGATGAAATCGTGATTGTCGGGCGCAGTGGCTACGAATGGAAAAGTGGGGCAGACAACGCAGCGCGGGTGTTGGCTTACGGTTTGCATCTGGGTGCAAGGCTGCCTGCTCACGCCACCTCTACCGGGCGCGTTTTGCTGGCGGGGAAAACAAAAACGGAATTAACGCAGTGGCTCAAGGGCCGGGCGCTGGCGCGACTGACCACACACACCACGACTGACCTTAAACAATTTCGCGCGTTGGTCGATCAGGTTCGCGCAGATGATTGTTGTCTGGCCGGTGAAGAACATGAGTTGGGTGTGCATGCCCTGGCGGTGCCTCTGCGCAACATGCAAGGGGAAACAGTCGCCTCGCTCAACGTCGTGGCTTCACCGCAGCGCGTGTCGGTGCAGACGATGCAGAGAGATTTTCTGCCTTTGCTGCTAGATGCAGCGCGGGAACTGCGTCAGCTACTGTAAGCGGGTCAGTGCCCCAGGATTTTGGAGAGGAAGTCCCGGCTGCGCTCATTTTGCGGGTTGTTGAAAAAGTCGTGCGGATTGTTTCGCTCGACGATCTGGCCCTGGTCCATGAAGATCACGCAATTGGCAACCGCTTTGGCAAAACCCATTTCGTGTGTCACGCACACCATGGTGATGCCCTGTTCGGCCAATTCGATCATCACATCGAGCACCTCTTTGATCATCTCGGGGTCAAGAGCCGAGGTGGGCTCGTCAAACAACATGATCTTGGGCGTCAGGCACAGCGCGCGCGCAATCGCCACGCGCTGCTGCTGCCCCCCCGAAAGCTGCAGCGGGTACTTGCCGGCCTGCTCGGCAATGCGCACGCGCTCCAGCTGCTGCATGGCCTTTTCTTCGGCTTCTTTTTTGGGCAGCTTGCCCACCCACATCGGCGAGAGCGTGAGATTTTCCAGCACGGTCAGGTGTGGAAACAGGTTGAATTGCTGGAACACCATGCCCACTTTCTTGCGCACTTCGTCAATCGCCTTGACGTCGTCCGCCAGTTCAACGCCGTCCACCACCAGACGGCCTTGCTGATGCTCTTCGAGTCGGTTGATGCAGCGTATGAGCGTGGATTTGCCGGAGCCCGACGGACCGCAAATCACGATGCGCTCGCCGCGCGCCACTTGCAGGTCGATATCGCGCAACACATGGAAGTTGTTGCCGTACCACTTGTTGACTTTGTCAAAGGTAATGATGGGTTCAGACATGGGAAGGGCGGTTGGGGTTGGCAGACGTTTGAAGACGGCTAGCGCAGCTTGCTGACAGTGACCTGTTTCTCGACCCATTGGCTGTAACGCGACATCGAGAAGCAGAAGACAAAATAAATCAGCGCAATGAAGAGGTAGCCTTGCAGCTTGTACGGTTTCCAGTCAGCGTCCGCGTTGATAGCCATGTCCAGCGCGCCGGTGAGGTCGTACAAGCTCACGATGCTTACTAGCGACGTGTCTTTGAAGATGGAGATAAAACTGTTGACGATGCTGGGCACCACCATGGCCAGGGCCTGCGGCAGCACGATCTTGCGCTGGGTTTGCCAGTACGACAGGCCCAATGTGGCCGCTGCCTCCATCTGGCCCTTGGGAATGGCCTGCAGGCCGCCGCGTATGACTTCTGCGAGGTAGGCGGCGGCAAACAAAGTGATGCCCACCAGCACACGAATCAGCACGTCGATGGTCAAGCCCTGTGGCATGAACAGCGGGAACATGAACGAGGCCATGAACAACACCGAGATCAGCGGCACGCCGCGAATCAGCTCCACATAAATGGTGCAAAAAACCCGGATCGCCGGCAGATTGGAGCGCCGACCAAGAGCTACCACCAACGCAATCGGAAACGCCATGACGATCGACAGGGTTGACAACAGGATGGTCAGCGGCAGGCCGCCCCATCGGTCGGTCTCCACTTTGGCCAGGCCCAGCGTGTCGCCATACATCAGGACAAAAAACACCACCAGCACTACCGCCCACAGTCCGGCCAGCCAAGGCTTCCAGAACGGGCGCATGCAGCTGGCTACCAGCATGACCAGCATCAGCAGCGTGGCCACCAACGGGCGCCACTGCTGCTCGAACGGGTAGCGGCCAAAAATAATGAGCCGGTATTTTTCCGCCACTACGCCCCAACAAGCACCGAAGCCTTCGGCAGCGCGGCAAGCCTTGAGGTCAGGCGCCCAGACCGCGCTGAACAGGGCCCAGTTGAGAAACTGCGGCACAAACCACAGCAAGAGGCCGCCCAGGATGATGGTTGAACTGGCGGTTTTCCAATCAGCAAACAGGTTGCTGCGCAGCCAGGCCAGCAAGCCCTCTGTATTCACGGGGGGCGGACGCGGGGGAATCGGTTGAAAGGTGGGGGCGCTCATGAGATAAATTTCCTGATCAGCGTTCCTTGATGGCCACGCGCGCGTTGTACCAATTCATCAGCACCGAGGTGAGCAGCGAAATGCTCAGGTAGACAGCCATCAGAATGGCAATACATTCCACGGCGCGCCCGGTCTGGTTCATCGCGGTGTTGGCAATCGAGACAATATCGGGGTAGCCAATCGCCACCGCCAGGGAAGAGTTTTTGGTCAGGTTCAAATACTGGTTGGTCAACGGCGGAATGATCACACGCAAGGCCTGGGGCAGCATCACCAGCCGGATCTCCAGATTGCGGTCCAGTCCCAGCGCGGCGGCGGCTTCGCCTTGGCCCGCGGGAACCGAGGCAATGCCCGAACGCACGACCTCGGCAACGAAAGCAGCGGTGTAAACCGTCAGACCCAGCAAAATCGCCAGAAATTCCGGGGTGAGGGCGCCACCCTCTTCAACGGAGAATTCGCCTTTGACCGGCATGTTCATCACGGTCGGCGCGCCACCCAGCAACCAGCCCAGCAGGCCTGTCGCCACGACGAGGCCCACAGGAACCCAGAACATGCTTTTGGCAATGCCGGTGGCTTCAAATCGCTTGAGAGCCCACAGGCGATAAGTCCAGGCGAACACGACACCAGCGATCAGACCGACGGCAGCCCAGGCTTGGCCGGCCTCCCAAACCGGAATCGGAAAATTCACCCCGCCTTTGCTTAAAAAGAAGGGGCCGACTTTCCAGGCATCCTGGATCGGCGGCAACACCTCGGTCATCACCAGGTACCACATCAGCAACTGGAGCAGCACCGGGATATTGCGAAAGCACTCGACGTAAGCCGAGCACAGGCCGCGCACCAGGGCGTTGCGGGAGAAACGGCCGACGCCCAGCAGTGTGCCCAGAATGGTCGAGAAAATAATGCCCGCAACAGCGACCCGCAGGGTGTTGCTCAAACCGACCCCAAAGGCGCGCCAGTAAGACTCGGCCGAATCAAAGGGAAAAAGACTCTCGCCTATCGAAAAACCGGCCGGCTGGCTTAAAAAATCGAAGCCGCTCTGAATGCCGCGCACCCGCATGTTGTAAAGGGTATTGGAGGCTAAAAACCAGACCATCAGGCCAATCACGGCAGCGGCGATGACCTGGTAAACCAAGCCCCTGAAAGCCTTACTTCGCCAGGACCAGTTGCTCTTTTTTGGGGGGCTCTTCAGTGACATCGCAACGTGGATAGGCGTGTTGGGTAAATCAGATGGATGACACGGTCGGCGGCGTGCCTTGGAAGACTGGTTAGCGGTAATCAAGACTTGGAAAAAAGCGTCGCCGGTCCTGCAAAGCTGCAGGCGACCGGCAACGCCATCAAGAAAACCGCCTCATGGCATCAGCGTATCAGCGCAGCGGATAGGCGTACATCAAGCCGCCCTTGTTCCATTGGTTGTTGATGCCGCGCGGCAGGCCCAGTGCCGACTTCGGTCCGACGTTGCGCTCGAAAATCTCGCCGTAGTTGCCCGTAGCCTTGATCGCCCGACCCATCCAGTCCTTGTCCAGGCCCAGCAGCTTGCCGGTGTCTTCGCCGGTGCCCAGGATGCGCTTGACTACCGGGTCCTGGCTGGTGTTTTTGAGCTGGTCAACGTTGGCCTGGGTGATGTCGTACTCTTCGGCCTCGATCAGCCCATAGATCACCCATTTGACGATGGCGAACCATTCGTCATCACCGCGGCGCACCATGGGCCCCAGTGGCTCTTTGGAGACCAGCTCGGAGAGAATGACATGGTCGTCGGGCTTGGTGGCGACCTTGTTGCGGATGGAGGCCAGGCCGGACGCATCGGTGGTGTAGGAGATGCAGCGACCTGCAAAGTAGGCAGCGGTTGCCGCTTCTTCTTTCTCGAACACCACGGGCTTGATGTTCAGGTTGTTCGTCTTGGAGTAATCGGTCAGGTTCTTCTCGGTGGTGGTGCCCGACTGCACACACACGGTCTGGTTCTTGAACTGCTTGGGGTTCTTGATGTTGCTCTTTTTGGGAACGATGAAACCCTGGCCGTCGTAATAGGTCACCACGGTGCTGTGCAGGCCCAGCGAGGCATCGCGGGTGAGGGTCAAGGTGGTGTTGCGGGAGAGCACGTCGATCTCGCCGGACTGCAGCGCGGTAAAACGCTGCTGCGCCGTCAACGGCACGTATTTCACTTTTTCGGGGTCCGAGAGCACGGCAGCGGCCACGGCACGACAGACATCAACGTCCAGTCCGGTCCATTTGCCACTGGAGTCGGCGGCTGAAAACCCCGCCAAACCGGTGTGCACACCACACACCACTTGCCCGCGTGACTTGATGCCATCCAGTGTTTTACCAGCCATGGCGGGGGCTGCGGACAGCAAGCCAGCAGCCGCAAGCGCCAGGGCGAGCCATGATTTGCTAGATTTATTCATGAGGGTGGGTCTCCTGTTTGAGTGTTCAATGAAACATGTCTGGGAATGGCGTGTACTTATTTCCGCAGAGCACCGGGCGATGGTGCGCGCAAAAAACACACGGAGCTATCCGGGCTGACCCTGACGGCAAGACAAACCTTGAAGTCAGACACCCAGATACCGCTACAGCAGTTCAGGATTGGCATGCAGCGCGTCAGAGCTACCCTCGAACACCAGCACACCCTTGACCAGCATCACATTGCAGTCGGCGATCCGCAGCCCTTGCTCTGAGTAAGACCTAGCTAGCCGAGCCGGGCAGAGTAAAGAAAAAAGTTGCACCCTGGTCGGGAGCGGCTTCCGCCCAGATGCGCCCGCCATGGCGCGCGATCACCCGGGCAACAGTGGCCAGACCGATGCCGGTGCCGGCGAACTCGCTGACACCGTGCAAGCGCTGGAAGGTGCCAAACAGCTTGTCCGCATAAGCCATGTCGAAGCCGGCGCCGTTGTCGCGCACAAAAAAGGCCTGTTGTTCAGCGGACCATCCGACCTCGATGACGGCCCGTTCGCGCCGCTCGCTGAACTTCCAGGCATTGCCAAGCAGGTTCTCCATGACCGAGCGCAACAGACGCGTGTCGCCCTGCACCCGCAGACCCGGGGCGACGCTGACATCGGCCTGGCGGGCGGGGGAATTCGCACGCAAACTGTCCAGCACCTCCCGGGCGATCAGGCTCAGGTCAACGGGCGCAAGATTCAGCGCCTGTCGCGCCACATGCGCCAGTGACAACAGGCCTTCAATCAGCTGGCCCATCTGCGTCACGCCTGCCTGTATGCGCGACAGGTAATGGGTGACCCGGGTGCTTTGAGCGCTGCCCAGCTCTTTGGCCAGCAGACGGCTGAATCCGTCCACCGTGTTCAGTGGTGAACGCAGGTCATGCGATACCGAATACGAGAAAGCCTCGAGCTCGGAGTTGGAGATGCGCAAGGCTGATTCAATGGCATTGATTTCCGTCATGTCAACGTCGATGCCGACCCAGAACAGAACCTCGTTGGCGTCATTGAGCACGGGCGATACGCGGAAGGACATGCCGCGGTAGCTGCCGTCTTTGGCGCGCAGGCGCCGGGTCCCGCTGTAAGGCGCGCAGCTCTGGCGTGCGGCGCGCCAGAGTTTATTCATACTAATCAAGTCCTCCGGGTGCACAAGGTCCAGCCAGGCCATGTCGTGCCAGTCGGGCGGCGCGCCGCCAAAAAGCTCGTACCATGCACGGCTGATGAAGGTGGCGTTTCCATGCGTATCGATGGTCCAAATCGGATGCGGTGCCTGCTCCGCCAGCGCGCGAAACAGAGCCTCCTGGCGAGACAGCGCGCGGGTGCGCTGCTGGATTTTTTCCTCGAGCCCGCTGTTGAGTTCCTGTACCTGCCCCAGCAAACGGACGTTGTCGACGGCGATCTGTGCCAGCTCCGCCAACTCGGTGGCAATGTATTCGTCCCGCTGCGTGAACTCGCCCTCGAGTTTGTCTGACAGTTGCAGCACCCCGATGTTGGTACCGTCGCGGCCGGTGGGCGGCACCGCAAGCCAGCCGCGCATGGCCGGGCGCTTGTCGGCATAGGCCCCAAAACCGCGCCAGCGCGGATGGGCTTCCAGTTCCGCCTGGGTCAGGCGCAATGGCCGGTTGGTCTCGCAGACCACGGCATAAATGCCGCTGCCGTCGGACTGCTCCACCAGGTGGCGCCAGGCCGCATATTTGTCAGACAGCGACAGCGCTCTGATGGACTGCGTCCAGTCGCGGCCTTGCGTCAAACTGAGGATCGCCTGATGCGCGCCCACGATCATGCGCGCTTGCTCAACCACCTCCTGCATCAGCGCCTCCAGGCTGTGGTGCCGGGTGATGGCCTGGGTGGCTTCGGCGACGCGCTGCAGGGTTTCGAGCTGGGCCTGTGCCTCCTGCTCTGCCACCACCCGTGCGGTGACGTCCTGCAGTGCGCCCTGCATGCGCACAATTTTCCCCTTGGCATACACGGCCTGGCCCATGGAGCGCACCCAGATATGCCGGCCTGTGCCCGTCACCATTTCGATCTCTACGTCGAAGGGCGTGCCCTCTTCAATGCACGCCTGGGTCACGCGGATGGCCAGCGCCTGCGACTGCGGCGCGCACAGCGCAATCGCGGTGTCCAGTGTGGGCGCGCTTCCTGGTGGCAACTCCAGCACAAACGAAGCTTCGTCAGACCACAGAAAGCGGTTGCCAGGCAGCTCCAGCGCCCAGCCGCCCATGTGGGACAGCTGGCCGGCCATGCTCAGCAGATTGCCCTGGACTTTCATGCCGGCCTCAGCCTGCTTGAGGTCGTCGATGTCGGTGGAAGTGCCGTACCAGGACACCAGAAGGCCCCGCGCATCGCGGTTGGGAATCACCCGCGCCAGTTGCCAGCGGTAGCTGCCGTCCCCGTACAGCAGGCGGTGCTCGTTGTGCATGGGTTGACCGGATTCAATGGCAAAGCGGTAGTCGTCAGCGGTTCTTTCGAGGTCATCGGGATGCAGGCGCGTGAACCAGCCGCTGTCCCTTGCCGCCTGCACCGGCTGCCCGGTGACGTGGGTCCACTGGTCGTTGATAAAGGCCATGTGGCCGGCGGCGTCGGTGATGAAAACGATATGCGGCATGGCCTGGGCCAGCTCAGCAAAGCGCAGTTCGGTCTGTTCTCTCTTGCGGGATTGCCGGTACAGCAAGGTGCCCATGACCCCCACGCCGGCTGCTCCCACCAGCCAGAGCACGCCGACCAGGGTGGCGAAGCGGGTCCAGCCTGCCATGACACTGCTGGGCTGCGCACCGACGGTGATCGTCATCTCCGGGTAGTTGCTGAGGCGGCGATAAGCGACCATACGTACCTGACCATCGAAGGCGCTCGTGGTTTCGTAGCTGCCGTGGGGCGACTTTCTGAGTTCGGCAAACAGCGGGATATTGGGGAAGGTCTTGCCCATGGCTGCATCGTCCATCGGACTGCGCATCATCAAGGTGCCATCATCACGAAGCAGTGCGATCGCGCTGCCGGGCCCCAGGTCTATGGCACGCCAGAGCCGTTCAAAGTAGGGTGGCTCGATGGCGGCGACGATCACGCCGGCCAGCGCCCCGTCCGCGCCGCGCAGCGGACGCGAGGCGCTGATCAGCCAGGTGCCGGTGGTGCGGCTGCGCACCGGTGCGCTGATTTGGAAGCCGGCGGTGGGGCGTTGCTGATAGATCTGGAAGTATTCGCGGTCGTCCAGCTTGACGCCGATGTTGCCAGTGTCGGAATCGAAAACAATGCGCCCCTCGGTGTCAAGCACCCAGATCGCGCGGACAAAGGGCAACTCGCTGAGCTGCTCCTGCAACATGGTCCGCACCACGTCGGGATCGGGCTTGCCCTGGCGCTGCATGACCTGCAGGCTGGCGCGCACCAGTTGCAGCCGCTGATCCACGGTCTGGAAGGTGCGGCTGGTTTGTTCTTCGATGACCTGTGCCAGCGATCCGACGAGTTTTTCACCGGATCGCAGGGCTTCGCCCCGGAGATAGAAAAGGGCGATGGCAACGGCAATCGCGGAGGCGAGAACCAGAAGGCCCGCCATCCAGGCCACCTGCCGGCGTGCCGAGGCTGGTCGGGAACCCGGGATCCGGATGGTCGGCGGGATGGATGCATCCACTTGCCAGGGCCAACGCATGCATCCGACCTTTCAATTCAACACGGTTGCCGAGCGGGCCGGCACCGGGAAGGATGGGCAGGGATGCCCAGGATGAAGCCATGATGCCACGCGGGCGACTGCTTGTCGTCAGGTCATTCCCGGGGGACTTGGGCCGGGAAAAGACTCAAACACCCAGGTATTGCGTCAGTAGTTCGGGCCGGGAGTGCAGTTCTGCGGAGCTGCCCTGGAAAACCACCTCACCTTTGACGAGGATGATGTTGCGGTCGGTGATCTGCGTGACGTGCTTCCAGTTCTTGTCGACGATCACGCTGCTGATGCCGGTCTCCCGGATCACGCCGCAGATTCGCCAGATCTCGCGCGCGATCAGCGGCGCCAGACCTTCGGTCGCCTCGTCGAGGATCAGCACGTCGGGGCTGGTCATCAGCGCGCGGCCTATGGTGAGCATTTGCTGCTCGCCGCCGCTGAGCTGCTGGCCGCCATGGCCCAGGCGCTCTTTCAGTCGGGGGAAGGTTTCCAGCACGCGTTCGAAAGTCCAGTCGCGTTGCCCACGGGTGCCGGCCCGGGCCGCCATCTTGAGGTTTTCGGCCACGCTGAGGTTGCCGAAGATGCCGCGCCCCTCGGGCACATAGGCGATGCCGAGCTGGGATATTTCATAAGGCGCGCGGCCCATCATCGGCTTGCCCATGATGTCGATGCTGCCCGAGCGCGGCTTGACCAGGCCCATGATGCTTTTGAGCAGCGTGCTTTTGCCCATGCCGTTGCGACCCATCAGACCAATGGTTTCGCCGCGCGCGACCGAGAGGTCGATGCCGCGCAGGATGTGGCTGGCACCGTAGTAGGTGTGGATGCCCTTGGCATCGAGGAGAAGATCAGCCATCAGTGTTCCTCACCTAAATAGGCCGACTGCACGCCGGCGTCGGTGCGAATGTCGGCAGGTGTGCCCGAGGCAATGACCTTGCCATCGACCATCACGGTCAGGCGGTCAGCCAGTGTGAAAACGGCGTCCATGTCGTGCTCGACCAGAAGGATGCCGTGCTCCTTTTTCAGGCTCAGCAGCAGGGCGACCATGCGCTCGGCTTCAGCCACCCCCATGCCCGCCAGGGGTTCATCGAGCAACAACACCTGCGGTTCGGTCGCCAGCGTCATCGCGATTTCAAGCTGGCGCTGCTCGCCGTGGCTGATGGTGCCGGCGATGGCGGATTTTCGATTTTCAAGGCCGGAAAGCTCGATAGCCCTTGTCGTACGGTCATTAAGTGCTACAAAACTGGTAGCACGCGTGAGCCAGCGCGCGGCATGCGCTTGGCGCGACTGGGCAGCAAGGCGCACGTTTTCCCACACCGTAAAGGGCAGGAAGATGTTGGTCTTCTGGTAGCTGCGGCCCAGGCCCTGGCGCGAAATTTTTTCGGGGGTCCACCCGGTCACATTCTGGCCACCCAGTTGCACCGAACCCGAGGTCGGCGGCAAGTCACCGGACAGCAGGTTGGTCAGCGTGGACTTGCCGGCGCCGTTGGGGCCGATCACCGCATGGATGTGGTTGCGCAGCAGGTCCAAAGAGACATCATTAACCGCCGCCAGGCCGCCGAAACGCTTGGTGAGCTTGCTGGCCGAGAGCAGGATTTCACTCATCGCCGGCTTTCCGTGATTTGCCGAAGCGCTCGACCAGACCCAGGATGCCACGCGGCGCGAAGGTTACCAGCAACACGATGAACAGGCCCATCCAGAGCTGCCAGTGTTTGCCAAGGTTGACGCTGCCGATGCGCGGCAGGTCCTTGAACACATGCAGCAGGTACTCAAACGCAAAAGCGCCGACGATGGCGCCGGCAAAGTTGCCCATGCCACCCAGGATGACCATCATGATCGCGTGTGCGCTCATGTGAAAACCCATGAGCTCCGGGTTGATGTAGCCTGTCTGGGTGCCCCACAGGTAGCCCGCCAGGCCCGCCAGCGCGCCAGCCAGCGTGAATGCGGTGAGTTTGTATCGGAAGGTGCCAAAACCCATGGCACGCATGCGATGTTCGTTGACACGGATGCCGGCCAGCGTTCGGCCGAAAGGGCTCCACAGCAGGCGACGCAAAAAGGCGTAGACCGCCAGCAGCACGGCCAGCGTGAAGTAGTAGAGCGTGCGCTTGTTCTCCAGGTCCCACCAGACGGCCGGCACCCAGCCGAACAGCGCCACATCGGGCTTGAAGTTGATATACAGGCCGTCCGAACCGCCCAGCGCCTTGTTGTCGAAGAACAGGAAGAAGATCATCTGCGCAAACGCCATGGTCACCATGATGAAGTAGATGCCATGCGTGCGGACCACGAAAAAACCGATGACCAAAGCGCCCAGTCCTGACGCCAGCACTGCCAGCGGCAGCGTCCACCACAGGCTGACCGCCTCGCCCTGCGGCATCAAGAAGGCCAGCGCATACCCTGCCAGGCCGAAGTAGGCCGCGTGGCCCAGCGACACCAGGCCGGTGACGCCCTGTAGCAAATCGAGGCTCATGGCAAAAATCGCCATGATCATCATGCGGGTGACCATCTGCAGGTAGAAGTCGGTGCCGGTAAAAGGGAAGGCGACGAGGGCGATCAGGCCCAGTGCCAGTGCCACCTGCACGCCGCGCGGCAGCAATTCAAGATTTGACTTCGTCACGCAACCACCCGGAAAAGCGAACAGGCCAAAGACAGGTCCCTTCCAGCCGGGGCCGCGGATCTGGCTTTGCCAGTCCGCAGGCGCAGCGGCCCCCTCGGGGGGCAGCGAAGTACACGAAGTGACGAGCGTGGGGGCCAGGTAGTCATTGCTTGAACAAGCCTTCAGGCTTCCAGAGAAGTACTGCCGCCATCAGCATGTAAACCAGCATGCCGGCCACCGAGGGCAGCAGCACCTTGCCGAAGGTGTCGACCAGGCCGACCAGCAGCGCAGCAATCATGGCGCCGCGCACCGAGCCGATGCCGCCGATCACCACGACCACAAAACACATGATCAGCACCTGCGAGCCCATGTTGGGATAAACGCTGGCGACCGGTGCGGCAATCATGCCGGCCACCGCAGCCAGCGTCACACCGAGCGCAAACACAACGGCGTGGATGAGCTTGATGTTGATGCCCAGCGCGCCCGCCATGTCGCGATTGAAGGCGCCGGCACGTATCTTCATGCCCAAGCGGGTCTTCGAGATCAACAGGTAGAGCGCCGCCGCCAGCGCAATACAGACAGCTGACATGAACAGGCGATACACCGGGTAGGACAGGTTGTCGGTCAGCGGAATCGATGCGCTCAGTAGCTCCGGAATCGGAACGCCATGCACGTCGTCGCCCCAGAGGATGGAGCGCACTTCCTCAAAGATGTAGATCAGCCCAAAGGTCAGCAGCACCTGATCGAGATGGTCGCGGTGATAAAAGTGGCGAAACAGCAGCCATTCAAGGGCGAGGCCGAAGACGGCAGACAACACCGCGCCGCCAAAAATCGCCAGCGTCAGGCTGCCGAACTGCGCACTGAGGGACCAGGCGAGGTAGGCGCCCAGCATGTAGAAGCTGCCGTGCGCAAGGTTAACCACACCCATGATGCCGAAGATCAGGGTCAGACCGGCAGCCAGCATGAATAGCAGCAAGCCGTACTGCACGCTGTTGAGCAGCTGGATGAGAAAGTTGGCTAAATCCATAAGCTCATGTGTGGCGACGTGTCAGAAGGAGCAGGCTGCCCATCAGCGTGAACAGCCCGCCCGAGACGCGGTTGAACCAGCGCACGGCCCGGTTGGAGCGCAACATGGGCGCAATGCGCGAGACCCCCAGCGCGCAGGCGCTCAGCACCGCGAACTCGAACGCCATGAAGGTGAGGGCGAGTATGGCGAACTGCGGCACAAAGGGCGCAGCAGGATTCAGGAACTGCGGGAAAAAGGCGGCAAAAAACAGCACAGCCTTGGGATTGCTGGCACCGACCAGGAAGCCGCGCAGGAAAAACGAGCGGCGCTGCGAGGGCGCCTCTTTCGCATGGGTATCAAACACGGCCGCTTCACTGCGAAAGGTCCGAATGCCCAGCCAGATCAAGTACGCCGCGCCAATAACCTTTGCCGTTGTAAAGGCGGTTTCAGAGGCCGCCAGCAGCGCGCCAAGGCCCAGGGCCGAAAGCAGCATGACACACAACACCGCGCCCACGCTTCCCGCCACGGAGGTCATGGCCTTGCGCGGTCCATGGTTGAGCGCATTGGTCATGCACATCAGCATGGTAGGGCCCGGCGTAAGGATGAGCAGGGCGACCGCTGCGAGGTAGAGAAAATAGGTGGTGAGCGTCATGAGGATGAAGATAGCATTACAGCAGGACAGCAAGCTCGCGCCGCGCGCAACCCCTGGACTCTTGAACCAAACCGGGGGCGCGGAACCGGCTTGGCCGGTCCGCTGGCTCAGCGGCTCCTTTGGGGGCGCGGGGCGCTACACGCAGTGAGCAATCGTGGGGGCCATATTCAACCCATCTTGCAGCCGGCGCCCGAGTCGGCCAGCGCTTTGGCGGCCACGCCGATCACCTTGTTTTCCTTGTTTTCGACCTGGCGCAGGTAGATGTCCTGAATCGGGTTGTGCGATGGGCTCATGGTCCACTTGCCGCGCGGGCTGTCGATCACGGCGGATTCCATCGCCTTGTACAGCGCCGGTTTGCTGTTCAGGTCGCCCTTGACCGCGTTGGCGCCCTGGACCAGCAGCAGGCCGGTGTCGTAACCCTGCACCGCGTACACGTCGGGCTGCATCTTGAAGCGGCTGGCATAAGCAGTGCGGAAAGCCTTGTTGCGCGGCGTGTCCAGCGAATCGCTGTAGTGCATGGTGGTGATGATGCCATCGGCCGCAGGGCCAGCCGCGTCGAGCACGCCTTCGGTCAGAAAGCCCGAACCGTACAGAGGGATCTTGCCCTTGAGGCCGGCCGCAGCGTAGTCGCGGATGAACTTGGCGGCGCCGCCGCCGGCAAAGAAGCAGGCCACGGCATCGGGCTTGAGCGCGGCAATTTCGGTCAGCAGCGCCTGGAACTCGACATTGGGGAAGGGTAGGCCCAGCTCCTTGATGATGGTGCCGCCGGCGGCGGTGTAGCTTTCCTTGAAGCCCTCGAAGGCCTCGTCACCGGCTGCGTACTTCCAGGTGATCCAGACGGCTTTCTTGTGGCCCTTGGCTACCATGGCCTGGCCCAGTGCGCGAGTGGGCTGGGAGTTGCTGAAGGAGGTGCGGAAGACATTGGGCGCGCACAGGCTGCGGGTTGCGGCGTGCACGCCAGCGTTCGGGATCAGGCTCAGCACGCCGGAATCGCGTGCAACTTTCTGGATGCCCATCTGCACGCCGGAGTGGACGGTGCCTACCAGCACATCGACCTTGTCGCGCTGCACCAGCTTGCTGGCGTTTTCAATGCCCTTGGACGGCTCGGACTCGTCGTCCACCTTGAAGTACTCGATCTCGCGGCCACCGAGCTTGCCGCCTTGCTGGTCGATGGCCAAGCGAAAACCATTTTCAATCGCCACGCCGAGTTGCGCAAATGTGCCGGTGTAGGGCAGCATGAAGCCCACACGCACCTTGCCGGACTGCGCCCGCACTACCTGGGGGAGCAACAGGCCGGTCGATGCCGCGCCGATGACGGCAGCACTCTGGCTCAGGATCAAGCGGCGTGAAGAAAGACGTGTCATGGAAAACTCCTGGTTGGAACGGGACGTGGCTGCAGAGGAAAGGCTGGACTGTTTTCAATGGTAACGGCGCAGCTTGTGAAGCACCCTAGTGAAAAACCCGAGATTGAGGATTAAATTGTTTATGTATAAAGCAATTTCTTTGCCAACCCTCCATCCCACTGGCAATTCAGGGTTGCGCCTGGCGCAGCTTGAAGCGCTGGATCTTGCCGGTCGCTGTTTTGGGCAGTTCCGCCACAAACTCAATCCAGCGCGGGTACTTGTAAGGGGCCAGTTGTTGCTTGACATGGGCCTTGAGTTCATCGGCACTGGCCGATTGCCCGTTTTTGAGCACCACGCAGGCCTTGGGTTTGATGAGTCCGTCGCTGTCGGCGACGCCGATCACCGCTACTTCCAGCACCGCCGTGTGCGTCATGAGGCTGGCCTCGACCTCGAAAGGCGAGACATAAATGCCGCCGACCTTGAGCATGTCGTCGCTGCGGCCGCTATAGGTGTAGTAACCGTCGGCATCCACGGTGTATTTATCGCCGCTGCGGGTCCACTCACCGGCAAAGGTGGCCTTGGTCTTGGCGCGGTTGTTCCAGTACATCAGGGCCGAACTCGGGCCGCTGATCTGCAACTCGCCGATTTCGCCAACGGCGCAGTCGCGCCCGTCGTCGCCAACGATGCGCAGCGCATAACCCGGCACGGCCTTTCCAGTACTGCCATAACGCACTTCGCCAGGGCGGTTGCTCAGAAAGATATGCAGCATCTCGGTCGATCCAATGCCATCGAGGATGTCGCAGCCGTACTGGGCCGTCCACTTTTTGCCGATCTCGGCGGGCAGGGCTTCGCCGGCGCTGGTGCAGACACGCAGCTTTAATTCAGACTGCTGCGGACGTGCCGGATCGGCCAGCAGGGCCGCGTAGAGGGTGGGCACGCCGTAGAAGATGGTGGGCTGGTGTTTTTTGAGGATGGCGAAGACCTCGGCCGGTGTCGGGCGCGCCGGCAGCAGCACGGCGGTGGCGCCCACGCTCATCGGGAAGGTCAGGCCGTTGCCCAGGCCGTAGGCAAAAAACAGCTTGGCGGCGGAATAAACCACATCCGACTCCTGGATGCCCAGCACGCCGCGGCCATACAGCTCGGCCGTCTGGATCAGATGACTGTGCAGATGCACCGTGCCCTTGGGCGCGCCGGTCGAGCCGCTCGAATACAGCCAGAAACAAGCATCGTCGGCGCAGGTCGATGCTATGGTTTTGGTAGCTTCCTGCCCACGGACCATATGGGCTAGAGCCGTATTTGATGCTGAATCGTCGCCGGCGGTGATGACCGTGCGCAATGTGGGGATCTGGCCGATCAGCGGCTCGAACGCCGGCAGCAGGGCTTTGGAGACGATCAGGCCCTGGGCGCGCGCGTCGCGCAGCATGAAGTCGAAGTCTTTGGTTGTCAGCAATGTGTTCGCAGCCACCGGCACCACCCCGGCCAGGATGCAGCCGAGGAAGGCCACTGGCCACTCGAGCGTGTCCAACATGGCCAGCAGGACGCGGCTTTCGGGCGCAAAACCCTGGGCGCGCAGGGCGTTGGCAAAGCGGTGGGCCTGATCATCGAGCTCGCCATAAGTGAGGCTGGCGCCGCTGGCCGCGTCGATGAAGGCGACCTTCCCGGAGCGGCTGGCATTGCGTGCCAGCAGGTCATGGGCAGCGTTGTAGTCGCGGGGAATGTCCACCCGGGGCGGGGTGGTGCTGTGGTCGGCGCGGCTCAGGTTCATCTTGGTCGGTCTCCGGTGCTCTCATTTTTATAGCTGCTGGCGCCCGTTAGACAAGGGCTGGAGCCTTGTTTGACTTGAAGTCAGGTGGTTGTTTCAGTGCTGTCGGTACTGGCCAGTACCTGCGCCAGCCACTGCCGGCACCACTCGGCACCTTCGGTTTCCGGCAGGGTGCCGGCACTGGCGTCGTGGCACCAGACCTCGCCGATGCGCTGCGCACCCAAGCCCTGCAGGCGTTCGTCGAATTTTTTTCCGCCAAAGCAAAAGGTTTGCAGGTAGGTGCGGTCGCCAAGCGCGATCACGCCGTAACGCACGTGGCCGAGGAACTTCGGCTGGCTGTCCAGCGAGTCGTACAGCAAGCGGGCATTGTCGGGAACGTCGCCTTGGCCGTAAGTGGAACTGCAAATGAGATATACCGCATCTTCTTCGGCGGCAGTGTCAAACACCGTGATTTCCAGGCCGTCCATCAGCTGCACCTCGATATCCGCGACCAGGTCGGCGCAATCCATCTCGATCGCCTGCGCCACATAGTCAGCTGTGCTGGTCATGGTGCCCACCAGAATTTTGAGTTTCATTCAGGGTCTCCGGAAAAAATGCAATAAACTGCTTGACGACGAATTCATGTGAAGTATACTGCAATCTTGATCCAGCGCAAATACTTTTCACAAAAAGTGGTGTTCCATGCAAGTCATGTCTGAAACCGAATCCAAAGCCACCCTCGCCGAACTGGGCGCGCGGGTTCGCGCCTGGCGCGCCCGCCGCGGCATGACACGCAAGGCGCTGGCCACTGATTCCGGGCTTAGCGAGCGTTTCCTGGCCGACGTCGAAAGTGGCAAGGGCAATGTCTCCATCAACTCGCTGGAAGCCGCCGCGCGTGCGCTGAACATTTCCATTCTTGACCTGATGCAGGATGCACCACGCCCGGCGCTGGCCCGCGTTCAGGGACTGCTGGGCCGGCTGGACGACACGCAACTGGACCAGGCGTATGCCTTGCTGGGCAGCACCTTTGGCTTGAATGACGCCGCCGGACGCGAGCAGCGGATTGCGCTGATCGGCCTGCGCGGCGCAGGGAAGTCCACGCTGGGCCAGAGCCTGGCAGCCGAGCGCGGCGTGCCCTTTATCGAGCTCGACCGCGAGATCGAGCGTGAAGCCGGCACCAGCATGAACGAAATCCTGCTGCTGCACGGGCAGGCCGGTTACCGCCGCTACGAGCGCCGCGCGCTGTTTCGGATTGCGGAGGACCATGCCGATGGCGTGGTTATGACCACGGGCGGCAGCATTGTCAGCGAGCGCGAAACCTTTGACCTGCTGCAAAGCCGCTTTTATTGCGTCTGGCTCAAGGCCAGCCCCGAAGAACACATGAGCCGCGTGGTGGCACAGGGCGACATGCGGCCTTTCGACAGCACACGCGGCGCGACCAGTGAAGCCATGGACGACATCCGCCGCATTCTTGCGAGCCGCGAGGCCATGTATGCCCGTGCCGATGCGGTGGTCGACACAGCAGCAAGAACCCTCAAGCAAAGCCTGAAAGACCTGGAACGCGCCGTTCCCGTTCCCCAGGCTGCCAGTAACTAAAGATACCCCCAGGAGAAAAGTTATGGAGCGCATGGCGAGGGGCCCCAGCTTGCTGGGGATCGACACGCGGAATGACTTTGGGTGGTCGACACCCAAGCCGTACCGAAACCAACTGAAACACAGGAGACCACGATGAATGCCATGACAGAACCGCTGTTGTTCAAGCAGGTGATTGAAGGCCAGGAGCGCGAGCTCGTGAGCTTTGCCACCCACCCGACCAAATACCAGCACTGGACCTTGAGCGTCGATGTCGCTGAGCCGGACGTTGCGCGTCTCAAGCTCGACATCAATGAAGACGGCGGCATCAAGCCTGGCTACAAGCTCAAGCTCAACAGCTACGACCTAGGCGTGGACATTGAGCTGCACGATGCGATCAACCGCATCCGCTTCGAACATCCGTCCGTCAAGGTGGTGGTGTTCGAGTCGGGCAGGGAAAAAATCTGGTGCTCGGGCGCCAACATCTACATGCTGGGCCTGTCCACCCACGGCTGGAAGGTCAATTTCTGCAAGTTCACCAATGAAACCCGCAACGGCCTGGAAGACTCTTCGCGCCATGACGGGCTGAAGGCGATTGCCGCCGTCACCGGCGCGTGCGCCGGCGGCGGTTACGAGCTGGCCCTGGCCTGCGACCGCATCGTGATGGTGGACGACCGCTCCAGCACGGTCAGCCTGCCCGAGGTGCCGCTGCTGGGCGTGTTGCCCGGCACGGGCGGCCTGACCCGCGTGACCGACAAGCGCAAGGTGCGCCGCGACCTGGCCGACATCTTCTGCACCACCAGCGAAGGTGTGCGCGCCGACCGCGCCAAGGACTGGAAACTGATCGACGCCCATGCCAAGCCGCAGCAGTTCGGTACCTTGCTTGCTACAGAAATAGAAGCGCTCCGCGCACAGTCCACGAGGGCTGCAGCCTCAAAAGGCATTGAACTCACGGCGCTGAAGGTACTGATTGACGACAAGGGTTATCACTACAGCGTGGTCGATGCGCAGGTTGATCGCGCCACCCGCATCGCCACCATCACCATCAAGTCGCCGGCGGCCGCCATCGAGTCCACGCCGGAAACCATTGAAGCCGCAGGCGCCAACTGGTACCCGCTCAGGTTGCAGCGCGAACTTGACGACGCCATCCTGAACCTGCGCACCAACGAACTCGAAGTCGGCACCTGGGTCATCAAGACGACGGGCGACGCCGGCCAGGTGATCCGCATGGACGAGGTGCTGGCCAAATTGAAGGACCACTGGCTGGTGAAGGAAACCACGGGCGCGCTGCGCCGCACCCTGGCGCGCATCGACGTGACCAGCCGCTCGCTGATCGCGCTGGTTGATGCCGGTTCATGCTTTGCAGGGACCTTCTATGAACTGGCACTGGCCTGTGACCGCATCTACATGCTGGACCTGCCCGATTCGCCCGATGCCGCGCCCGCGCTGCAACTGAGCCCGGCCAACTTCGGCTGGTTCCCGGCCGTCAATGGCCTGACGCGCCTGCAGACCCGTTTTTACGAAGACGCAACCACCATCAGCCAGCTTGAAAAACTGGGTGACAGCAAGCTGCGCGCGGACCAGGCGCTGGAACTCGGCCTGGTGACATTGACGCCAGACGACATCGACTGGGACGACGAGATCCGCATCACGCTGGAAGAGCGGGCCTCGATGTCGCCCGACGCCATGACCGGCATGGAAGCCTCGCTGCGTTTCCCCGGCAAGGAGACCATGGAGACACGCGTGTTCGGCCGCCTCAGCGCCTGGCAGAACTGGATATTCATTCGCCCGAATGCGGTGGGTGAGGACGGTGCCCTCAAATTATTTGGAACCGGCAAAAAAGCGAAATTCGACTGGAAGAGGATTTAACACCATGAGCACCATTGACCTGCAAGCCCTGATCCCCAACAACGTCAACCTCGGAGAAAACCGCCAGTTGCAGCGTGCGCTCGAGCACTGGCAGCCAGCCTTCATGAGCTGGTGGGACGAAATGGGCCCGAGTGACTTCAACGCCAAAGAGGTCTACCTGCGCACCGCCGTCGGTGTGGACGCCTCCGGCTGGGCCAGCTACGGCTACACCCCCATGCCCGACTACCGCTGGGGCATCTTCCTGGCGGACAAGGAAGAAAACCGCAAGATTGGTTTTGGTGACCACATGGGCCAGGACGTCTGGCAGGAAGTGCCGGGCGAGTACCGCAGCGCCTTCCGTCGCCTGATCGTCACCCAGGGCGACACCGAGCCGGCCTCGGTCGAGCAGCAGCGCCTGCTGGGCCACACCGCGCCCAGCCTGTACGACCTGCGCAACCTGTTCCAGGTCAATGTGGAAGAGGGCCGCCACCTGTGGGCCATGGTTTACCTGCTGCACGCGCATTTTGGCCGTGACGGCCGCGAGGAAGCCGAAGAACTGCTGACCCGCCACAGCGGCGACGCCGACAAGCCGCGCATTTTGGGCACCTTCAACGAGCCCATGGACAACTGGCTCAGTTTCTTCATGTTCACCTACTTCACTGACCGCGACGGCAAGTTCCAGCTCAAGAGTTTTGCCGAAAGCGCTTTCGACCCGTTGGCGCGTACCACGCGTTTTATGCTGACTGAAGAAGCCCACCATATGTTTGTCGGTGAGACCGGCATTGGCCGGGTGATCAAGCGCACGCTCGAAGTGATGAAGGAACTGGACACCGACAACGTCGATACCCTGCGCAAGGCCGGCGTGATCGACCTTCCGACCATCCAGAAATTCATGAACTTCTGGTTCACCTCCTCGCTGGACCTGTTTGGCTCGGAAGCCTCGTCCAACGCCGCCAATTACTTCAGCAACGGCATCAAGGGCAGGCCCGATGAAGCTAAATTTGCCGACCACGTGGAGCTCGAAAGCGAGATGATTATCCAGGTGCCGGACGCTAGCCCTGGAAATAGAGGCGGCTTGAAAAACGAAACGATCTCAACGCGCAACGGCATGAACGAGATCACGCGCCTCGAGTATGTGAAAGACTGCAATGTTGGCGTGACACGCTGGAACATGGCGATCAAACGCGCCGGCGTGGACTTCGAGTTGAGCCTGCCCAACACCCGTTTCCGCCGCAGCGTCGGTGCCTGGGCCGGCGTGCAGACCGACCCGCAGGGGAAGCCGATCAGCGACGCGGAGTTCGACGCCCAAAAAGACGACTGGCTGCCGACTGACGAAGACAAGACCTTCATCCACAGCCTGATGCAGCGCGTGACCGAGCCCGGCAAGATGGCCGGCTGGATCGCTCCGCCGGACCGCGGCATCAATGCCAACGCGGTCGAGTACGAGTACGTCAAGTTGTAAGCCCCAAGCTTGCCCATCGCGGAAAGCTGATGGCCGTGACGGCTGATGACGTGTGGGAGTGGCCTGCCCGGAGGGGATCGAACCCCCGACCCTCAGCTTAGAAGGCTGATGCTCTATCCAACTGAGCTACGGGCAGAAAAGCGGATACGCGAATGTAAACGCAGATGCGAAAAAAGCCCACACAGGTGAGCTTTTTTGGATCATTCAGTGGTCGGAGTACAAGGATTCGAACCTTGGACCCCCTGGTCCCAAACCAGGTGCGCTACCAGACTGCGCCACACTCCGACAAGTCCGAGATTATAGCCCGAAGCGCGACCCGCTTGGCCGCGAGGCCTCATTTATTTGAGCGACAGGGCAGGGGCGCAGGGGAAAACGCCCGCCCTTGATCTAGCGCATGGGCAAATCGATGGAGAAAACGCAACCCGTGCCCGGCAGATCACGAACGCTGAGTACGCCCTTGTTGGCCTCGACGCTGCGCCTGCATATGGACAGGCCCAGACCGACACCGGATTTGTCTGCGCTGCCTTGTTTGAAGGGCAGAAACAAGTCTTCGGGGTTGCCAGGTGGCAGGCCCCCGCATTGATCCTGCACGTCAATGCGGATGCGGTCCCCAACGACGTGAACGGTCAAGGATACGCGCGTGCCTTTTTGGGTGAACTTGAAGGCGTTTTGAAGCAGGTTGCCGAGTGCCGAAGCCAGCGATTCTTCGTCCACATCAACGAAGATTGCGGGGTCGACGTCCGTCACCGAAAGCTCGCAGCCGCGGGACTGGGCTTCCAGCGACGCGGTGGATGCCATGGTGGCAATGAAATCGGCCAGGTTGACGCGCCCGGAGTGCGGCGGCAAACTTGCCTTCATCCGCACATCGGCAAGCGAGTGATCGACGATGTTCTTGAGGGTCAGCAGGCTGCGGTCCAACACGCCGCCAGTCGCTCCGGAAAATCCCACTGCGCCAGCCTTGATATAGCTGACGGCAAGCATGGCGGTATTGATGTGATTGCGCAGTTCATGGGCAACAAAGCCCAAGCGTTGATTCAGCGCCTGACTTTCCCTGTCGTCGCTGATCATCTTTCTGCGGTTTGAGAACTCTGTCACTGCGTCGGCAATGCCGTTGTCCAGGCAGCGGTTCAGGGTGCGAAATTCCTCGGTCTCGATGGGGGTGCCGAGTTCGGAGGCGAGGTCGGTGATGGCCTGGCACAAATCGCCATAGTCGTGAACCACCTGCTCGACCGTGAAACCGTTCAGTGACAGTTCCCGGCCATGGCGCGTGGCCGCTGCGCCCAGCTCCGAAAACTGTGAGGGACCGCCAGGCAGGCCCGAGACCGCCATGCTCTGCTGGACTGGGGCTGCTGATTGCTCCATTTCCAGGGTCTTGATGACCTGATCCAGGAAAAGTGGTATGCCGAACTCCAAGTCTTTGTTGTTGGCGCTGGACGCGGACCTTTTGGCTGTTTTGGCGATGCAGCGATCAATCAGTGCGTCACGGTGGAGGGAAAGAAATTCGTGGAGCATCCCCAACCGTACCCTAATGTGCTCCGGTGTTACTGTGCGCCAGCGCACCAAGCGCCCGTTCTTTTTTGTATCAACACGCGAGCTTCGGGCATTGGCTGTAAGCAAAACCTGGTCGTCGGCGCAGCGTTTCAACCTATGATGTTTGCTCGATGTCAACGAGAGCTGCAACCATGTTTGATCGACTGAAAAAGGTCCTCGCGCGCAGTAAGTCCGACCCGCAGGGCGACCTGCCGCCCGAAAGCACGCCCGCCCTCTCGACTGTTTCTGTGTGGGCGGGCACCCAGGGTTTCAGCTATTTCCACCAGGACAAGGAGCAGGGCTTTCTGCTGACCGGGCAGGTGCGCGGCAAGCCCTGGAAGCTGGAATGCGGCCCTTCGTCGCGTGACTACATTCTGGGCGAAGAATTGCGCGCCCGGGCGGAACTGGGGGTCAATGGCGATGCTGCGGTGCTTATCATGAACCGCCCGCTCAAGGAATCCCTTGAAAAGCGCGCCTACGCGATCTACACGGATTCGCTGCAAACCACCGCCGACCCCAGCCTGCTTGAAGAGATGCGCTGGCTGGCCATGTACGAGGAGTTCGGATGGAGCGACCTGGTGCCGGAGTTCTGGGAGCGTTACACCGTGCTGGCCGACCAGCGTGAACATGCGCTGGCCTGGATAGACGGCAATCTGGCCGAATTGCTGTTGTCCTGGCCGGTGCCCGGCCCGGATGCAGAGACGCCTTTCATCCTCATGCTGCTGCGCGGCAAGGCCTATTTGCGCATGCAGTACGTGTCTGGCGACATCGCCACTTTGCAACATGCCGCAGTGATCTACACCAGTGCATGCGATGCGGCGCTGGGTGGTCTAGGCACCGACATTGTGCTGTAGCAAGCTTTTGTGAGCAGAAAGTGCCACCAGCCCATAGCAGACGGGCGGCGCCAGCTCACATTTTGATAGCGTTTTCAAGCAGCCATCAGATCAGCTCCCGCGCGTGACGGGCATCTCCACCTCGCCCGGCATGGCCAGGTGTTTGGCCAGTTCCAGCTTGGCCAGCGAGGCGCGGTGCACTTCGTCCGGGCCGTCGGCCAGGCGCAGGGTGCGTTGATGGGCGTAGGCATAGGCCAGCGGAAAGTCATCGGACACGCCGCCGCCGCCGTGAGCCTGGATCGCCCAGTCGATGATCTGGCAGGCCATGTTGGGCGCGACCACCTTGATCATGGCAATTTCTGCCTTGGCAACCTTGTTGCCGACGGTGTCCATCATGTAGGCGGCTTTCAGCGTCAGCAGCCGGGCCTGATCGATCATGCAACGGGCGTCGGCGATGCGTTCGTGCCAAACCGACTGGCGCGCTACGGGCTTGCCGAAAGCGATGCGGGTGTTCAGGCGCTTGCACATCAATTCGAGTGCGCGTTCGGCAATGCCGATGCTGCGCATGCAGTGGTGGATGCGTCCGGGGCCAAGGCGGCCTTGCGCAATTTCAAAACCACGGCCTTCGCCAAGCAGCAGGTTGCCCACCGGCACACGCACATTGGTCAGCCGCACTTCCATGTGGCCGTGCGGCGCGTCGTCGTAACCGAACACGCTCAACGGGCGAATCACTTCGATGCCGGGCGCATCAGCCGGCACCAGGATCATGGACTGCTGCTCGTGACGCCCGGCGTCGGGATTGGTTTTGCCCATCACGATGTAGATGGCGCACCGCGGGTCCCCGGCGCCCGACGACCACCACTTCAGGCCGTTGATCACGTAGTCGTCGCCATCACGCTCGATGCGGCACTGGATGTTGGTCGCGTCGGACGAAGCCACTTCGGGTTCGGTCATCAGGAAGGCGGAGCGGATCTCGCCCTTGAGCAGCGGTTCCAGCCAGCGGTCCTTGTTGGCTTCGGAGCCATAACGCGCAATAGTTTCCATGTTGCCGGTGTCGGGCGCCGAGCAGTTGAAGATTTCCGGCGCAAAGGGCACGCGGCCCATGATTTCACACAGTGGCGCGTATTCAAGGTTGGACAAGCCTTCGGGTGCACGCGGCGAATGCGGCAAAAACAGATTCCACAGGCCGGCGGCGCGCGCCTTGGGCTTGAGTTCCTCGATCAGCGTGGTCGGGATCCAGGCATTGCCTTTGGCGCGGTTCTCGGCAATTTCGCGGAAGAAACGCGCCTCGTTAGGGTACACATGCTGGTCCATGAAGGCCAGCAGACGGGCCTGCATGTCCTGGACCTTGGGGGTGAAGTTGAATTCCATGTAGCTATCTCCTGGGTAAAGGGGTTCTTTAGTCGGGCTTGTGGCCAGACTGGCTTTTTTGCGCAAAGTCCCAAGCCATGCGGGCGAGGGCCGGCGCGCCCTTGGCCGAAGCCACGGCCTGGGCGCTGGCAGCGGTGCCGGTTTCGACGCGTTTGGCAATGCCCTGCAAAATCGCCGCAAGGCGGAACAGGTTGTAGGCGAGGTAAAAATTCCAGTCGGCCTTGATCAGCTCGGGGCTGGCAAAACCGGTGCGTTCGCAGTACAGACGGATGTATTCGGCTTCGCTCGGGATGCCCAGGCTGACTACATCCAGGCCGCCGATGCCGCGGAAAGCGCCGGGCGGAATGTGCCAGGCCATGCAGTGGTAGCTGAAGTCGGCCAGCGGGTGGCCCAGGGTGGACAGTTCCCAGTCCAGCACCGCCAGCACACGCGGCTCGGTCGGGTGAAACATCAGGTTGTCGAGCCGGAAGTCGCCGTGCACGATCGAGACCATGGCTTCGTCACGGGCGCTGGCCGGGATATTGGCCGGCAGCCAGGCCATCAATTGATCCATTTCGGGAATGGGTTCAGTGATGGATGCGGTGTATTGCTTGCTCCAGCGGCCGATCTGACGCTCGAAGTAGTTGCCGGGTTTGCCGTAGTCGGCCAGCCCGCGCTCGGCGAACTTGACCTTGTGCAAGGCCGCGATCACGCGGTTCATCTCGGTATAGATCTCGGTGCGCTGGGTGGTCGTCATGCCGGGCAGTGCCTGGTCCCAGAGCACGCGACCTTCGACAAACTCCATCACATAGAAGGCGCGGCCGATCACGGCTTCGTCTTCGCAAAGGCAGTACATCTTCGCCACCGGCACATCCGTGCCTTGCAGGCCGCTCATGACCTTGAATTCGCGCTCGACCGCATGGGCCGAGGGCAGCAGCTTGGCCACAGGCCCTGGCTTGGCGCGCATCACGTAAGCGCGGGCCGGCGTGATCAGCTTGTAGGTCGGGTTGGACTGGCCGCCCTTGAACATCTCGACGCTCAGCGGTCCCTGGAAACCCGGCAGGTTGTTCTCGAGGTAGCTGCTTAATGCGGCAATATCGAAGGCGTGCTGACTCGAGACTTCACGCGTGCCCAGGAAGTGGTCAAAGTTGCCCATACTTATTTTTCCAGGTCGGATTCAGAGATGCGCAGCAGGGCTTCGCGGTTGCGCACCACCAAGCCGCCCGGCTCGATGCGGATGGTGTCCTCACGCTCCATGGCCTTGAGTTCCTGGTTCACACGCTGGCGCGAGGCGCCCAGCAATTGCGCCAGTTCTTCCTGCGCAAGCTGCAGGCCGATGCGCACTTCGCGGCCGTCGCTGAGGCTGCTGACGCCGTAGCTGCGCACCAGGTGCAGCAACTGCTTGGCGAGCCGTGCGCGCAAGGGCAGGGTGTTGAGGTCTTCCACCAGGCCGTACAACTGGCGGATGCGGCGCGCGTGCAGGCGCAGCATGGCTTCGTAGAGCTCCACATGCATGGCCAGTATCTTCTTGAAGTCGGCCTTGGCCACACACAGGATGGTGGTTTCGCCATGGGCATAAGCGTCGTGCGTGCGCCGGTCGCCGTCGAAAATCGCCACGTCGCCGAACCAGATACCGGGCTCCACATAGGTCAGCGTGATCTGTTTGCCCGAGATCGAGGTTGAACTCACACGCACTGCGCCCTTGGCGCACGCAATCCATTGCTCTGGCGGGTCGCCCCGGGCGCAAATCAGCTGGCCATCCTTGAAACGTTGGACGAAAGCGCATCGAAGTATGTCGTGCCTGAGTGAAGGGGATAGGGAAGAAAACCATCGGCCACCATTGATGGCCTCTCTTTCGTCTATCGTAAGAATGGGATCGTCCATGGCCTGTCTTTCGGGTGACTCGGAATCGGCCTATTGTCGCGCCAGAGACGGCGCTGCCGGCGCTCAGCTGTCGCCTCGGTGTCCCTGCGCGGTGCAGTTTGTCTGCCGCGAGTTCAGTCGTAGCGAGGCGTGCGCTTTTCCAGGAAGGCCGAGATGCCTTCGCCGCCGTTGGGATGGTGCAGGTTGCGCACGAAGTGCGCGCGTTCGGCGTCCATCTGCTGGCCCAAGGTGTTGCCTGCGGCTTCGTTGACCAGTTCCTTGATGCTGGCGAGTGCATTGGGCGCGCGGGTGTTGAGGGTGTCGGCCAGCTTCAGCGCTTCGCTCAGCGCATCGCCCGCCGTGACGCAGCGGTTGACCAGCCCGAGCGCCTGTAGCCGTGCGGAACCGATGCGCTCGCCGCACATCAGCAACTCGGCGACCAGGGCGCGCGGGAGGGCGCGGCTCAAGGTCCAACTGCCGCCGCCGTCGGGCGACAGCGCCACGCTGCTGTAGGCCATCACAAACACCGCGTTCTCGGCCGCAACCACCAGGTCACAGGCCAGTGCAAGGGAAAACCCGGCACCTGCCGCGGCGCCTTCAACCGCTGCAATCACCGGCTTGGGAAAGGTGCGTATCGAATCGATCCAGCTGTGCAGGCAGTTGATGCTTTGGGCCTGCACCTCCTGGGGCTGCGCGCGGTTGGCTAGCAGCCGCTGCAGGTTGCCGCCCGCGCAGAAGGTGCTGCCTTCACCAGTGATGACCACACTGCGAATCTCCGGGTTGTTTTCGGCAGCGTTGAGCGCTTCCACACCGGCGGCGTAAATTTCCGGGCTCAGGGCGTTCCTGAAATCCGGGTTACTCAAGGTCAGCACCAAGGTGGCGCCGTCGCTGGTGCTTTTGAGTGCGCCCGCCATGTCAGGACTCCTGATGAGTGAGGCTCAAACCGATGGCGCCGCGCCGGCGCAGCCATGGGGAAGGGCGGTAACGCGGATCGCCGTAGACCGTCTGCATGTTGAAGAGGACTTCCAGGATGTTAGTGGGGCCGTAGCGGTCGCCCATGGCTAGCGGCCCCAGGGGATAGCCTAGCCCGAGCGTCACCGCCGTTTCGAGGTCTTTCGGAGTGCAGATGCCCTGCTGGCAGATGTCACTGGCGATGTTGACGATGGTGGCGATCACGCGCTGCGTGACGAAACCGCCGCTGTCGCGGACCACGCTCACGGCCTTGCCGTCGCGCGCGAACAGGGCATGCGCGGCGTCACGCATGTCGCTGCGGGTGGCCGGGTTGGTGGCCAGCACGCGCCGCTTCGTTGCCGCATCGTCAATCAGCATGTCGATGCCGATGGTGCGGGCCGGGTCCAACCGCTCGACCACTGCCACGGTGGTGATGTCAAAACCCAGCGGCGCCACCAGCACCAGCGCAGTCATTGAGGGCGAGGCGCCGGTTTCTATGTTGGCGCCCAGGTTCTTGAGCAGTTGCAACAACTCCGAGCGCCGCGCGGCACGAGGCGAAACCCAGACTGGCGGTATATCAGTGACAGCCGGCACGGGGGGCTCCGGCGAGGTCTGCGCGGCGCCGTCCTCATAGCGGTAAAAACCTTCACCCGTCTTGCGGCCCAGCAGGCCCCCCGCCAGGCGCTGCGCGGTGATGACGCTGGGTCGGTAGCGCGGCTCGTCGTAGTACTGCTGGTAGACCGATTCCATGACCGGGTGCGACACATCCAGCGCCGTCAGGTCCATCAGCTCAAAGGGCCCCAGCTTGAAGCCAGCCTGGTCCCTGAGGATGCGGTCTATGGTGGCAAAGTCGGCAATGCCTTCACTGACGATGCGCAAGGCTTCTGTGCCGTAGCCGCGCCCTGCATGGTTGACGATAAAGCCGGGGGTGTCCTGGGCCTGCACCGGCGTGTGACCCATTTGGCGCGCGTAGGCGGCCAGTGCCTCGCAGGTCGCAGCGTCTGTCTTGAGACCGGCAATCACCTCGACCACCTTCATCAGCGGGACGGGGTTGAAGAAGTGGTAGCCCGCAAAGCGTTGAGGGCGTTTCAGGCCAGCCGCAATCGCCGTGACCGACAGGGAGGAAGTGTTGGTTGCCAGCACCGACTGCGGGGAAACCACCTCTTCCAGCGACAGAAACAGTGACTTCTTGACGTCCAGGCGTTCGACCACCGCCTCCACCACCAGGTCGCAGTCGTGCAGTGCCTCCAGGGCGTCCACAGGCAACAGGCGTGCCTTGTAGCTCGCGGCGAGTGTTTCGTCCAGGCGCCCCTTGCCTACCAGTTTGTCCCATTGCATCGAGAGGGCCTCACCTGCCTTGGTCGCCGCATCGGCCTGCGTGTCGTAAAGTTTGACCAGGCTGCCAGCCTGGGCGGCGAGTTGGGCAATGCCCCGGCCCATGGCGCCTGTGCCGACGATGCCGACGGTTTTATAGAGTGCATTCATGGAAAAGTATTATCACGCAGCCCCGATCAGGGGGAAGTTCTCCTCGGGCCGGGTGAATAGTGCCAGTGCCGCGCGCGGAATGTTGCGCGGCACTGGTACGGGGGTAAACTTGTCCGACAGGTTCATGCGTTTGCGGTGAACGATGAGATTTTTTTGTATCGGTCATGCCAGAATCAGCTCAGTGAAAAACTTTTTCCATTCGCTCAACCCACGCACGCTACTTGCTGGTGTTTTGGGCCTGTGCGCGGTTTTTGGCGCCATGGCCATCTCGCTGGGGCCCAACACCCGTTCGGCGGTGCTGGGGCAGCCGCTGGATCTTTCAGTCAAGATGATGCTGGACAAGGGCGATGATGCCAATGCCCTGTGCCTGGATGCCAGTGTTTTTTATGCGGATCGGCAACTGGACAAAGCACAGGTTCGCGTGACGGCAGAGAAGTCCGCCAATTCGCAGGAATCGGTGATCCGTATCCGCGCCGATGCGCCTGTGGAGGGGACGGTGGTCACGGTTCACCTTCGCGCCGGATGTGCCCAACAGGCGGTGCGGCGTTATGTGGTGCTGGCGGCGGCCAAGGCGCAGCCCGCGGGCGGGGAAAGCCCGGCGATCCAGCTCCTCACGACCCCTCCGGCGCCGGCCATCGCCGCCAGAAACCAGGACCAGTTGCGCGAACTCAGTCAGTTGCGCGAGGAACTTGCCAAGGCGCAGACAGCGCTCGCCGACACCAGGGAGCAGCTCCGGACCGTGCAGACTCAGGGTTTCCGTAAGGAACTGGTGTTTGGCGTGGTCGGGTTGCTGTGCCTCACGTTTGCGGGGCTGCTTTTTCTCTTGCGGCAGCGACCGCGCGATCCGGCGTTGACCGAAGGTGGCTCCGGTCTGATGCCCGAAGCAGGCGTGACCAGCGCTTCTGGCGCGGAGCTCGGCATCAACGAATCGTTGTTCGATGAACTCAGGCGCCCGCCCGCCCGTACTACCCGAGCCGTGCCTGATTCGATTCCGCCCCTGGCCAAGCAGGATCGGGCCAAATTTTCGGTCAGTATCCCCTTTGTTCCGCGCACTGTGCGGGTCCCGGAGATTTTCGACTTGCAACAGCAAGTGGAGTTTTTCAGTTCGCTGGGGCAGCAGGCCAAAGCCATTGCGTTGCTTCGCAGGCATCTGGTGGACAACGTGAAGACCAGCGCGCTGGTTTATCTGGACCTGCTTGACCTCTACCACCAGACGGAAGACCGGGAGGCGTACGAAGATCTGCGGGCAGACTTCAACAGCGTGTTCAAGACCGGAATTGCGTCGTTTGATGACTACACGGCGGTGGGGAGCAACGTGGCGGCTTACGAAGATGTGTTGGCGCGTATCGAGGCCGTCTGGCCGAAGCGTCGCGTGTTTGACATCATCGATAACGCGCTGTTCCGTGAGCCGGGTAATCCTGCCGAAGTACTGGACCTGGAGGCCTATCGGGAATTGCTGCTGCTGCATGCGGTGGCCAGGGAGATCATCGATCTGCAGGCCGATCCGACTGACAGCGGAAACACGCAGTGGCCCGACCTGGCCATGCAGCCGAGGTCCTCGCCGCGGCTGGGCCTGGACATCGACTTGAGCGAGTTCGCGGCCAGCGACAATCCGGTTGCTGCCCCCGGTAGGCGGTCCCGAGCGCCGCTTGCTGCCGCTGCAACGCGCTCGGGCATGGAGCCCACGGTGTTCGACTCCCTCGTCGATTTCGATGACTACGACACGGGATTTCGTCCGGACGGCTTGGACAAATCCTGAACGGCCCCGACCTGGCAGTAAGCCATGCCGCCGCGCAACACACGGCTGCGCAAGACTTCACGCTCCCACCTTGTGTTAACCCTTGGCTGCAGCATCCGCAGCAGGCGTGTCAGAATGTAAAATTGTCATTTACCCTGCGATTGCGTGTGAAAACCGGCCTTTGATTGTTGCTTCGATGCTGTTGGGTACCCTATCCGGCAGCATGGCCGTCTCCCTTGGACGCAGCACCGGTGCGACCCTGCTGGGCCGGCCACTCGACGTCAGTGTGCAGGTTGATCTGGATTCGGCGGACGCCGGCGCGCCATCATGTGTCGAAGCCGATGTTTTTTATGCCGACGATCGCATCGCCCCCTCGCGCGTACAGGTCAGCCTCCAAAGAACGGCGGCGTCGCAGGATGCGCGGATTCGCATCCGTGTGGCTGCAGCGGGCATGGGCCTGGCGACAGTGGCGGGGGATGCGCTGCCGGTGATCGAGGATCCGCTGGCAACGCCCGGCGGGTCGGCCCAGGCGCTCGACATCGACTTGGGTGCGCTCGACGGGGAAAATGGGGCAGCCAGGGTAGAACCCACCCCGCTCCCCGGGGTAACCTCATCGACTTCGAGGCGTTGACGCTGGCTTTGCCAGCGCGTTTGCCCAGTTCCAAGACTGACCGCACGACAGGTCACTGACCCCGGCGGCGGGGCGTCCGGTGCCGGCCGGCTAGCGCCTCACCTGCAGTGCGCCCGGGTTGACGATGTTGGTAGGCGTGCCCTTGATGAAGTTGACGACGTTGTCAAACGCTGCGCTGAAATACATTTCGTAGCTGTCCTGCTCCACGTAGCCAATGTGCGGCGTGCAGATGCAGTTTTCGAGGCGCAGCAAAGCGTGCCCCTGCAGGATGGGCTCGGACTCGAACACGTCCACCGCCGCCAGCCCGGGCCGCCCGCGGTTCAGTCCGGCGATCAGTGCTTCCGGCTCGATCAGTTCGGCGCGCGAGGTGTTGACCAGCACGGACGAGGGCTTCATGCGCGCCAGGTCTTCGAGCGTGATAGCGCCACGCGTGTCGTCCGCCAGGCGCAGGTGCAGGGTCAGCACGTCGCTGTCCTGAAAAAACTCACCCTTGGACGAGGCAACTTCAAATCCGTCTGCTTGCGCGCGGGCACGCGACGCCTGGCTGCCCCAGACCAGCACACGCATGCCAAAGGCGCGTCCATAGCCGGCAACGATCTGGCCTACCTTGCCATAGCTCCAGATGCCCAGTACCTTGCCCTTGAGCACCGAACCGATGCCGAAGTTGGGCGGCATGGACGCATTTTTCAGGCCGGCATGTTGCCAGGCGCCGTGTTTGAGGTGAGACACATAGTGTGGGATGCGCCGCATCGCCATCATGATCAGCGCCCAAGTTAGTTCGGCAGGTGCCGTGGGCGAACCGACGCCCTCGGTGACCACGATGCCGCGTTCGGTGCAGGCGCCGACGTCGACATGGCTGCCGACGCGGCCAGTCTGCGCGATCATCTTGAGTTTGGGAAGTTTTTCGATCAGCTGGCGGTGCAGATGGGTGCGCTCGCGGATCAGCACGACCACATCAGCGTCCTTGAGCCGCACGGAAAGCTGGCCTATGCCCTTGACGGTGTTGGTGTAGACCTTGGCCTGGTAGGCATCGAGTTTTGCGGCGCAGGCCAGTTTGCGCACCGCATCCTGGTAGTCGTCAAGGATCACAATATTCATGCCGATATTGTGCCTGCAAGTTCTGCCGCGACGGGGCGCGCGCCTCGCCAGATGTAGCAGATTGCAATGACCGCGACAGGGGGCGCAGGCATTCCTGCACCGCTGTCATAGCACGAATCTGGCGCACCCGAAGCGCGGGACAGTTCGTGCTGTGTTGTCGCCATCGCGGCGACAACACAGCTTCGGTTCAGGCAGCCCGCGCCAGCGCGGCTTCCCGCTGGGTCATGCGGTCCAGCTCGGCGCACACGTCGGCCATACGGCCTGAGATCACCATGCGGCCGGCGCAAGAGGGGCTGATACCGGCTTCAAATTCCCGCACGACTTTGAGTCGGCGCGGCGCCGCAGTCCTGGCCATATTCTGGCAATGTTTTCTGCCTGTAGCCCCCGCCGGTCGGCCGTTTGTAGCTATGTTTTTTGTAGTGATTGAGTCATTGGCGGCAGGGCGCTGGAAGGGCGGCATCGGGCTGGAAGACGGTGCGTTGACCCCGGACCGGGCTGGCACCCATAAGGCGGCCAGTGACTGCAGCGGCGCGAGCAGGACAGACAACAGCGGTGAACGTGAAAAACCGGCGATTCCCATGAGAACTCCTGAGTTAGAGCTAAACACAGGCAGGATTCAAAAAACACATCCACTGCAGCAGGGTGTTGGCCAATGATCGGCCAAACGCCCGCCACCTGCTGCGCGGACAAAAGCTGCGGACTGCCACCAGGCAGTGCCATCCGCATGCTGATGCACCTACATCAGCATGGTGTTGCGGATCAAACCGACCGCCAAGCCTTCGAGCTCGAAAGGCTCACCGGGCTCGACCACAATGGTCTTGAAGTCAGGGTTTTCGGGCAGCAGCTCGATCAGGTGCTTGTTGCGACGGAAACGCTTGACTGTGACCTCGTCGCCAAGGCGGGCCACAATAATCTGGCCGTTTTTGGCCTCTTTGGTTTGCTGCACTGCCAGCAGGTCACCGTCCATGATGCCGGCATCACGCATGCTCATGCCACGCACCTTGAGCAGGTAGTCGGGCTTGCGCTGGAACAGGCTGCTTTCGAAATAGTAGGTGTGGTCCACGTGCTCCTGCGCGAGAATGGGGCTACCAGCAGCAACCCGCCCCACCAGAGGCAGGGCGAGTTGGGCCAGGCTTTGCAACGGCAGGGAAAACTGTTTGATACGAGATTCGTTGATGGAGCGCAGGGTGTCGCTACGCAGACGGATGCCGCGCGAGGTGCCACTGACCAGTTCGATCACACCTTTGCGCGCCAGGGCCTGCAAATGTTCTTCGGCGGCGTTGGCAGACTTGAAGCCCAGCTCGTTGGCGATTTCTGCGCGGGTTGGCGGCGCACCGGTGCGCGCAATGGCGCTCTGGATCAGTTCCAGGATCTGTTGCTGGCGTGCAGTGAGTTTGGGCATTTCCGAAAAATCAGTGAGGCTCATGGCGTAGGCTCCTAGGTAAACAGTCGCCAGCTTGATTGTCAGTAGGCTGTTTTAATATCCAGTAGCTGTATTTTCATCCAGTTTTTTAAGGATTGCAAGTGTCTGGCGAAATGAAGAGCAAAAAGATTGTGATTCTGGGCACCGGCGGCACGATTGCCGGCACCGCAGCCGACGCCGGCGACAGCCTCGGCTATACCGCCGCACAGGTCGGCATTGAACAGCTTGTCGCTGCATTGCCAGCGCTGGCAGCCACTGGCTGTGAACTCCTGAGTGAGCAGGTGGCCCAGATCGACAGCAAAGACATGGACGTCGCCATCTGGCACGCGCTGGCGCGGCGCGTGGCGCACTGGCTGGCGCAGGACGAGGTGCAGGGCGTCGTCATCACACACGGTACCGACACGCTGGAAGAAACCGCTTTTTTTCTGCAGGCGGTGCTCGATCCGGCCAAACCGGTGGTGCTGACCTGTGCCATGCGACCGGCGACGGCGCTGGCGCCCGACGGGCCGCAGAACGTGCTGGACGCCGTGGCCGTCGCGTCGCAGGCCGGGGCACGGGGTGTGGCAGCGGTCTGCGCCGGCGTGATTCACGGGGCCATGGACGTGCAGAAAGTTCACACCTATCGCCTTGATGCCTTCAGCTCCGGCGATGCGGGCCCACTCGGGTATGTCGAGGCTGGCCGCCTGCGTTTATTAAGAAATTGGCCCTCAGCCCCCGTGTTGAATGGGGTATTAGCTATCAAAAATATAGCGTTTGACGCAATCCACAGGCCTTGGCCACGTGTCGAGATTGTCATGAATCACGCTGGCGCTGACGGCCGCGCCGTTCGCGCGCTGGCCGCCGACGGGGTGCAGGGTCTGGTGGTGGCGGGCACGGGTAACGGCACCTTGCACCATGCGCTGGAGGCGGCCCTGCTGCAAGCGCAGACGCAAGGCGTGCGGGTGGTGCGGGCGACGCGTTGCCTCGAAGGCCGGGTGTTGCCCCACGCCGGCGATGTTTTTGCCGACTCGCAGGGTCTGAGCCCGGTCAAGGCGCGAGTGGCGCTGATGCTGGCGCTGATGGACCCCGCCTGAGATGTTCGAGTCGCTGCGTTCCCACGTCTGGGCCTACCCCGCGCTGGAGGTGGTGCACATCATCGGCATCGCGCTGCTGCTGGGCAACCAGGTACTGCTGGAACTGCGCGTGTTCGGCTTGGGCGCGGCGCTGCCGGTCAAGGCCTTGTCGCGGCTAAGCCTGGGGCTTGCGCTGGCGGGTTTTTCGGTGGTGGCCGCCTCCGGCCTGCTGATGTTCGCCTCGCAGCCGGCCGAGCTGCTGGCGAATCGGGCGTTCACACCCTGAAGATGCTGCTGTTATTGACGGCGGGTTGTAATGCAGCCTGGTTTCATGGCCGCGGTTCGCTGGCCAAGCTTGACGGCCTGGCCCGGGCGCAGATGGCGGTGTCCACGCTGATCTGGGTGGCTGTCGTGGCCTGTGGCCGATGGATTGCCTATGTGTAAGTTGGACTGACACGGAGAGAAAAATGAAGCGACGTGATCTGCTGAAAGTCTCCCTGGCCCTGCCTGTGGCAGGTGTTGCCCCCTGGGCCCTGGCCCATCACGGCTGGAGCAGTTTTGACCAGGACCGCCCGATTTACCTGGAGGGCAAGGTGACCAAGGCCATGTGGCGCAACCCGCATGCGGAACTCGAACTCGAGGTTTCTCCCAACCTGAAACTGCCGGATGATCTGGCGCAGCGGGCCCTGCCGCCGCAGAGCGCGCCTATCGACGGCAGGGCGCTGCTGGCCAAAGCCATGGTGCCCACGCGCAAGGACAAACGCTGGGAGATTGAGCTTGCGCCGCTGACACGCATGCAGGCCTGGAAAGTGCCCGAAATCAAGGCAGGTGATCAGGTGGCGCTGCTGGGTTTTACCTTTGCCGGTGAAAAGGGAGAGGCGATCCTGCGTGTCGAGTACCTGTTTGCGGGCGGCAAGGTTTACGGCCTGCGCTCCAGTCCGGCCTGAAGTCGCTGCAAGCCCAATGAAAAAGCCCGTCATGGACGGGCTTTTTGCTTTCCCACGAAGGCTCAGTCGGCCAGCGCCTTGAACGCGCGCACCGTGATCTCATCGACGCCCCCCATGCCGCTGATGGCGCGGTACTTCGGTGCAGCCGCAGGTTCGGCCTGGGCCCAGTTCGAGTAGTACTCAACCAGCGGACGCGTCTGCGCGCTGTAAACCTGGAGGCGCTTGCGCACGGTATCTTCCTTGTCATCCTCGCGCTGGATCAGCGGCTCGCCGGTGACGTCGTCCTTGCCCTCGGCCTTGGACGGGTTGAACTTGACATGGTAGGTGCGGCCGGACGCCGGGTGCGAGCGGCGACCGCTCATGCGTTCGATGATGGCCTCGAAAGGCACATCGATCTCCAGCACATAGTCGAGCTTGACGCCGGCAGCCTTCATGGAGTCGGCCTGAGGCAGGGTGCGCGGAAAGCCGTCGAACAGGAAACCCTTGCTGCAGTCAGGCTGGGCAATACGGTCTTTCACCAGGTTGATGATCAGGTCGTCGCTGACCAGTCCACCCGAGTCCATCACTTTTTTGGCTTCGACGCCCAGCGGTGTGCCGGCCTTGACGGCAGCGCGCAACATGTCGCCGGTGGAAATCTGGGGGATGCCGTATTTCTGGCAGATAAAGGTCGCTTGCGTTCCCTTGCCCGCGCCAGGCGCGCCCAACAAAATCAGTCTCATGGATGTCCTCGAATCTTTATGAATCTGCAGGTGAGCGCAAGCCCTTCGGAGGGCGCTGGCGTCACTTTTTTCTCGTTCTCAAGGATAGCATGCGCCCCCTGATGCGGGCTTACACGAACAGCCGGCGCACGCGCTCCAGATCCTCGGGGGTGTCCACACCCGGTCCCGGCGCATCGGCGCTGATGTGCACGGCAATGTGGTGGCCGTGCCAGAGCGCGCGCAGCTGCTCCAGCGCCTCGAGTTGCTCCAGTGGCGCCTGCGGTAATTTGGGGAACTGGCGCAGGAAACCGGTGCGATACGCGTAGATGCCGACATGGCGCAGTGGTGGCGGCAGCGTGCCGCCTTCACCCCACCAGGCCAGACCGGCGGCATCGCGCGCCGCGGGAATCGGCGAGCGGCTGAAATAGAGCGCGGTGTTGCGTGAATCGAGCACCACCTTGACCACGTTCGGATTGAGCAGATCGTCCAGCGAGCTTATGGCATGGGCGGCAGTACTCATGGCGCAGTCGGGCCGGCTGGCCAGCAGGTCCGCCACCGCGTCGATCAGGGCCGGATCAATCAGCGGCTCGTCGCCCTGCACATTGACCACCACCTCGTCATCGCCCAGTTGCAGCAGGTTGCAGGCCTCGGCCAGGCGGTCGCTGCCGCTGGGGTGATCGGCATGGGTCATGACCGATGTGACCTGGAAGGCCGCGCAGCTTTCGGCAATTCGAAGGCTGTCAGTGGCCACCACGACGCGTCCGGCGCCGCTGCGCAGGGCGCGTTGCGCCACACGCACGACCATGGGGATGCCCGCAATGTCGGCCAGCGGTTTGTCGGGAAGTCGGGTGGACGCGAGGCGGGCGGGGATCAGGACGGTGAAACTCATGGCGCGAAGCTCAGAGCCCTAGTTCCTCGTCGGTCAGCACGCGCGCTTCCTCCTCCAACATCACCGGCAAGCCGTCACGTATCGGGTAGGCCAGGCGCGCGCTGCGCGAGACCAGTTCCTGTTTTTCGGGGTCATAGTCCAGCGGGCCTTTGGTCACGGGGCAGACCAGCAGTTCAAGCAGTTTGGTGTCCATGGGACGATGGTAATGGAGAAAAGCGGCTGGCCAGCAGGGCATCGAAGGCCGCAAAAAACGCTGGCTCCGGTTCAAAGACCAGCGGCACCGCAAGGGCCTCAGCTTCTCGTAAAAACAGCTTGGTCGCGTCTTTTTCGGTGCAAATCAGGGTGTAGTCCTCGTCCGTCTTGCGTGGGTAGCTATCAAAACCATAGTGATCGGGAAGCGGTCGTGTTTCCGCCAGCACCAGACCGCGGGCCTGGAGCATGTCGAAAAAGGCCTGCGGTTTAGCGATCCCGGCAAGCGCTATCAGCGCTGTGCCCGCGAGGCTGCCCAGCGGCACGCGGCTACCATCGGCGCGCAGCGCATGGTCGGCCAGCCGCCGGGTGGACTGGAAGCCCTCAAAGGCGGGCGTCGCGCCGGTGTGCAGCACCAGATCAATGCCGCGGCCGTCAGGGCCGGCGCCACGCTGTAGCCTTTCAGGCCAAGGCTCGCGCAGCGGGCCGGCCGGCAACAGCCAGCCGTTGCCGGCGCCGCGCTCGTCAAACACGGCGATCTCGATGTCGCGCTGCAAAGCGTAGTGCTGCAGGCCGTCGTCGCAGACGATGAGCTGCGTGGTGGGATGGGCGAGGAGCAGGGCTCGCGCGGCATCAGCACGCCGCGCCGCGACAAACACCGGGGCCCCGGTGGCGCGCCGGATCAGTGCGGGTTCATCGCCGGATAGCGCAGGGGGCGTGTCCGGCAACACTTCAAGGCAGCCCTCGCTGCTGCGCCCGTAACCACGCGAGACCACACCGGCATGGATGCCTGCCGCCTGCAAATGCTGCACCAGCGCGATCACAGTGGGGGTCTTGCCGGCGCCGCCGGCCACCACATTGCCCACCACCACCACCGGCACCGGCATTTTTTCGGAGCGAAGAAGCCTGGCCCGGTACAGGCTGCGACGCAAGGCCCCCAGTGCGCCGAACAGCAGTGCCACCGGCCAGAGCAGGCAGGCCAGTGGCCCGCGCTGCGCCCAGGCCCGCTGCAGGCCTGCCTTCACGGCTATTTGGCGCCGGCTTGGGCCGCGCTCTGGGTGGCAAAGGTGATCTGGGTCAGGCCGCTGCGCCGGGCTGCCTCCATCACCGTGATCACTGACTGGTGGCTGGCACTGGCGTCGGCGCTGATGATGATGACGCTGTCCTTGCCGGCCTTGGCCGCGGCGGTCAGGGCCGCGCTGAGCGCCTCGATGCTGCGGCCGTCCACCGGCATCTTGCTGACCATGTAGCGGCCGTCGCTGCTGACGGCGACGATCACCTCTTTGGGGTAGTCGCGCTGCTGGTCGGCGTCAGCCACCGGCAGCTTGATTTGCAGTTCGGTGAACTTGCTGTAGGTGGTCGACAGCATCAGGAAGATCAGCACGACCAGCAGCACGTCGATGAAGGGGATCAGGTTGATCTCCGGTTCATCACGTGACGAACGGCGGAAATTCATGATGGTCTCCGCTTGGGGGCTGATGTTTTTTCGCCGGGCCGCCCCAAGAAAAAATGCGCCCCCTCGGGGGGCAGCGACGTACGCGAAGCGACGAGCGTGGGGGCCATTATTTGCGCAGCGTGTTCAGGTGCCGCACAAAACGCTCGGACGCAATTTCCATGGTCAGCAGGTAGCCGTCAACCCGGGCCCGGAAATAGCGCCAGAAGATCAGCGACGGAATGGCCACGATCAGGCCGAAGGCCGTGTTGTAAAGCGCGATCGAAATGCCTTGTGCGAGCTGCGCCGGGTTGCCGCCGGCGACACCGCCACTGCCGGCCTGTGAGCCAAAAATCTCGATCATGCCGATCACGGTGCCCAGCAGGCCCAGCAGCGGCGCCGCCGAGGCAATCGTGGCGAGCGCGGCGAGGTAACGCTCCAGTGTGTGGGCGGCGCGCCGGCCGGCTCCCTCCAGCGTCGAGCGCAAGTCATCTTCGCTGATGCGGGGGTTGGTGTTGAGCGCGCGAAAACCGCTGGACAGCACCTCACCGAGCAGGGAATTGTGTTCCAGGTGCGAGACCACGTCAGTGCCCGGCACTCCGCCGCGCGATACGGTGATGGCTTCGTCCAGGAGCTGGGGCGGGGCGATTCTGGCGGTTTTCAGGCTCGCAAAACGCTCAACGACGAGTGCCAACGCCAGAATCGAGCAGGCTATGAGGGGCCAGATCGGCCAGCCTGCGGCTTGTATGATCGAAAACAAGGGCAAATCTCCAAGCTGATGATTGCTGTGGATTATGGCCCAGCCCGGCCGACACCCCGAGTTCCGGTTGCCGTACTGTCTCCATCGCGCACCGGGCGGGTCTGTAGGACGTAGCCCACAGAACATGTGGATAACTTTGTGAGCAAGTACGGGCTGGTGCCTCCCCAAGCCGCGCCAAATGGCGGCTGTGACAAAACGATGAAAATTTGAGCACAATAAACTTATTTAAAATCAATGGCTTGCACGAACATTTGCGAACCTCCCCGGCAAACCACGGGTTTCACCCCGAATTCATCAGCATCTGTGGAGTATTACCCGCATGAAATCAGGGGGTTTTGGAGTGTCTGAGGCATTTTTCCCGCCTCCGTCTGCCACCAACGCCCGGTCGGGTGTGCGAATCTGGCCAGTTGGTTCATTGTTACGAGCGATCGCCGACAGCCTGGAAGCGCGTTTCAACCCGGTGGCCGTCAAGGGCGAACTCATCGGTTTCTCGCGTGCTGCCAGCGGGCACTGCTATTTTTCGCTGAAGGACGAGCAGGGCCAGATCCGCTGCGCCATGTTTCGCCGTGCGGCCAGCTTGCTCGATTTTCCGCCGCGCGACGGCCAACTGGTCGAGGTGCGCGGCCGGCTGGGGGTGTACGAGCCGCGCGGTGAACTGCAATTGATCGTTGAAGCCATGCAGCAGGCCGGGCAGGGCAATCTGTTCGAGCGATTTGTCCAGATCAAGAACAAGCTCGAAGCCGAAGGGCTGTTTGACGCAGGCCGCAAGCGCGCGCTGCCCCTGCTGCCCAAAGCCATTGGCGTGGTGACTTCGCTTGGCGCGGCCGCACTGCATGACGTGGTCACCGCCCTGCAGCGCCGCGCGCCGCACATCCCGGTGGTGATCTACTCTGCAAGCGTGCAGGGCGCGCAGGCGCCCGGGGAGTTGCGCCAGGCTTTGCAGCTCGCGTATGCGCGCGCCGAGGTCGATGTGCTGCTGTTGGTGCGCGGCGGTGGCGCGATGGAAGACCTTTGGGCTTTCAACGACGAGGAACTCGCGCGCCTCATCGTGGCTTCACCTGTCCCGGTGGTGTGCGGTGTCGGCCACGAGACCGATTTCACAATTGCCGAGTTTTGTGCCGACCTGCGCGCCCCCACACCGACGGCGGCAGCCGAGCTGTGTGCCCAACCGCAAAAAGTGTGGCTGGGTGAGCTGGTTGACCTGCAGGACAGGCTGCGTTGCGGCGTCGAACGGCAACTGCAGGCCAGCAACCAGCGGCTCGATTGGGCGGCGGCCCGCGTCACACGGCCATCGCATCTGGTCACCCGGCAGCATGCCCGGCTGGGGGGCCATACGCAGGGATTGCGTCATGCCTTGCAGTCCGCCATCCAGCGCGAAAAGAGCAACTTGCAGGCGATGAGTCTGGCCTTTCCGCAGGCCTTGGGCCAGAACCTGGCGCACCAGCAGCGCCGGCTGGAGCGGGCCCAACTTCGGCTTGCGCCACTGGACCCGAAGCTGGTGCTGCAGCGCGGCTACGCTTGGCTGGCCGACATGCAGGGCCAGGCGGTGACCGGTGTGGCCGATACCGCGCCCGGCCAGGCGCTGCGCGCTACCCTTGCCGACGGCGAGGTCGATTTGACCGTTTCAACACCCCGGCTGATTTAGTTTTTTACAATGGTCGTCACAAGCCGCCCTTATCATCGCAACATCACCACAACACCCCACAAGGAAAACAATGGAACACAAACTACCCCCGCTGCCTTACCCGATTGATGCCCTGGCACCTCACTACAGCCAGGAAGCCTTTGAATACCACCACGGCAAGCACCACAACGCTTATGTGGTGAACCTCAACAATCTGCAAAAAGGCACCGAGTTCGAGTCCATGACGCTCGAGGAGATCGTCAAGAAATCCAGCGGCGGCGTGTACAACAATGCGGCCCAGATCTGGAACCACACCTTCTTTTGGAGCTGCATGAAGCCCGCCGGCGGCGGCGAGCCTTCCGGTGCGCTGGCTGACGCGATCAATGCGAAGTTCGGCTCCTACGCCGCATTCAAGGAAGCTTTCGTCAAGTCGGCCGTCGGCAACTTCGGTTCGGGCTGGACTTGGCTGGTGAAAAAAGCCGATGGCAGCGTCGACATCGTCAACACCGGCCCGGCCGGCACACCGTTGACCACCGCTGACAAGGCCCTGCTGACGGTGGACGTGTGGGAGCACGCTTATTACATCGACTACCGCAACATGCGTCCGAAGTTTGTTGAGACCTTCCTCGACAAACTGGTGAACTGGGACTTTGCGGCGGCCAACTTCGCCTGACCAGTCCGGCGCGCCGTGACACAAAAAAGGCCCGAAGCTTTCGGGCCTTTTTTTCGTCTGGACAAAAAATAGTTGGCTTCAGGAAGGCGTAATTTCGCATCGTGGTAACGGGTTACATAAAATGCTGAGCAGGGCAGGTCCCGTTCCCTCAAGGAATCAGGCACCATCCGATCATGTCAGCCGGTCTGTGACCCAGCCGGTGGCGTTCCCATAACAGTTCTGGAGACAAGCGATGAGCACCGAGCAACCCACCATCATCTACACGCTGACCGACGAAGCCCCTCTGCTCGCAACCAGCGCTTTTCTGCCTATCGTCCGCACGTTTACTGCGCCAGCCGGCGTCAAGGTCGAGACCGCCGATATTTCGGTAGCCGGCCGGATTCTGGGGCAGTTCCCCGAATGCCTGACCGCAGACCAGCGGGTCGCCGACACTCTCACAGAACTGGGCAAGCTGACGCTCAAGCCGCAGGCCAACATCATCAAGCTGCCCAACATCAGTGCCTCGGTGGCCCAGCTGAAGGACGCGATCAAGGAACTGCAGGGCAAGGGGTACAAGATCCCCGACTACCCGGAAGCCCCCAAGACCGATGAGGACAAGGACATCCGGGCGCGTTACAACAAGTGCACCGGCAGCGCCGTGAACCCGGTGCTGCGCGAAGGCAATTCGGACCGTCGCGCACCCAAGGCCGTCAAGGAATACGCGCGCAAAAACCCGCACAGCATGGCCGACTGGAGCCAGGCCTCGCGCTCGCACGTCTCGCACATGCACGGCGGCGACTTCTACCATGGCGAAAAATCCATCACCCTGGACCGCGCGCGCGACGTGAAGATGGAACTGATCACAAAGACCGGCAAGACCATCGTGCTCAAGCCCAAGGTCGCGCTGCTGGACCGCGAGATCATCGACTCCATGTTCATGAGCAAGAAGGAGCTGGTAGCCTTCTATGAAAAGGAGATCGACGACGCCTTCAAGACCGGCGTGATGTTCTCGCTGCACGTGAAGGCAACCATGATGAAGGTGTCACACCCCATCGTGTTTGGACACTGCGTGAGGATTTTCTACAAACAGGCCTTCGAGAAACACGCCAAACTGTTCGAAGAACTAGGCGTCAACGTCAACAACGGTATGGTCGATCTTTACAACAAGATCGGCACGCTGCCGCAGAGCAAGCAGGACGAGATCAAGCGCGACCTGCACGCCTGCCATGAAGGCCGTCCCGAGCTGGCCATGGTCGATTCGGCCAAGGGCATCACCAACTTCCATTCGCCCAACGACATCATCGTGGACGCGTCCATGCCCGCAGCCATCCGCAACGGCGGCAAGATGTGGGGCGCCGACGGCCGGCTGAAAGACGTCAAAGCAGTCATGCCGGAGTCAACTTTTGCTCGCATTTATCAGGAGATCATCAACTTCTGCAAGTGGCATGGCGCGTTTGACCCCAAGACCATGGGCACGGTGCCCAACGTGGGCCTGATGGCCCAGCAGGCCGAGGAATACGGTTCGCACGACAAGACCTTCGAGATTGCCGAGGACGGCGTGGCGAACATCACCGACATGTCCACCGGCGAGGTGCTGCTGAGCCAGAATGTAGAAGCTGGCGACATCTGGCGCATGTGCCAGGTCAAGGACGCGGCCATCCGTGACTGGGTCAAGCTGGCCGTGACCCGCGCGCGCAACTCCGGCATGCCGGTCGTGTTTTGGCTCGACTCCTACCGCCCGCACGAGGCGCAAATGATCACCAAGGTCAAGATGTACCTGCACGAGCACGAAACCGCAGGTCTCGACATCCAGATCATGAGCCAGGTGCGTGCCATGCGCTACACGCTGGAGCGTGTGGTGCGCGGCCTGGACACCATCAGCGCCACCGGCAACATCCTGCGTGATTACCTGACCGACCTGTTTCCCATCATGGAGCTGGGCACCAGCGCAAAGATGTTGTCCATCGTCCCCTTGATGGCCGGCGGCGGCATGTACGAAACCGGTGCCGGCGGCTCGGCTCCAAAACACGTGCAGCAGCTGGTTGAGGAAAATCACCTGCGCTGGGACTCCCTGGGCGAATTCCTCGCGCTGGCGGTGTCACTGGAAGACCTCGGCATCAAGACCGGCAATGTCCAGGCGAAAATTCTGGCAAAGACACTGGATGCCGCCACTGGCAAGCTGCTCGACAATAACAAAAATCCGTCGCCGAAAACTGGTCAACTGGACAACCGCGGCAGCCAGTTTTACCTGGCAATGTACTGGGCACAGGAATTGGCCGCACAAACTGAAGACGCGGCGCTGGCGGGCAAGTTCGCTCCGCTGGCCAAGACACTGACGACCGGTGAGCAGGCCATCGTTGCCGAACTCCAGGCCGTGCAGGGCAAGGCGGTGGATATTGGCGGCTACTACCAGCCCGACCTGGCCAAGCTGGACACCGTGATGCGTCCGAGCAAGACCTTGAACGCGGCACTGGCGGCTTTCACGGCTTGAAGCAGCGCACTACCTGAAACGGTCTCCTGGCAAGGGGCAGAAAAGAAGGCGATCCGCAGCCGTGCGGATCGCCTTCTCTGTTTTGGGGCCGGCGTCCGTCCTGCGGGCTGCTTATTTGCCCGCCTGGAATACCTTGCCGCGCAAGCGGCTGCCCGCCTTGATGCCCTTCTTGGCAAACCAGCCGACGTTCATCTCCAGCACATAACGCACCGGCTTTGCCGAGCAGTGTGAATCCGTCGTCTGCGGCTTCATGTCGGCCAGGTTGACGATGGTGCCGTCGTCGGCGACAAAGGCGGCGGTGAGGGGAAGCAGGGTGTTTTTCATCCAGAAGCATTGTTGCGCAGCTTCCTCAAAAATGAACAGCATGCCTTCACCCTGCGGCATGTTCTTGCGGAACATCAGGCCGGTCTGCCGCTGCGCGGGCGTCGCAGCCAGTTGCACGTCGATCTGGTGCATGCCAGCGGACAGGGTGCTGCGCTGTAGGTTGATTTGTGGCGCGTCCTGGGCTGTCGCTGTGAGCGCGCAGGCGGCAATAAAAACTGCGCAGACTGTGCTGCGGAGTCTCGCTGCGCCGAAAGGTGTGTGATGGAGCATGAAATCACCGATGTTTGGTCAGACGGCCAGCATAAACGACCGCCATAAAAAATGCCCGCAATGCGGGCATTTCAGGTGTGCGCGAAAATTACTTCTTTGCAGCGGCAGCTTTGTCTTCCTTGGCTTTCTTTGCAGCGGCGGCTTTTTCTTCCTTGGCTTTCGTGGCAGCAGCGGCTTTTTCAGCTTTTGCGGCTTTGGCGGCAGCGGCTTTGTCTTCCTTGGCCTTTTTGGCGGCAGCAGCTTTTTCGGCTTTAGCGGCTTTGGCGTCTACCTTGGCTGCAGGCATGGCAGGCGTCGCAGCTGCGGCTGGTGTAGCAGGCTTAGCTGGTGTGGCAGGCGTAGCTGGTGTAGCCGGTGTAGCCGGTGTAGCAGGCATAGCAGGCATTGCTGGCTTGGCCGGCTGTGCTGGCTGCGCGGGGGTTTGCGCGAAAACACCAATGGCAAAAAAGCCAGCGATCAGGGCAGCGATGAGTTTGTTCATGGAAATTCCTCGTATGTAAGTTGTGATGGACCCCGGAAAATTACCGGGGTCCCACCGTAACGGTGGCCGTTTGCAAACGGTTGACAGGCCACCCTCAAAACAATGCCTGCTGTTCTTTTACAGATAGAATTTACGGGTAACCACCTAAGCTGTTTCAGGCATTTTTTATTGCTGACCCAGTATCTACCGGAGCCTGTCGCATATGTACCAGCACATCAAAGTGCCTGCCCAAGGGCAAAAAATCACCGTCAATCCCGACAATTCATTGAATGTCCCGGACGAGCCCGTCATACCGTTTATTGAAGGCGACGGCACGGGCGCGGACATCACGCCGGTCATGCTCAAGGTGGTGGATGCTGCTGTGGCCAAGGCCTACGGTGGCAAGAAGAAAATCCACTGGATGGAGGTTTATGCCGGTGAAAAGTCGACCCGGGTCTACGGTCCTGACGTCTGGTTGCCTGAGGAGACACTGGCTGCGGTCAGGGACTACGTGGTGTCCATCAAGGGCCCCTTGACCACCCCTGTCGGCGGAGGCATCCGATCGCTCAACGTGGCATTGCGCCAGGAACTGGATCTTTATGTCTGTTTGCGACCCATCCAGTACTTCGCAGGTGTGCCATCGCCGGTGAAAGAGCCACACAAGACCAACATGGTGATCTTCCGCGAGAACTCCGAAGACATTTATGCCGGCATCGAGTTCGAAGCCGAATCCGACAAGGCCAAAAAACTCATCAAGTTCCTGCAGGACGAGATGGGCGTCAAGAAGATCCGCTTTCCCAACACCTCGGGAATCGGCATCAAACCGGTATCCAGCGAAGGCACCGAGCGCCTGGTACGCAAGGCCATCCAGTACGCCATTGACAATGACAAGCCCAGCGTGACCATCGTGCACAAGGGCAACATCATGAAGTTCACCGAAGGCGGCTTTCGCGACTGGGCCTACGCGCTGGCGAAAAAGGAATTCGGCGCGGTGGAAGTCGACGGCGGCCCCTGGATGAAGTTCAAGAACCCCAATACGGGCAAGGACATCCTCATCAAGGACAGCATCGCCGACGCATTCCTGCAGCAGATCCTGCTGCGCCCTGCCGAATACAGCGTGATTGCCACGCTGAACCTCAATGGCGACTATGTCTCTGACGCACTCGCTGCGCAGGTCGGCGGCATTGGCATCGCCCCGGGCGCCAATCTGAGCGACACGGTAGCGATGTTCGAGGCCACGCACGGCACAGCTCCGAAATACGCCGGCAAGGACTACGTCAACCCGGGTTCCGAAATCCTGTCGGCCGAGATGATGCTGCGCCACATGGGTTGGACGGAGGCGGCTGACCTGATCATCAGCGCCATGGAGAAATCGATTGCGTCCAAGAAGGTTACCTATGACTTCGCCCGTCTGATGGATGGCGCGACCCAGGTCAGTTGTTCCGGTTTCGGCCAGGTGATGATCGAACATATGTAATAGCGTCTAAAGCCGGCCAAAGACGGCTAACAGGATGGCCCAGTTGATTGATTTCACTGGGCTTTTTTGTTTTCAACGTCCAAAGACATATAAAGCAAGCCGACAGATTTGGAGCCATAATCCGGATTCAATGGCTCCAATTTCGGTAAGCCATGGCTCTAAGGCTCCATCATGGCTCCAACTGCACGCGCATTGAATTACACCCTGTCGGATGCAAAGATCAAGGCCAAACATCCACGGGACAAGGCTTACCCGCTGGCAGACGGTGGGGGCCTGTACCTGGACATACTGCCCAGCGGGTCAAAAATTTGGCGCTACTCCTACCGGTTGTACAACAAGCGCACCAAGGTGACCATTGGGAGGTATCCGCTGATCGGCATCAAGGCGGCGCGAGACGCTCACGAAGTCCTTCGCACTCAGCTTGCCACCGGCATTGATCCAGCTCGCAAAAAGCAGCTCGAAAAGGTCGAGCGCATCGCCAAATCTGCGCAAGCCGACACGTTCGAAACATTTACCCGCGTCTGGATTGCCGAAAAGCTGGCGACCTTGACGGCCCGAAGCCAAAAGCAAACCCTTGCATGGCTGAAAAACGACGTTTACCCAGCTTTCGGCAAGTTGCCGCTGAGTGAGGTCCACGCCCGTGATGTACTGCGACTGTTGGAAGGTATGCGGAACACACCGACCAAAGCGAACAATATCCGGGCCATCATTGAGCGTATTTTCAACTACGCCGAACAAAAGCTACTGGTGACTTACAACCCGGCCACGCCCATGCGCGGGCTGGTGAATACACCACCGGCAGTGCATTACAGGCATCTGGTCAAAAGCGAAATACGTGAGTTTGTGGAGGCAGTACGGACGTGCGGAGCGCACCAAGGAACTCGGTTGGCCGTGGAGTTTCTGATGCTCGTCGTGACGCGCAAGGACAACGTGTGCAAAGCGCGCTGGGAGCACTTTGATCTGGACGCATGCACCTGGACAATTCCGGGCCGTACCGTGGGCGGCAACGGCTACATGAAGGCGCCCAGACCCCACACTGTGTATTTGTCCACGCAGGCCATGGCGCTGCTGGAAAAGGCTCGGTACTTGTCCGGTGCATCGCCATGGGTGTTCCCTTCAGTGCAAAAGTTGTCCGAGCCGATGACTGAGCAAGCCATCAACCACCTGTTTTCGCGTCTGCGCAGCTCAGGTGACATTCCCGGCGACTTCAAGCCGCACGGGCTACGCGGTACAGCGTCCACCGCCATGAATGAGCAGGGCATCGCGCCAGATGTGGTGGAGGCAATCCTTGCGCACAAAGAAAAGAACGCCACACGGGGCGCATACAACCACGCTCAATACGCGGCTGCTGTCGCCAGTGCATTGCAGTGGTACGCGGACTATATCGACAAGCTGATCGCCGGGGCCGACATCATCAAGCTGCCCCAGCGAGCCGCATAAATCGACCGGTTTTTACTGCAACGTCGGTGCCATGCGCTGACACAGCGGGTCAGCACACTGGAGAGACTCCGAACGCTCACACGAGTTGGTGCAGCCGCAGCCTGTCGTCGGCTGAGGTGGAACTGGGCAGGATGTGAGCTACGAGTGAAATTAAACCAAATAAACGCATACAAAAAGACTTGCACGCTCATAAATAAACGCATACATTAATCGGCATGACGACAAAGAAACCAAGCATCAAACGGAAGTCGGGGCGCCCTGCACTTGAGGAGGGTGTCGAAACGATCCCCGTGACCGTGCGGATGACCGCGCCCCAGAAGGAAAAGTTAACGCTACTTGGCGGCAGCAAGTGGGTGCGTGAAAGAATTAGTAAGGCAAAGGAGCCAAGGACGACGAGAGGAAATGAATTGTTGAAGGAAATGGCTCAAGCCAAGACCACTGGCGATTTGCGCCGTGTCCTGTTTGACGGCATGGATGCTCTGCGACTCAAGGAAATCAGTACTACCGATCTTGATTCGCTGAACAAGTCGGTGAACGCGGTAACCCGGCGGATGAATGCTGAACTAAAACGGATGAAAACTGCGCTGCTGCTGCAGAAGGCCATGAAGCCGAGGGACTGAGAAACCGCCACGCCCGGCGGCGGTTTTGGCTGGGCAGTAAGGCGGCGGGGATGGTGGTAGTGACACCTGCCCCGCCTGACCACCAAAGCAAAAGGAGTTGCAATCATGGCTGAAACGAAGTCTATCAATCCAGCGGATGTCCAACGGACACGAGTGACCGAAACCAAACCTGCGTCAGGGGATTCGCGCCCCGTTCCGCTGCCCCAACTGCAAGATAAAGCTGATCAAGATTTACACCGGGCAATGACATCCTTGCTGGTGTGCGAGTACGCAACGGGCGCCATGTGCGCCATCAGAGGCCTCGAAGAGCGGGCAAAGCATGACCCTCATGGGTGGCGCCAGCGCGGTCGCGAAGGGCGGCACCGGCCCAGCGGACGCCAACGGCACAACCCCGCGCAAATATTACGAGGACGTGGCCGGTGACAAGAATGGGTTTCTGAGCGCCTATTCAGGTAAGACGGCCACGGCAGGCGGGGTAATGGCTGTGGCGCCCGTGAGCGTGCCGCCATCGGTCCCTGCGCGCCTGCCCGCATCGCCCGAGGTGACGATCCCGCCACCATCAGGATCAGACAAGGAAAAATCTGTCACCACGGCGTCACGCGAGCCCATCGGCCAGAACATGGCGGACAGGCAGATCGCGCACATTGTCAGCGGCGGCATCGGCGCCACCGGGGGGTGGTAGACGCTATTTGCCGCTGGTGGCCCGTGCTTGCTCTAGGGAATCTCTGCAAAACTCAGCCAACCGGTGAGTTCTGAGAAGCGTTATATGTCGATGAAACAAATCAGCCTTGCTGCCAGCGGATACGAGCTTGTCACCAAGAGGACGCGCA
>NZ_JACDDD010000095.1 GCF_013817205.1 Polaromonas sp.
GGCCCTATCGGATATATACCTCCGGCAGAAGCTGAGGCAAACTACTACCGGCAACTCGCCAGTCAAGCCTCCACGGTGGAGGCATGACTTAAACCAAACAGCCTCCATGAAACCCGGGGCGATTCAGGTTCCCTCGGACATCCTCCCGTTAATCGTCAGTCTCGTTGCTGGCTTGGCGTTTTCTGTACAACAGTGGACACCAGCAGATCGGCGACACCCAATAGCTATCTTCTGTGATGAAGCGCACTTATATATTCCCGAGCGACGAGAGTCCGGAGCAGGAGATGTCTCGGTAGAAATTTTCGAACGTATTGCCAAGGAGGGTAGAAAGTACGGTGTGGGATTGGCGGTAATAAGCCAGCGACCATCGGAAGTTAACCGCACGGTACTGAGTCAATGCAACAACCTCATTGCTATGAGGCTAACGAACGGCGACGATCAATCCGTAGTAAAGCGATTGTTACCGGATAGCCTTGGCAGTTTTGGAGATTTGTTACCCGTTTTAGATACCGGGGAAGCCTTAGTGGTCGGCGACGCCAGTCTCCTCCCTACTCGCATTCGCATAGCTGAACCGAATCAAAAACCAAATAGTGGAACGGTTGAGTTTTGGGATCGTTGGACAAACGATACCAAGATCGGCGCGGCTACGAAGGCGGTCGAAGGCTGGCGCAACCAGGCAATGCAAAATTGAGAAAGGCGGCTGAGTTCTCTTGTTGTTGCTAATCTCCCGTCCTCCCCGTCTTCCGTTGCGCAGTTTGCACAGTTCCGGAACACCAAATCTTTTTTGCGCGCTTGCGAACGCGGGAAGCCGGGTGCGAATTTCCTGCTCACTCGATCGACTACTATTTGCTTACCCTTTCGCACCCGCGCGAACGGTCAACGGAGACAAACCAATGTTCAGTCATGTCATGGTCGGCGTTAACGACCTCGAAGCCTCAAAGAAGTTTTACGACGCCGTACTCGGCACCCTGGGCATCGCCCCTGGCGTTGCTAACAAGAACCGCTACTTCTACCGCAGCAAGGGCGGTTCCTTCGGCATCACCACGCCGATCAATGGCGAGCCGGCTTGCCACGGCAATGGCAGCACCATCGGCTTCAAGATGGAGTCGCCGGAGCAATGTGACGCCTTCCACGCAGCAGGTGTGGCCAATGGCGGCACCACATGTGAAGACCCGCCGGGCTTTCGTGAAGGCCCTGCGGGTCAGCTCTACCTGTGTTACCTGCGCGACCCGGACGGCAACAAGCTGTGCGGGCTGCACCGCCCGCCTGCTGCCTAGACCGGGCGAAGGGCGCTAGGGCTAGCTGGCGCGCGGCGGGACGGGCGGGCCGCGCCTGATTGATTAATTGTTGTTGAAACTGGAATTCAATTACGCTTTATTGGCGCTTCCAAAGCAGCAACGGCGGCCTTACCTTCGGTGCACATCATCAACCGAGGACCCGCCAATGACCGCTTCTGCCACTCTTACCGCCCCAACCACCCTGACAGCACCGCCAGGGGACATGCCATCAGACCCGCTGATGGAACGCCTGCAGTGGCGTTATGCCGCCAAGAAACTGGACCCGGCCCGCGCGGTGCCGCAGGACAAGGTGGAGCGGATTCTGGAAGCAGCGCGGCTGGCGCCCACGTCCAGTGGTTTGCAACCGTACGAGATCATTGTGGTGAGCAACAAGGACGTGCGTGAGCGCATCAAGCCCATTGCGTGGAACCAGGGCCAGATCACCGATGGCTCGCACCTGCTGGTGTTTGCTGCCTGGGACAATTACACGGCGGAGCGCATCAACATGATGTTTGACCTGACCAACGCCGTGCGCGGCACAAAGAACGAGGGCTGGGAAAATTACCGCAACCTGCTGCTGGGCATGTACCCGCAGCGCGGCGCAGAGGTGAACCATCAGCATGCCGCCCGCCAGGCCTACATTGGCCTGAGTGCCGCGATGATGGCTGCCGCCTTTGAAGAGGTGGACTGCACGCCGATGGAAGGTTTTGACCCGGCTGCGCTGGACGAGATTCTGAACCTGCGCGCAAGAGGCCTGCGCAGCGTGGCCATTTTGCCGCTGGGCTACCGCGAGGCCGACAAGGACTGGCTGGTGAACCTGACCAAGGTGCGCCGCCCACGCGAACAGTTCATCACGGAGGTCTGACCGGCGCAGGGGCATGACGAGGCAGTCCGCCTGAGCGGCGCGGCTGCGGGGACCCGCTGCTACAGTCCCTTGTATGCGCCACCTTCACGATCCGCACGCGCCACCTCATGCGGTCAGCCGCCTGCGTGCCGCCCGCCTGGCGCGCAGCTCCAAACCATTTTTAGCCCGCGGCGGTCCGCGCGGCGAGCGCTGCGCTGGCTGCCGCCTGGTGCCCAGCCATTGCATCTGTGCCTTGCGCCCGGTGCTACCCGTGCGTGCGGGCGTGTGCCTGCTGATGGCCGACATCGAGCCACTCAAACCCAGCAACACCGGCTGGCTGGTGGCTGATGTGGTGGCCGACACCTTTGCCTTTGGCTGGGCGCGCACCGAGGTTGACCCTGCGTTGCTGGCGCTTTTGCGTGACCCGCAGTGGCAGCCGTATCTGGTCTTCCCTGGCGAGTTTGTGGCGGCTGAGCGGGTGGTGACAGATGTGCAGGCACTTGACGCTGGCGGCGGCAAACGGCCGTTGTTTGTGCTGCTGGACGCGACCTGGCCTGAGGCGCGCAAGATGTTTCGCAAAAGCCCTTACCTCGACAAGCTGCCAGTGCTGAGCCTGCAGAGCGAGCAACTCTCGAGCTACAAGCTGCGCCGCTCGCAACGCGACGAGCACTTTTGTACATCAGAAGTAGCCGCGCTGTGCCTGACGCTGGCGGGTGAGGCGCACGCGGCGCAAACGCTTGAGGCTTATCTGGATGTGTTTACCAGCCACTACCTGCTCGCCAAGCAGCAGTTGCCGGTAAACATGGAGGATGCTGCGCATGTGCGGCTTTCCAGCTTGCGCATGCAGCCACAGGGGGATGATGCCTTTTAACCGTTGGAGATGAGAGGCATAACTCGGCCTGCAAGGGCATGTCCTCTCGATTAAAGGGTCAGGCATCGCAGCTGCGGCGAAAGCCTTCTTCAAGGGTGAAGAACTGTGGACTCGGCGAAGCCATGGGGCCGCGCAGCTTCTCGATCTCCGCTTCTGGCGCATGCACCTCCAACCTTACGACCTTTGCGATCTTCAGCGCTTGACCAATCAATTCAGCAACATTCTCACGATGCGCGAGCAGGGCGGCGGCGTCGACGTATCCTTCGCGACAGTGCGCGAGGTTGCCGCTGAATGAGAAGGTGTAGTGCATGCAACCAGGCTCGGCGCGCGTCTTGTTGATGAGCTCTTTCACCAAGGCTTTGAAAGCGTCAAGTTGCCCGTCTTGGACCTCGAAGTACGGTACCAAGGTGCAGCAGGTGTCGAGCGCAAGCATTCATTTTTCTCCAGGGGTTCTCACGGGTGATGTGATTGCACTCATTCTGCACGCAGTGACTACCACCCGCCTTACGCGTTGACCGACCCCAAAAAGGCTTCAGGGTAGCGCAGGCCAGCCGCCGCGTCGGGCGGGAAAGCCTTGTCAAGATCTGCCAGCTCTGCGGGGCTCAGCACCACGTCAATAGCGGCGATGTTCTGGTCCAGATAGGCGCGGCGTTTTGTGCCAGGGATGGGAATGATGTCTTCCCCCTGGGCCAGCACCCACGCCAGCGCCACTTGCGAGGTGGTGACGCCTTTGGCCTGCGCGATCTCCTTCACCGCATCCACCAAAGCAAGGTTGCGGGCGAAGTTTTCTTCGGCAAACCGGGGAGAGAAATTGCGGCGGTAGTCATCAACCGGCAGATCTTCGGGCTTGCTGAAGGCGCCGGTTAAAAAGCCGCGGCCCAAGGGGGAATAGGCCACCAGGCTCACGCCGTGCTCGCGGCAGGCGGCCAGCGTGCCAGTGGCTTCGGGGTCGCGCGTCCACAACGAATACTCGCTTTGCAGGGCGGCAATGGGGTGCACTTTGCAGGCGCGCGCAATGGTGGCAGCAGACGCCTCAGACAGTCCCAGGTAACGCACCTTGCCGGCTTTCACTAACTCAGCCATCGCGCCCACGGTGTCTTCAATTGGCACCGTCTTGTCTACCCGGTGCTGGTAGTACAGGTCTATTTGTTCAATGCCCAGGCGCTTGAGGCTGGCGTCGCAACTTGCCCGCACGTAGTCCGGGCTGCCATTGACGCCGCGTATCGCAGCGTTGGCTGGGTCACGCATGATGCCGAACTTGGTGGCGATAAACACGTCTTTTCGGCGTGCGGCTATGGCCTTGCCAATCAAGAGCTCGTTGGTGTACGGGCCATAGATGTCAGAGGTGTCGAGGAAGTTGATGCCACGGTCCAGCGCATGGTGAAGGGTGGCGATGGATTCTGTGTCATCGCGGTTGCTGTAGAACTCGCTCATGCCCATGCAGCCGAGGCCGATGGCGGAAATAGCGGAGCCGTTGCGGCCAAGGGTACGGGTTTTGATCATGGTGTTGTTTGGTGAAAATTGGGTTGGGGGGTTGATGGATTGGCGGTGGGTTCAGGCGCGCTTGGGCACAGCGCGCATCTCTTCATACAGCCCGATTTTTTTGCGGATGTACTGCAGGGTTTCGCGCTGGGCGCGCAGGCCCGCTTCGAGATGGGCGGCGTGCTCTTCCAGCATGGTTTGCCGCTCGGCCAGGCTGGTGGCGGTGTTGCCTTCGCGTAGTAGCTCGGCGTAGCGCTGCATGACCTGCATCGACATCCCGGTGGCGCGCAGACGCACCAGAAAGTCGAGCCAGCGCATGTCGGTGTCGCTGTACCGGCGCGCGCCGCTGCGGCGGTCAATCGGTGCGATGAGGCCAATCTGCTCGTAATAGCGCAGGGTGTAGGCGCTCAGCCCCGAGGCTTCTGCGGCTTCGGCAATGCTCAAGGAGACGGTGGGTGCGTTGGTCATGGCTTGACTGTAAAACTTCGAGTGCACTCGAAGTCAAGCCCTTTTTTACGCAGGGCGATGAGCTGCAGCAGCACGGCGAATGCGCTGAGCTTTTGACCATCGCTACAGCCTCGAGGCTCGACGCTTCCGCCAAGACATCACAACCAGATCGCTATCAATTCAATAGCTTGATTCACCCGTACTTACTGGGCTAAAGCCGTTTATGGATCACTCCAGGGGTCTACATCAACTTGATCAATCGAGTGGCCGGCTGTCGGGCGGTGTGCTTTGGCGCAGCGTCCATTTTGGCTGGAGGTCGTGCCGCGTACTGCAGACCCCAATCTGCCAGAGGACCGAGGGCCTTGTTCAAAGAAATGCCCAAAGGCGTGAGTGAATATTCAACATGCGGCGGCACAGTGTCGCGCGCGACTCTCAAGAGCAGGCCATCAGCCACCAGCTCTTTGAGCTGCTGAATCAGCATCTTCTCGCTGACGCCTGACACCAGGCGCTTGAGCTCGCCAAACCTTTTGGCCCCTGCATCCAACTCCCAAAGAATCACAGCCTTCCACTTACCGCCTATGACGTTAAACGCCGGGCCAATGCCGCAGTTGAAATGGGGATCTTCAGTCATGACACACCTCAGAGTAAGTACAGACATTTTAGTAGGTACTTGACGATTTGGGAGCACAAAACAGATGATGCGTGCTCTTCAATTTTTGTGGGTGTTTATGAAAAAAGTAACTGTTCTGGGTTTGGGTTCGATGGGCGTCACGCTGGCGCAGCTGTTTATCAAAAAGGCGCGCAAGGTCACCGTCTGGAATCGAACCCGGCAAAAGACCCTGCCGCTGGTAGACCAGGGGGCCGCGGCCGCCGCAACCGCTGCAGAAGCGGTAGGGGACAGCCCGCTGGTGGTCATGTGTGTGTATGACTATGCGGCTGTCAATGACATCCTGGCCATGCCTGGCTTTGCGCAAGCCATGGCGGGCAAGACGCTGGTGCAACTGACGACAGGCAGCCCTGCCGATGCAACAGAGTCGGCACAGTGGGCGGCCCGGCACGGGGTTGCATATCTTGAAGGGGCGATACAGGCAGCGCCCAGCCAGATGGGCGAAGACAACACACCGGTGCTGATCTCCGGCAGCGAGGCTGCTTTCAAGCTGCACAAGCAGGTGCTGTCAGACCTTGCCGGCAATTTTGTCTTTTTGGGCAGCAAGATGGAAGCGGCGTCGACGATGGATCTAGCAACTTTGTCGTATGTCTACGGCGGTTTCGTTGGCTTCATGCAAGGCGCGCTGATCGCCGAGGCGGAAGGCCTGGACATCAGCCAGTTCGGCAAAATCGTCGCCGACATCTCACCGAGCTTTGGCTCCTTCTTTGCGCATGAAGGCAAAGTCATTCAGAGCAAGGACTTCACCATCACCGAAAGCCCGCTGAGAATCAGCGTCGAGGCAACCCAGCGCATCCACGCGTTTGCCCAGGCAAGGGGATTGAACACCGAGTTCTCCGCACTGGCCGCCGGGCTGCTCAAACGGGCCCAGCAAGCCGGACTGGAGAACAAGGAACTGGCGGCGCTTATTCAGGTGCTGCGCAAGTAAGGTGCATAGCTGCTCTGGTTTTGATAGCGAACTTCGCCCGCAAAACGAGGGGCGGAGTGTCGATGTCGTTCTCAACGCGGCGCTGGAGGCCCGGAGGCCAATTGGGCCCCGTCTTCACCGATCACTACCTGAAGGCCAAACAGCAGCTGCCAGGGGACAGGGAAGACGCGGTGCACCAGCGCTTGCGAGGTTTAGGCGGTTTGCATGAGTAGCGTTCTTGCCGTGGTTTGCCCGGGTGTCACCAGGGGATGAATGCACGAGTCCTTGGGCTCACGTGCTTCAGCCCTGCCCGCTGCGTCAGCCGCGCGTCGCCATGGCATGACGCACTCACGAACTCTCTAAGCTTGCGGCAGCGGATGCGCTTTGTCGTACTCGGCCGCAAAGCGTGCGCCGGGCCGGGCCATGCAGCGGTCGACCCAGGCATCGATCACCGGGTTGCCTGGTTTGCCAAACCAGGCATAAGGCGAATGCAGCAGCAGATCGGCTGCGGTGAACTTCGCGCCCAGCAGATACGGCTGGTGCGCCAGGGCGGCCTCCAGCCGGGCGATGACCTCCGCGCTGCTGCGAAAGGTCGACGTGATGTTCGGATGTTTCAGCCCGGCGGCCTCGAGCATCAGGATCGGCTCGACAACACCGGAATACCACGCGAACCAGCTGAGATAGGCGCCGCGCTGCGCATGCCCTGTCGGTATGTGCAGTCCGGCTTGGGGATACAGCTCCGCCAAGTACAGCAAGATGGCGCTGGACTCCCACACGGCGACGCCGTCGTGCACAAGCAGCGGCACCTTGCCCTCGGGGTGCGGGTTGCGCGCGTCGCGGCCACCCGAGCCGTCAACGCGGGGGATGGTCACGATGTCGATCTGCACGTCGTCAAGCGCGTCGAGCTCCTTGAGCAGGGCAAGAACCCGGGTTGAACGGCTATCGGGGGAATGGAAAAGGGTCAGCATGAGGGTTCCTTCAGGTGGTTGATGGTGGCCGGTTTGCGAAAAAACCGGTCGTTGGCAGGTGTTACTCTATCCAACCCTCCTGCCAGTTTTTGTCAGTTACTCAATGTCCCGCTCTGATCGTCTTTTCCGTCTGCTGCAAGCCCTGCGTACTTTGCCCGCGCCCGTCACTGCCGCGCGACTGGCGGACGAAACGGGGGTGTCCGTGCGCTCGATCTACCGCGACATTGAAAGCCTGCGCGCCGCCGGCGCCGAGATTGGCGGTGAGCGCGGCTACGGTTATTGCCTGATTGAAGACGGTACGCTGCCGCCGCAAATGTTCAGCCGCATCGAGATTGAGGCGCTGGCGCTGGGCCTGGCCGAGGTCAGCCACATGGGCGACCCGGCGCTGGCCAAGGCAGCTGCGGCCGTGCTGGGCAAGGTCACCGCGACACTTCCCTCGGTGGGGCAGCAGCACCTGCTGCACGCGGTGTCGCAGGTGTACCGATTTGAAAAGCGCTTTCCGCCGCTGCCCGACATGCACCTCATTCGGGAAGGGTGCTGGCGCGAAGAAGCGGTGCAGATTCGCTATGCCGACGGTAAGGGCGCGGTCACAGACCGGCAGATCTGGCCGCTCGCCATCGTTTATGCAAACAACATGCTGGTCGTGCTGGCTTGGTGCTGCCTGCGCGAAGATTTCCGCATGTTCCGCGTCGAACGCATCAAGCAGATGGAGGCTGCGGGCGTGAGTTTCCGGCCGCGGCGGGTCGCGCTGCTGCGCACCTACCTGGCTCAGCTCGCAGCCTGACGGGATGCGCAGGCAGCATCACTGAACGCACGGGAAGGCGGCGACAATCACATTTCACGCGCTGCAACCCACGCGCAGCCCCAACCGAAGCAAAGCACCATGACCGACGACCTGAACCGCCAGAACGAACTGAAAAAGATGACGCTGTGCGACGCGTGCGCCGGCATCCAGCGCAACTGGCGCAAGGCGCCGGGCCACGCAGAGCTGGTGCAGGGTGCCAACCGACAAGAGCGGCGTGGCGGCGCGCTGGTCACTGTGACCAGCTACCAGTGCGACCGCTGCGGCACGGCGTGGGAGTATGAAAACGACAAGGCCAACCAGAAAGCCGGCTGGTCGGTGGTGGGGCGGGCGCGCAACTGAGCAGCGGCCAGCAGGTCATGCGTGGCGGCATAAGCACAACCCGGCGCGCCGGGCAGCCCCTCAGCAAGGGGCCAGCTTGGCCAGCATCTGGCTGCCCTGGTAGCCCTCTTCCACGCCCTCGACTAAAAAGGTGATGCCTTCAGAGTTGTTGGTGCGCAGCGGCAGGATGGCCTGATAGGCTTCCGAGGCGTACCAGCGCCGCGCGTGGTCCATGTCAGGGAAGGTGATCGCCACCAGGGTGTGGTCGAAGCTGCCCTCAACCACCTCGGTGCGCCCGCCGTGAATCTTGAACGCGCCGCCGAAAGGCGCGAGTGTGGCGTCGATGCGCGAGATGTACTGGGCAATCTGGTCGTTGATCTTCACATTGCGCAGCAGGGCAAAAGCGTAGGCGGGCATGGGTGGCTTCCATTCTGTGGATATGCCTGCATGGTCGCCCTTGGGCCGCGGGGCGTCGATGACGCGGGAGGTCATGCGCGCGGCTCACCCGCCGTACTTTGCTTCACCCATAAAAAAAGACAGGCCGGGGCCTGTCTTTCAAAAAAGGCGTCGCAGGGCAAGCCCGCAACCCCCTTGGAGCAATTACTTGCTGCCGGCAGCTTTCACGTCGGCCTTGGCTTCTGCCTTGACGCCGGCGGTTTCTGCGCTGGCAGCGGCCTTGTCGCCTGCGGCCTTGACGCGCACGGTGCCGACCTTGGTGTCGGCCTTGATCACGGTCTTGCCGGCTTTCAGGTCAGCCTTGGCGTCGGTCTTGTCGGCTTTGGCCGTGGCAGCGGCTTTGTCTTCAGGGGCCGCCTTGGCGACCTTGGCATCGGCCTTGGCCTTGGTGTCGGCAGCCTTGCTCATGGCTTTGGCTTTCTTTTTGGCGGCGGCGGCTTCGGCCTTGCTGACCTTGGCATCGGCCTTGGCGTCAACCTTGGCTTCGCTTTTCACGGCGTCAGCGACGGACTTCTCGGCCTTGGCTTCTGCCTTGACGACGGCAGGCTTGGCTGGAACTGCAGGCGTTGCGGGCACGGCAGTTTGCGCAAATGCTGCGCCGGCGATCAGGGTGCTCATCAGGGCGGCGAGTAATTTGTTCATGGAAAGTCCTTTGAATTCGGTTTGGTGTTGTCATTTGAATGGCACAGGGCCGGGTGTTCAACGCGCCGTATCGCGGGTTGTTGACCGGGTTGACAAATTTTTTCTAATTCAGGTGCCGGCTTTACATGAATCCCGCGGCCCGCATCCTGCCTGACTCAGCGTGATACCGGCTTGCCTGTGCACGGCAGGCGTCTTTGCGTTGGCAGATGCGGGATGTCACACACACGGGAAGAAGCAGTACATGGCAAGCGGGAACATTGCGGCACCGTGTCAGTCTGACAGGCTGGCTCTTTGGCTGGCTCTTTGGCTGGCTCTTTTGAAGGAACACGATGAAACGCAGACAGTGGCTCACCACACTTGCGGTCGCGCTGCTGCTCGGCTCAACGGTAGCGCAGGCGCAGCCGAGCTACACCGTCACGACTGCGCAACTGCAGCAGGCCGTGGCCAAAAAATTCCCGATGCGCTACCCTGTGGGCGGCTTGCTGGAGCTGACATTGCAGCCGCCTGAGCTGCGCCTGCTCCCCGAGCAGAACCGCCTGGGCACACAAATGGTGGTGGATGCCGGTGGCCCCGCGCTGTCACGCAGCACCACCGGCAACTTCGATGTGGACTTTGCGCTGCGTTACGAGCCGAGTGACCAGTCAATACGCGCGCACAAGCTCAAGGTCAACAGACTCAGCCTGTCCGGCATGCCGCCGGGCCCGGCCGCGCTGCTGCAAGCCTACGGCCCGGCGCTGGCCGAGCAGTCGCTGCTGGAGGTGGTGCTGCACAAGCTGGAGCCGAAAGACCTGATGCTGGCCGACAGCCTGGGCGTGGAGCCCGGCACGATCACGGTCACTGCGCGCGGGCTGGTGATTGGGTTTGTGGCGAAGAAGGCGATGTGAGCTGCCCAGGGCTGCCCAGTTAAACCCCTCGGCAGCAGACCAGCGCCGGCAAGCGGGCATACGGCTGTCGGGTGGTCGTGTCGCTGCGTCAGCCGCCACGCGATGCTTCGCTGCCCAAGCCGGCAAGCTGACGGATGCCCGGCTCGGTGAGTCTGTAGCTGAGCCGCTCTGCAACGCGCTCGGCCCCAAGACCTTCATAAAACGCAATGCCCCCCAGGTTGGATGCCTTGACCGGCCAGTCAATGCGATGGCAACCATTTTCCAGGGCGAACCTGGCGACCCCCAGCATGAGTGCCGCCCCGACGCCTTTGCTTCTCTCCGACGACAGCACATAAAGTTCTTTCAGCTGGCAATGCCTGCGCCTGTTCGGCGCAGGCTCGACAAGTGAATAGGCCAGCGTGAGCGCTGCCAAACCTGCAACCGTGTCGCTGTCCGAAACAGCCACTATCAAGCGGTGCGGCGACTGCGGGCCCAAAAGGTTGTCGAGCAGGTGTTCACGAACGATTTCCCGCGAAGCCACGGAACCCTCGTTGTAATAGGTGTGCAGTTCGCACAGCAGGTCTATGAGCGACTCATGGTGTGCGTTGGAAGCTGGTTCAATTCGCATGGCGTGCCCGTAATTGGGCATCGGTGCGCCCGTATCAAAAAGTCAGCCAGCGGCATCAATGCCCAGCTGTGCGAGGTCCGAAATCGAGCCCGAAGCGGCAGCTGAAGTCGGAACACGCCCACTGCGCCCGCACCTTCGAAACCGATGTGACAAAGCCCGTCATTGATGTGACGTGAAACTGCATATTCAGTCACTTCCTCGGGCGACCAGAGTTGCTGGCCTTTTTCGCGCAGATTCGCCGCGGCAGCGGCTCACACGCCCGCACGATGTGGGCATCTTCAAGAGTGGCCAGGCAAAGCTGCATTGCTGATGCTTGACGTCGCCACTCATAGCGGCTTTCTCATGAACGCCAAATAGCGCCCATCCACATAGTTGTCCACGCGGGCAGCCTCCACATACCCCTGTTTACGGTAGAAATCCGGCGCCTGCCATTCAAAGGTTTCAAGACCTGAATTCTTTGCGCCAAGTTCACGTGCCCGTGCCTCGGCCTGAGCCAGGAGACTGCCACCTACCCCGGATCGCCGAAAGGCCTCTTCAACCCAGAGGAACTCAACGCGCAGCCAGTACATATGAACCGTGCCTCGAATCCCTCCGATTGCTACCCCACTCGAATCTTTCGCATTCAGCCAGATGACCTGCGACTCGGGATACTCGCCAATGTGCCGGTAGTTAAATTCTCGCAGTCGGCGTCCGAGAGGCAGGCCATGGCGGACCTCCTCATCGCCAGGTGTGTAGATCGTCACGGAGGTCATCTTCTTTGCCGCCTCTGCCTACAACGAAACCCAAGCCGCATACACCAGCGCAGCAGCAGCCAACCCCGATGCCCACGCCCCCAGCACATTGCCGGCAAACACCAGCCGTGCCGACAGCGGGCTGCCCGATGACAAACCGCGGTGCCCCGAAATGGCAGCCAGAGGCAGTGCGAAGCAGAAGGCATAAGACGACACGATGAGGGAAACGGCGATAAACCAGTGCAGGGCCGCGCCGCCTGCCAGCTGCGACAGCAGCGCACCGACGGCCAGCATGAGGGTGGCGCCCATGGGCAGGCTGGCATGGGCCACGCGCCAAGAATGGACGATGTGCGCGGCGGCCTGGCGCTTGATGGCGCCAGCATACGGTCCGCCGCAGAGCAGGCCGAACAGCAGCACGATGGTGCCGTGGAAGATCAGATGGCGGGCGGGTGTATCCATGGGGTGTCTTCAGCCTTCAGATGCTTTTTCTTCCCGTAATGTATCCGGCCCAGACCGGACGGTTGGCGGCACGCGGAGCACTTTTGCGATCACGCCATGCTGGCGGCCAGACGCAGCGTGCAAGGCAGTTTTGGCTTGCGGTCGCCAAATTTTGCTCCTGATTTGATAGCTGCTTGCGCCTGTTGGACGGGGGCTGAAGGCTTGTTTGATCGAAACCCCAGCCCAGACGCTTACAGCCGCTTTTCCACCATGTCCAGCAGGCGCTGGCCGACCTGCTCCATCTGCGGGCCGATCACGCTGCGTAGCGGGCCGTCGATGACCAGCATGGCCAGGCCGTGCACAGCGGACCAGGCCAGAAACTCGGCACCGGGCCGACGTTCGGCCGGCCCTGGCGCTGGCGGGCGCTTCTGCCTGGGTGTGGCAGCCTGCCCAAGCCCAGCCCAGCTACACCGTGACAGCCGAGAAGATGCGCGAGGCGCTGGCAAACGCTTTCCCAGGCGCTTGCGGGCCGGCGGCTTTCTGGCGCTGGAGATGCAGGCGCCCGTCCTGCGCCTGCTGCCCAAAGAGAACCGGCTGGGCGCAGGGATCGAGCTAGCCCGGATATTTCACCAGTAGTCCGATGAGCACATGATTTGGGGCGCGCAGCGGCCGATGCGTGTCGTTCGTCGAATTGTCTGGGTACTGGAT
>NZ_JACDDD010000144.1 GCF_013817205.1 Polaromonas sp.
GATCTACACCGGCATTGCCACTGCCACCGAGGCGGCGGCCATAGGCGTTGTCGGCGCCCTGGTCATCTCGGCTCTGCAGGGTTCGCTGAGCTGGGCCACCTTCCGTGACGCGCTGATGGGCGCCACGCGCCTGTACTGCATGATCGCGCTGATCCTTGCCGGTGCGGCTTTCCTGACGCTGTCGATGGGCTACATTGGCCTGCCGCGACATCTGGCCGAATGGATAGGCTCTCTGGGCCTGAGCCAGGGCCAGTTGATCCTGGCTCTGGCCCTGTTCTTCATACTGCTGGGCTGCTTTCTCGATGGTATCTCCATGGTGGTCCTGACCATGGGTGTCCTCATGCCGACCATCCAGAAAGCCGGCATTGATCCGATCTGGTTTGGCATTTTCATCGTGCTGGTGGTCGAGATGGCACAAATCACCCCACCGGTCGGCTTCAACCTGTTTGTGCTGCAGGGCATGACGGGACGCGAGTTGACCTGGATTGCAAAAGTCACCCTGCCTATGTTTTTCCTGATGTGCGCCGCCGTGGCCATCGTGTATGCCTTTCCCGGCATCGTGACCTGGCTGCCACAGCAAATGAGCCGCTGACCAACGCCGCCATGCCACTGATGTATTCGGCAGTTGCCATCTGTCTGGGCGCTTCGGTCGGCGCCCTGGCGCGCTGGGGTTTGGGCCTGTGGCTCAACCCAGGTGGTCTGCTGCCATGGGGCACGCTGGCTGCCAACCTGATAGGCGGCTACCTGGTTGGTGTGTGTGTGGCAACGTTTGAATCGATGCCGCAGATGGACCCGGTCTGGCGCCTCTTGCTGGTCACCGGCTTTCTGGGGGCGCTGACCACCTTCTCCACTTTTTCCGCCGAGGTGATTGCCATGCTGCAACAGCAGCGTTACGCGCTGGCCCTGGGCACCGGCTCATTACACCTGTTCGGCTCGCTGCTGCTGACCGTGGCCGGCATCAAAAGCGCTCTGTTTTTGATAGCTGCCCGCGCACAGTAGGCAAGGGCCAGAGCTGATTTTTACGTCGGCTCGCTGCGGCTGCGGGCGGCTGCCTATTGCAAGGTAAACGGGGCGCTGAGCTGGACTTTTTTTCCCGTCACCTTGTCGGTGGCCGTCGCCAGAATTTTGTAGCGCCCCGGCGCATCGGTCTTGTCGAAGGCAATGGACACGCTGGCCGGTGCCAACAGCAGTTTGCCTTGCACCGGGGCTTGCCCCCACAGCGGGCCGGCACCCGCATGCGTCGATTTACCGTCCGGCGAGAGCAAGGTGAACGTCACCGCCGCATCACATTTGCCACCGAGCCCAGCCGTGCAGCCATGAAAAATGACCATGGCAGAAATCGATGCCCCTCTGGCAACGGTGTTTGTTGTCCGCAGCGTCGGTGGGGCGGCCGGGGAGTGCCAGCTTTTGCGAAAACCGTCGTCATCCGCCGTCAGGACAATTTGCACGCCAAAGTTTCCATCACTTTTCATGCTTTCGGTAGGCGCGAGCTGCTTGCCGTCTCGGTCAGTCCACTGGGCGGTGACACTGAGCGGGACCAGCAGCAGGGTCAAAAGGGCCTGGATAACGATTGGGCGCATGGGGTGACTCCTGTTTTTTGCAGCTTGATGTGCCGGTTCACGCCCAGTTCAAGGCTTGCCACCTTGTCCACGCAGCGCAGTATCCAGTTGCCTTTCGAGTGCGGCCATCCTGGTACTTCCGGGTAGGCGCACTGGAAATTTTTTCAAAAGCCAACGGACCGCTTCAGGTGCATGGTCAGCTGCCCACACAATTTCACTCTCTCCCACGCTCGCGTCCGATCCGGCAAAGAGCTCCAGCGCGAGCGCCGTGTGTGCGGCCGGCGCCAGAATGTGCCTGGTTTGATGAGGACTGGCGAGGGCATGAAGATAGGCGCTTGCGGCGGCATAACCGGCGGCTTTGGCTGCCGCTGCTGCGCTGGCAACCGGCGCTTGTCTGGAAGCCCGCAAAGCCTCCCAACCGGATGCGCGAAGTGCCGCGCCCCTTTTCCCGCCCTCAGCGTACGCCCTGATCGCCGCAATCGCACAGCGGGGACGCTGGTCGTCGCTCACCTCGGCTTCAAAAAGGTGCAGGGACCGCGCAGCGCACTCGGCGCTCCATGCGGCAAGGATGCGACGCTCACTGTCTGAAAGGTCGACGACAGATTCAGGCATCCGTTTTTGATGCGCCTACGAGAACGGCCTTGTCGCGCACCATATTGCCCGACTGCCCTGTTTCAAGGAGAGACTTCAGATCGCATGCCACGATGGAAAAACCTTCCGTTGCGTTGAGCGCCTGCGCAAGCAAACCACGGCCGTGGAATCCACTGGCTTCGATGGACAGGGTCGTGCTGCCTTTGCCATGCGGCGTGAATTTCAAACTGACCGAGACCCCATCCGACCAATCGAAAACAATGAGCTCATCTTCCTCGAAGGCAGTGACCTTGGCAGTCTCGCTTGCACCTTCGACCATAAACTGCCACCTCACGGTGACGTCTTTGCCGAGAGGGCCGCTGGTCTTCTTCAACCAGAACTTTTCGATCAGGCGCGGCTTGACGAAGGCGTCAAAGACCCGCCTTGCGGGTTTATGGATGAGCATTTCGACACGGGCGACGAGTTTTTTCATGCTGCGGATCTCCTGGTTGCGCTAGATTAGCTGATGTGTGGCGCCCCCATCAAACCGCACCGCCCAGCGTCCCGGGGCGGCTGCCGAACTAAGCTCCCAGGCTCAGTAACTCCTGAATTGTGGTGACAACAAGTTTGAGGCCCATCAGTCCCACGAGCAGCCCCGCCAGCTTGTTCAGCGTGCGAAAGTGGCGCAGGTAGGCGCGTTGAACGGTCGGCCGCGATAAGGCAAGCGCCAAAGACGAATGCCAGACCACCGAATTCATGAAAACCAGCGCCACGGCAAGGAAGACCAGGATGTTGGAAGGATGGGCCGGCAAGGAAGTGGCGAACTGAATCGCCCCGGGTTTCATGGAGGCTGTTTGGTTTAAGTCATGCCTCCACCGTGGAGGCTTGACTGGCGAGTTGCCGGTAGTAGTTTGCCTCAGCTTCTGCCGGAGGTATATATCCGATAGGG
>NZ_JACDDD010000096.1 GCF_013817205.1 Polaromonas sp.
CTCGCCTCGGTGCTCCTGCACCATACGGACCGCGCGTTCGCGTACTTCGGGGGAAAACTTGTTTGATTTCTTCATGGCTCCATCTTCTCAAAGGTTGGAGCCTCCTCAATTCCCGGGGCGATTCACCAAGCGGAAAACACGGCAAAACTTGAGAAGGTAATCGAACGAATGGCGGCCATCGACATGACAAAGGTTGTGACCGTGGACGCAGTTGGAGATAAAAACCTGCGCACCTTGTCAAAAGCCCAAGTGGCGCAGTTCAAAGCACTACTCGCTGAGCGTCGTTCCGTGGTTTCCTCCATGGTCTCCCAAGCTGAATCGCTTGTCAGCGCTGTGCCACCCGGCGAAATGAGGCGCGGAGGGTTGGCGGGACTGGAAAACGCTAAGCGTAACAATAGTGAACTCTTTGAAGACTTAGATGCTGTCCAACTTTCCTATGCAGAATCGCTGGAAGCCCTGTTCAACTGGGCGGACACGCAAGATGGCAAGATGAAGCTACAAGGGGGCAGGATTTTTTTTGCCGACGAGGCGGCCACTATGCGTTTTCAAGCGCTGGTAAAAAATATCGAGACCCAAGAGGGCCTCTACAACAGAGTTGTTGAAAAGGTTGCTGTTAAACAGCAGCAGATCCGGCTGAGAGACGCAGAGATGAAGCGGGAAGCCGCAAAGATACTTTCCAAGTAAAAAGAGGGGTCCAGCCAACATTCCGAGGTTTGGATAATGCTAGGGTAGGAGGGTAAAAAGTCTGGAGGTTTCTCGTGCTGGAAACCACACCGTATCTCACGCGGAGAAAAAATTCCCCGTTTGAAAAACAATCAAATTAAATCAAATTCAGCGAACAGCCCAAGGGGGTATCAAAGCCAAAACGGGGGTACAGACGGGGGTACAAATTCAAAATCAAAAATGATAGCATCATTATCCATGCGGGTTTCAAGCCATCATTCAAGCGGTTTCACAGACCAGTAGTTAAGATAAAGGCCTCTAAGTAGCGATACTCAGAGGCCTTTTTCATTGGTAAATCAAGGTCTAGTCGCCTTAGAAAGCGATTGACCAGAAGATAGCAGCGCCGCCGTCAAAAAATGCAGCTTTATGTTATATGCTCTACCGCGTCAGAACGGGAGGGTGATGAGTTCCGGATCCTTCCCTCTGCGCTATTCAAAAGGCTGAGTGATGGATTTGCCGAAGATTGACATCCTGGATGTGGCGTCAGGAAGGTATATGACCTTTTGCACGGATGTGGGCAAGCTTCACAATGCGCGAGCCATCCTGGGTGACTTGCTCACTGTCGGGCCTGCCGTGTTTGACCGCTTCACCGCAAAGAAGGAAGGCACGCTCTGGTACGACCGTGCGCTGGCAGATATCTTTGCCCATCGCCAAGCGCCCATGCACGCCGCCTTGTCCAACGCCGTGTCTGAAATGGAACGACTCGCCGCCTAGGTCCGGGTAAGCCGGCGCCTGGCTGAGGGCGTGTGTGGGCTCCCCTGGCGAACTGCACCGCGCGGAAGTTTTCTGCTTTGCCGTACAGCCACGTTGAAAAACGGCGGCATCCTTTGCCCGGCTTTTTTCATGGCCGTGCTGCGGGATTTCTCAAACGCTTGATGCCGCGCCGGCCAGCTCTGTCGTTGGGCGTTTTGGGGCTGTTTCGGGGTTCAGCTCACCCCCCAACGCCTCAAGAATGTCCGGAATCATGGCCGACAGCTCGCCGGTCAAGATGGCGGCATCGGTATCGAAACCGTCGTCGTCCTTGCCTTTGTCGCCGACGCCGTCGAGTACCACGTCGAGCAGTTTGAGCTTTTTGATCTGCCCAGCATCGCTCAGAACAAAGGACACGCGGTCATTCCAGGTCATGGCCAGTTGCGTCGGCACCTTGCCTGCAGCGATGTGTTCTGCTACCTCGTCGATTTCCAGCGTGTGGCGCGAATAACGAACCGTGGATTTTTCGTCATCGGGCATCTTGAGTTCGCAATCGCGGTCCACCGTGAAGCCGACCGGGGCCTCGCGGCTGGCCAGCCAGTGCGCCATGGATGCAGCGGCCGACTGGGTGGTTTGCACGGGTTGTGCCTTGAGGCTGGCGGCACCGGGAATGCTGCTGAGAGCTTCGACCAGGAAGCTGACCACCTTGTCCGCGCCAGTCAGGCTGCCGGAGTCCACAACGATAAATTTATTGACGGGGTCCAGCCACAGCGTTGTGGCCGATTGTTTGGTGAAGGCGCGCGGCATCAGGTCCAGCAGGACTTCTTCCTTGAACTCCTTTTTGATCTTGGCGCCGACCCGTTCACGGCCGGTTTCCTGCTTGTATTTCTCAATGCGTTCCTCCACCGCTGCCTTGATTGCTGAAGCCGGCACAGGTCGCCGTTCGGTGCACAGGCGAACGATGATCTGCCGGCTGATGCTTTCAACCAGAGCCGCGCTTCTGTTTCCACGCGGAGGCACCCAGCCGCTGGACTCGGCCTGGGTGGCGCCGCATGGCAGAAATCGTGCCGCCTGCAAACTTTCCTCAAGCGCTTCAAGTGGAGGGAGGACAAAGTCATCCGCGATGCGAAAAAAAGACGCGCTTTTGAACATGAAATTCCGGGAGTATGAAGAAAAAGAGGGGTGAGCGGCGTGGCCGCAAGGCGCTGCCGACGAAGAAGTTTAAACCTAGTACCGCACCCGAAAGTATCGAAACATGAAAGCGCGCCTTCGCACCCATGGCGTCGTTGCAACCCTTGCGAAGGCGCACAGCCTTCGCTGCGGCTTGCGCCTTGCCCTGGGCACGAATCCATCACTTTCATCTTGTTTTGCTACTTCCGGGTTGCGGTACCAGAAACCGCAGTTGGATGCGCCCGAGTGGGTCGTTGCGGGCGCGTCTGGGTAGGGTTGACAACGCAGGAGGCTACTGCCTGCAAGGCGGAACAACGCCCCAGGCGTGGCCGCAGCGGCCCAATCGGGTGCGTAGCGCTGTCACCCAAAAGATGAATGCCGTTGTAGGCTCGAATGTCTACGCCCATGCGGCTTCGTCAGCGGATGCAAGTGGTTAACTGCGGTTTCCAGGTTAAAGCAACCAGTGTGGCGGCATCAGTGCCGCGCGACGCCGGTGTAATCAGGTGATGTCCAGCACATGAATGCTGTAGCTACCCTTGCGCCTGTCAGCGAAGTAACACTCCAGGGTGGTCTTCACGGTCTTGAATGCGATCTCGTCCCACGGAATCTCCGCCTCGGTGAACAGGCGGGCCTCAATCGTCTCATGCCCGGGCTTGAACTGGTCGCTCAGCAGTCTGGCACGGTAAAACAGGTGAACCTGACCGACGCGCTCTACGTTGAGCATACTGAAAAGCGATTCCATTTCAAACTGCGCACCGGCTTCCTCGTCGGTCTCGCGCGCAGCACCCTGTGAGGTGGTTTCGTGCAGTTCCATGAAGCCTGCAGGCAAAGTCCATTTGCCCCAGCGCGGCTCAATGTTGCGTTTGCAGAGCAACACGCGGTCGCCCCAATGCGGTACGGTGCCGACGACGTTCAGTGGGTTTTCGTAGTGGATGGTGGCGCAGGTCGGGCAGACCGCACGCTCTTTGGTGTCGCCGTCGTCAGGCACCCGGTAAATCACTGCGCTGCCGCAGTTTTTGCAATGCTTGATCGGGCTGCGGTACATCTGGCAAGTGTAGATTGAAAGTAAAAGAGGCTCCCGCAGGAGCCCCTTTTTTCGGTTTTCGCCGGGATCAGGACTTAGTGCTCTTGGTATGCTTTTCGATCAGGCTGCGAGCGGTAGCCAGTAGTTTCTTCCCGTCGAAACCCCTCTTGTTCATGTCTTCGACCCAATCATGTTCCACGTAACGCGCGGTGCGGCGGAATTCCTGCGCTTCGGCCGCGCTGACCGTATAGATCGTGTTGCCGCGATCGCTGGCGCTTTTGCGACCGATCGCGTCATTGCTCTGTTGCGTCTTGCCCAGCCAGGCAGAAGTCGCCATGCCGGAGTTGTTGTCAATGACTTTCTTCAGATCCGGAGCCAGTGCGTTGTACTTGGCCTTGTTCATCGCCATCACAAATGTGGTGGTGTACAGGCTGCCGCCGGCGGAATCGAATTCAGCGTGGTATTTGGTGAGCTCGTTGACCTTGACCGAGGGCACCACCTCCCAGGGAATCACGCAGCCATTGATGGTGCCCTTGTTCAGCGCATCGGGAATCTGTGGCAGCGGCATACCGACCGGCGTGGCGCCCAGCACGCCCATCAATTTGTTGACCTGGCGGGTCGGCGCACGCAGCTTGAGGCCGCGCATGTCGTTGATGGACTTGATGGGTTTGTCCACCGTGTGGATCACGCCGGGACCGTGCACCTGCAACGCCAGCACTTGGACGTCCTTGAACTCATCCGGGGCCATGGTCTGAAAATATTCCCAGTAGGCTTTGGAGGTTGCCTCGGCATTGGACATCATGAATGGCAGCTCGAAGACTTCGACGCGCGGGAAGCGGCCGGCCGTGTTGCCCGGAAGCGTCCAGACGACGTCAACCACGCCGTCTTTCACCTGGTCGTACAACTGCACCGGTGTGCCGCCCAGCTGCATGGCGGGGTAGGCTTCAAACTTGATGCGACCGCCGGATTCTTTCTCGATCTTTTCCATCCAGGGCTTGTGCATGGCCAGCCAGACATTGGACTGCGGCGACATGAAGGTGTGAAACTTGAGCGTGACCACCGGCTGTGCCAGTCCGCTGAGCGCGGGTGCGGCAAGTGCTGCGGCAGCGCCGGATTTCAGAAGTGTGCGACGTTGAATCATGATGGGGTAATCTCCTTGGTGTTGAAGTTAACGGTAAAAGCAGCGATCGGTTTTCAGTGCTTACCCGGGGGCTACTTGATGAACCCCACCAGCCACAGCGGAATGATGGGGAAAAACAGGAACAGCAGGGTGCGGAAGACGTCGCTGATTAAAAACGGCATCACCCCGCGGTAGGTCTCGCCCATGGGCACGTTTTTGGCGAGGCCGTTGACGATGTAGACATTCAGACCCACCGGCGGCGCAATCAGGCCGAAGCCTACCGTCATCAGCACCATGATGCCGAACCAGATCGCCACCGACTCTTTCGCCATGCCAAAGTCCAGCGCCATCACCATCGGGAAGAAAATAGGGATCGTCAGCAGCAGCATGGAAAGCTCATCCATGACGGCACCCAGAAGCACATAAAACAGCAGGATGGCGACGACCACGATCAGCGGCGAGAGCCCCCAGCTGCCGACCACGGCTGCCAGCTGATTGGGTACCTGGGTCAGCGCCAGCGCCGAATTCATCAAATCAGCGCCAATGAAAATCAGGAAAATCATGGCGGCGCTGACGGCGGTGCCGTAAAAACAGGCCTTGAATTTTTCCAGCGTCATTTCGCCCTTGAGCAGTGCCGTCAGGAAGGTGGAAGCCGCGCCCACAGCCGCACCTTCGGTCGGTGTGAAAAAACCGCCATAGATGCCGCCAAAGACCAGCAGGAAGATGATGACAATGGGCGACACACCCAGCACCGAGTGCCAGGTCAGGCGCGGGCGGTCCGTATCCACCTCCGGCGCCTGCCCGGGCACCACACGGACATAGATGGCGACAGCAATCATGTAGCCACACATCGCGATGATGCCGGGAATGATGGCCGCAGCAAACAGCTTGCTGATGTTCTGCTCGGTCAGGATGGCATAGATCACCAGCACAATCGACGGCGGCAGCTGGATGCCCAGCGTGCCACCTGCGGCGAGTGTGCCGGTTGCCAGGCGCCCCGAGTAGCCGTGGCGTTGCATTTCGGGCAGTGCCACGCCGGTGATGGTCGCTGCTGTGGCCACCGAAGAGCCGCTGATCGCGCCAAATGCGGCGCAGGCCAGCAGTGAAGCCATGGCCAGACCGCCCCTGAAGCGACCCATGACACCGGCGGCAAACTCAAACAACGATTTGCTGATGCCGCCTTTTGTGGCAAAGTGCCCCATCAGGATGAACAGGGGAATCACCGACAGGTCATAACCGGCAAAACGGGCAAAGGCCTGGGTGTTGAGAAAACTTGCAAAAGGCGCCCAGCCGGTTTGTGTCACATACCCAATGGCGCCGGCTGCGAACATGCTCACCGCAATCGGCACGCGCAGGGCCATCAGGGCCAGCATGCTGCCAAAGATCAACAGGGTCAGACTCAGTGAGCTCATATAGCTGCCTCCCCGGCTTCGGCGCTGTCAAAACCAAACAGGGTCTGGCGCAGCGCGATCACGCCGGTGAGGATAAAGGGTGGCACCATTGCGGCGTAAACCACCCATTCCGGAAACCCCATGATCTGGGTTTCGGAATTGGCAGAATAGACATTGAGACCGCCCAGCGTGGTGCGCCATGCCAGCAAGCCGAAAATCAATACCAGCAGCAGCGTCCCGAAGCGGTCCAGCTTGTCGTTGACCGCATCGCTCATTTTCGCGGTGAAGAAGTCAACAATGATGTTGCCACGGCGCAGCTGGCACAGCGGCATGAAGAGCGCAATTGCCGCCCCCGCGGCGACGCCGGTGAGCTCAAATGCGCCGACGATGGAAGCGCCGGTGGTATTGCGGCCTATCAGGCTGGCGCAAGTCATCAGGGTGATGCCGGTCAGCAGCACACCAGCGATGATGGCGCACAGTTTGGCAAGGTTCTCGAGGATTTTCAAACGGGTCTCCGGGGTTGATCGGCCATGCCGCCCATTAAATCAGGCCGGAAGTGTGCCAGGGGACAGGGTCGGTGGCTGTGATTATCCGGGGCCGCGTGCGTGATGGGCAGGCGGCTTACCCGAAGAGGCCGGGGATTTGCGCGATCATCGGAGCGGCTGTGCGAAAAACGCGCACGACACGATCCGGTATCAGGCCACCTTGACGGTCAGCGTCCCCAGCCCCTTGACTTCGCCCACCATGGTGTCGCCTGAGACCACCGCCGCCACACCTTCGGGGGTGCCGGTGTAGATCAGGTCGCCGGGCTGCAACTCCCAGGCGGCCGACAGGTGTTCGATGGTCTCGGCGATGTTCCAGATCAGTTTGGACACATGGCTGCGCTGGCGGTCCTTGCCGCCGACCTGCAAATACAACTCTGCGTTGGTGATGTCACCGGCCTGGGCCGCAGGTGTAATCGGGCCTATGGGCGCAGAGTGGTCGTAGGCCTTGCCGATGCACCAGGGGCGGCCCTGTTTTTTCATCTCGCCCTGCAGGTCGCGACGGGTCATGTCCAGACCGACCGCATAACCGAAGATGTGCTTGAATGCGTCGGCCGCCTTGATGTTCTTGCCGCCGGTGCCGATGGCTGCCACCAGTTCAATCTCATGGTGCAAATTGCTGGTGAGTGAGGGGTAGGGGATCACACCTGTCTGTCCCGCTTCGACAACCACCACCGCGTCCGCCGGCTTGAGAAAGAAAAACGGCGGCTCGCGGCCAGTGAACCCCATCTCCTTGGCATGTTCCTCGTAGTTACGGCCCACGCAGTACACGCGGTGCACCGGGAAGCGGTCTTGGGTACCCACCACAGGTACCGACACCACGGGCGGCGGGGCAAATACAAAGCTCATGACAACCTCTCTTCTCTGTGTATGCCCAGTGCCTGATGCACCGGGCGGTCTGAAAAACTGAACAGCACGCAGCCCGGCGTCGAGCGCAGGTTGGCCGTGTGCCAGGATGGAATCACAAAATGGTCACGTGGGCCGAATTCAAACACTTGCCGCGCGTCGCCGTGCGAAATGCTCACGCTGCCGCGCCCCTCCACCACGCTGAAGACTGCGCCGTCGGTCTGACGCCAGGGCTTGCCCTCAAAGCCGGTCGGCAGCCGCTGCATGAAAGTGGCCATGGTGGGCATCGGCGAGCCACCGGTGGCGGGGTTCACATAACGCAATTTGACGCCGTCCCAGTCGTCCACCGGCGCCTGGCGCTCCAGCGTGTGCAACGCCTCGCGGGTGCGCGCGTACGGGTAGCTGAAGATAGGTGATGTCTGGCCGAAAGGCGCGTCGTAGCGCACCGGCAACATGTTGGCGCCGTAACGCTGGTAACTGGTGCCTTCGGCTTTGGTCACCGGCTGCGAGCGCTCGCCGTGGTTTTCGGCGAAGCCCGCATCAAAAAACCGCAGCATGGGAATGTCCAGGCCGTCGAGCCAGACCACCGGCCCGGCGCTGTCCAGCGGACCTTCATGGCCGTGGTCGTGCCAGGTCCAGCTCGGGGTGATGATGAAGTCGCCCGGCGCCATGGTGGTGCGTTCGCCATCGACGGCGGTGTACGCGCCTTTGCCCTCGACCACAAAACGCAGCGCGCTCTGGGTATGGCGGTGGCTGGGCGCCACCTCGCCCGGAAGAATCAATTGAAGGCCCGCATACAGCGACTGGGTTATCGCCGATTGCCCCTGCAGCCCCGGGTTTTCCAGGATCAGGACGCGGCGCACGGCTTCTTCGGCGGTGATCAGTCGCCCCGATTCCATCAGGTAAGGACGCACCCGCTCATAGGCCCAGAACGCAGGGACGCACGGTGTAGCCGGCTGCTGCGGCACCAGCGCATGCAGCACCTCCCACAAGGGGGTCATGTGCTGCGCGCGGATGGCATCGTAAAACGCCTTGCGTGCGCTGCCGGGAGCCGGGGTCTTGTCCATGGAAGTCTCCATCGGTTCAGCGGTCGAAGTAAGCGCCGTCCTGCGACAGTTGACCTTGAAGCATGGCGATGTCGATCCCGGCAAAGAGCTGGCCGCTTGCCAGCAGCGCGGCAGCCGTGCCCGCGGCCTGCCCCATCACAAAGCAGCCGCCACTGGCACGTGCAGCCGATTGCCCTTCGTGCGTCATGGACGCACACCGTCCGGCGACCAGCAGATTTGGCACAGTGCTGTTGGTCAGCATGCGCCAGGGCAGGTCGTTGAAGGCGCGTTGCTCGTCACGCGGAAAGCCCCAGCTGATGGCGCCGTCCACATGCATTTCCATCGGCCAGGCATTGATGCCGATGACGTCGTCAAAACGCGCGGACGACAGGATGTCCTCGCCGGTGAGCGCGTAGTCGCCGCACACCCGCCGCGTCTCGCGAATGCCGACTTGCGGTGCGATATCGACAATGGCGGATTGCTCAAAGCCGGGTACTTCGTTCTTCAGGAAGCGGAAGTACTCCATGATCTGGCGCCGGCCTTCGAGTTCGCCTTCGCTGAGCTGACGGGCATCGGTGGCGTCCATGGCCATGCCGGCGGCGTTGCGGATTTGCGTGACATTGGCACGCCATTCGGTTGGGTTCTTGTTGGGACGCAGGATGGCGCCCTTGCGTGCAAACCGGTAACGGCCGGGCTCGCGCAATTCGCTCTCGTCCATCAGCTTGTTGATAGCGCTGAATTCCCCCACTGCAGCCAGCGCGCGCGGGGCGTCAACATGGCCGATGCGGAACATGGTGCTTGGAAACAAGGCGCTGCCGTGGCCGTCACCCAGTTCAAAAGGCACACCGGCAAAATAGGCCACGTCGGCGTCGCCGGAACAGTCGATGAAACGTTGGGCCCGAATCGCCTGGCGGCCGGACTTGGTCTCTACCACCAGGGCGGCAATGCACGGGCCGTCCATCACTACAGCGGCCGCCCAGGCATGAAACAACAGGTGCACGCCGGCCGACAGCAGCATCTGGTCGGCCGCACATTTGTACGCAGAAACATCGTAGGAGCGCACACGGATGCGGCCCAGCATCCCGTCCTGCGGCTGGTTCAGTCCGCCCAGGGCATCGATACGCTCCAGCAAGTCGTCCACCACGCCATGCACCACCTGCTGCATCTCGCCGTTCCTGCGGCCATACAGGCCGGCGAAATTGGTGACGCCGCCCGCCGTGCCCATACCCCCCAGAAAACCGTAACGCTCCACCAGCAAGGTCCGCGCGCCGTGCTTCGCGGCACTGACACTGGCCGCCAGCCCGGCCGGCCCGCCACCGATCACAACAACGTCGAACTCGCCGTAGACCGGCAGCGTACGTGCCGGCTCGGTGATGGCGTTCACGTTGGATGAAACTGTCATGGAACTGGTCTTAGTTCAAGCAGGGGCCGCGGGTCCGGCTCCGCCGGCCCGCAGGCGCAGCGGCCCCCTCGGGGGGCAGAGAGCGACACGCAGTGCGCAAACGTGGGGGCATTAATCACTCGATCTTTATGCCGCGCATCGTGATGATGCCACCCATGATGGCGGCCTCACTGCGGATGCGGCTGGACAGGCCTTCAGGTGAGGTGCCCACGGCCTGCCAGCCCTGGTTGAACAGCTTCTGGCGCGTGTCGTTGTCGCGGATGATGCGCGGCACTTCCTGGGCCAGGCGGGTCTGCGCAGCCTTGGACAAGCTGGCCGGGCCCACCAGCGCGGTCCAGACCTCAAGGTTGAAGTTGCGCACTTCGGCATCGGCCAGCGACGGGATCTCCGAGGCCAGGGCGCTGCGTCCGCTGGTCAGGCCGATGGCTTTGAGCTTGCCGGCCTTGATCTGCGGCAGTGCAATGCCCGGTGGCACCAGCGCCATCTGGATCTGGCCACCCAACAGTGCGGTGACGACTTGCGGGTTGCCCTGGTAAGGAACATGCACGGCCGTCAGGTTGCCCGCCGTGGACTTGAGCAGTTCCATGCCCAGGTGGCCGACCGACCCATTGCCGACCGAGCCGTAGTTCCATTTGTCGCCGCCGTTGCGCGCCGCCAGGAAGAAGGCGGTCCCGGAAGGCTGGTCCATCGGTGCCACCAGCACCAACGGTGCCGTGGTCAACAGGGAGATCGGCGTGAAATCCTTGGCGGGGTCGTAGGGCAGCTTGGAGTACAGCATCTTGGCCGAGGTCAGGTTGCCGTTGATCACGACGGCCAGCGTGTGGTCGTCCGTCGCCTTGGCAGCCAGATCGGCGGCAATGTTGCCTGATGCGCCTGGCCGGTTTTCGACGATAACGGGTTGGCCCAAGGCGCGCGACAGCGGTTCAGCCAGCGTACGCGCCGCCATATCGGGCGTGGAGCCGCCGGGGAAGCCCACCAGCAGCTTGACCGTGCGGGTCGGCCACGCCCCTGCTGCGGAGGTTGTCTCTTTGGGAGCCGGTTTTTTCGGAGCCGTTTGGGCTGCAGCCAGTATGGGCAGAGCAAGTGCCGCTATCAAAAGCGTAGTGCGTTTGGACAATTTCATTCGATCCTCCAGTTTGAAAGAGTTCTATTTGAACAGTTTTGACGGTTCGATCCCGTCGTACATCCATTGCAAACCTGCAAAACCGGCGCTTTCCTTTTCGCCTTGAAATAACTGGTTGCGCAGTTCGCGCTGTACGCCTGCCGCATGATAGATGTCGCCATAAAAACGCGCGGTCAGTTGCACCCGCCCGGTGCGCAGGTAGCGCGCCTGCTGGTATTTCTGGAAGGCCTCAACGACGTCCCCGTGGGTGGCGCGCAAGGCCTCGCGCAGCACCACCGCATCTTCGATCGCCTGCCCGGCACCTTGCGCCAGGTACTGCAGCATGGGGTGGGCGGCGTCGCCCAGCAGTGTCACGCGCCGGTCTGTCCAGTTTTTCACCGGCTCGCGGTCGCACAGCACCCACATCTTCCAGGTCTCGATTTTCCCAAGCAGTTCCTGCACCTGGGGGCAGGCCTGGGCGAAACGCTCTGTCAGTTCGGCTTTGTCCCCGAAGGTGTTCCAGCCTTCGTCGTATTTGTTGCTGTGGAACACCGCCACCAGGTTGAACAGCTCGCCGCGGCGCAGCGGGTAGTGCACCAGGTGGGTTTTTTCGCCGCCCCAGAGCAGCACGTCGTCGCTCCAGAGGTGCGCCGGCACGTCCTCGCGTTTGAGCACGGCCCGGTAAGCGATGTGGCCGGACACGCGGGGTTTGCCGTCGCCCACCACCGCCTCGCGCACCTTGCTCCAGATGCCGTCGGCGCCAATCAGGGCCGCACCTTCGATCACTTCGCCGCCTGCGAGCTGGGCTCGCACACCGCTGCCTGACTGGGTGAATGATTCGAGCTTGGCGCTGGTACGCAGCGTCACGTTCTCCTGCGCTGAGCAGGCGTCGTGAAACACCTGGTGCAGGTCGGCACGATAAATCACGCCATAGGGAAATCCATAGGTGGCACGCGCCATGTCGCCCAGCGGGACACGGACGACTTTTTCACCTGTGCACACGTCGTTCATGCCCAGGCCCGGCGGGAAGAAGGTCACCTTGCTCACCACATCAGTCAGGCCCAGCCAGGCGAACATGCGGAAGATGTTGGGGCCGAGCTGGATGCCGGCGCCGATTTCGCCGAAGCTGGCAGCTTGCTCCAGCACGGTCACGGCGTGGCCATCCCGCGCGAGCACCAGCGCGGTAGCCAGGCCGCCTATGCCGCCGCCGGCGATGAGGATGGGAAGGGGAGATGTCACGGGGTGGGGGATTCAGAGGTCATCTGAACCTTGATCATAAGTATACTTATCATTTGCCTGCATGGTACATACCCTGAACCTGGAAGCGCTGGGCCAGCCGCTGCTGCCCGGTCGCCGCTTTGGCGAGCACCTCTTCGGCGCTCCCTTAAACTCGGGCCATGGCTAGAAGTTTCAATTTCAGTGAGGCACCCGGGCATCAGATCCGGCGCGCTCACCAGTTGTCGATTGCACTCTTCATGGAGGAGACTGCCGGTTATGACGTCACGCCGGTGCAGTTCGCCATACTGAACGCACTGATGGACGACCCAGGAGAAGACCAGATCACCCTGTCCGGCAGGGTGGCGTTTGATGCCGCCACCTCAGGCTCGGTGATTGCCCGTCTGGAGGCCAAGGGCTGGGTGCTGCGCGAGCCCGACCCCGCCGACAGGCGCCGCAAGTTGCTGTGGGTGACGCCGGAAGGTCAGAAAGTCGCGCTGCAGATGAAACGCGCTGTCAGCAAAGTCCAGACGCGCCTGCTGGGGCCCCTGAGTGCTGCCGAGCGCAAGCAGTTCGGTGTGCTGCTTGGCAAACTGGTTGCCGGCCATGAGCGCGCCGAATAAGAACCTATCCGTAAATAATATTTACGTCCAATTTGATCTTGCGTAGTGCCATGATGGATGCAGCCAAGTGGTTCAGCGCGACAAAGCTGCGGTCAAGCTTTTCGTATCGCAC
>NZ_JACDDD010000014.1 GCF_013817205.1 Polaromonas sp.
CATCTGTCTTGTTGGCTGTGCCACCGGTATGCGACTCGCGGTCGGCCAGCTGGGCCTTGATCTGCTCCAGCATCTCGTCAGTCATCATGGCGCGCAGGCTGTTCACGTCGGAACGGTCCCAGGCATCCTGCAGGGTCACAAAATTGGTCTTGCAGGCACGCAGAAAACCTTCGGCGTCAAAGCCATCGGGCACACCCCAAGTCTGCGATCCGGCCAGGCCGGAACCAATCATCGAACCGCCGGCCGCCTTGCTGCCGTCAAAAGCCATGTTGTTGCGCTCCCAAGGGCGGGCCGAAGCATCGTTGCCAACATTCTGCGGGCTGTAGTTGCGCGGCGTGGCGGCATTGCCGGCGCTCTGCATGGCGTAAGGCGTGGCGCCCTGGCTATTGCCGGCCTTGAGCCTGCGCATTACAAATCCAACCACCACCATCACCAGCAGTGCCAGCAGGGCAAACATGATGATCTGACCGAAGGCCTCGCCAAGGCCGAGCGAGGATGCCAGCCAGGCCAGGCCCAGACCGGCAGCCAGGCCGCCCAGCATCGCGCCCCAAGGCTTCTTGGGCGCAGCAGCGGCCGCGGTATTGGCAGGCGCGGCCGGTGGTGTTGCCTGGCGTTGTGTCACATTGGACGACTGGCGCCCCACCGATCCGCCGCCGCCCATGCGTTTGGCTTCTGCGACAGGCGAATACGCCAGTAGCATGGTGACGGCCAGTACGGCCGAGAGAATTGCAGACCAGAATTTCATGACGTCTCCTCTATGTAATTGCTTCAACACTTTATTCCAACATGTAATGCCACCACCCCGCCGGTGAGGTTGTGATAGTCCACATGGCCAAAACCACCTTTATGCATCAGGGCCTTTAGCTCGTCCTGCCCGGGATGCATACGAATGGACTCCGCCAGATAGCGGTAACTTGAGTCATCGTTGGCCACCAGCTTGCCCAGTTTGGGCAGCACATTGAAGGAATACCAGTCGTAAACCTTTTCCAGTGGCTTGGCGATTTTTGAAAATTCCAGCACCAGCAGCTTGCCGCCGGGCTTGAGCACGCGGTTCATCTCGGCCAGCGCCAGGTGCTTGTGCGTCATGTTGCGCAGGCCGAAGGCCACGGTCACCAGGTCAAAGCTGGCATCGCCAAACGGCAGCTTCTCGGCATCACACACGGTGGTCGGCAGAACCTTGCCGGCGTCGAGCAGGCGGTTGCGCCCCTCACGCAGCATGGCTTCGTTGATGTCGGTATGGACTACACAGCCCGTGCTGCCCACCTTGGGGGCAAAAGCCAGTGCCAGGTCGCCGGTGCCGCCTGCGATGTCCAGCACACGCTGGCCCTCTTTCACATCGGCCACCATCACGGTGTAGGCCTTCCAGACGCGGTGCAGACCCATGGACATCAGGTCGTTCATCACGTCGTATTTGGGCGCTACCGAATCGAACACGCCGCGCACGCGACTGGCTTTGTCTTTCTCGTCGACGGACTGGAATCCGAAATGGGTGCTGCTCATAAACCAATGCTAGGGGTGAAAGCCGGCAATTCAATGTACAACCCTGCCCCCGCATGGGACATTGGACGGAATTTATGTTGAAAAACAACACCCGCCCACGTCCAACGGGCGCAAGCAGCTATGCAATTGATAGCAAAACAGAAACCGGTGGCTGCGCGCATCAATGGCTGCTGCAGCCCTGGCCGCCGGCGGCAGGCATGGGCGCGTCGCGCTGCATGCCGGCCGCTTCAAGTCGCTGCGTGTAGTCGGCCCACAGCCGCGCCTGCTCGGCGCCGAGGAAATACAGGTAGTCCCAGGAAAAGATGCCGCTGTCGTGACCGTCAGAAAACACCGGTTTGACAGCGTAGTTGCCAATCGGTTCGAGCTCAAGCAGCGTCACCTCGCGTTTGCCGGTCTGCAGCACTTCCTGGCCGGGGCCGTGGCCCTGCACCTCTGCAGAGGGCGAATACACGCGCATCAGCTCAAAGGGGAGCGTGAAAGACGCGCCGTCGGAAAAAGCGACCTCCAGCGTGCGAGACTGACCATGAACGGTGATCTCGGTCGGTGTCGGGGTTCCGGCTTGCAGGCCTGCCATGTTCGTTTACCTTGTTTGACTCAAACCAGCACGCGCTCAATGCCGCCGTTGTTGGCTGATTCAACATAGCCGGGCAGCCATTCCTTGCCGAGGATCTGGTTGGCCATCTCGACCACGATGTAATCGGCCTCGAGCAGGCCGTTGTTCAGGTCGTTGCCGTAGCGGCTCAGGCCCTGCAGGCAGCTCGGGCAGCTGGTGAGGATCTTGACATTGCCAGTTGCGGCGACCGCGCCGCTGGCGCGCAAGGTGGCCTCGTCCTTACGCAGCTCCTCTTCCTTGCGAAAGCGGATCTGGGTGGAGATGTCGGGGCGCGTGACGCCCAAGGTACCGGATTCGCCGCAGCAGCGGTCCGACTTGAGCACCTGGTCACCCAGCAGCGCCTTGACGGTTTTCATCGGCTCCTGCAGCTTCATCGGTGTGTGACAAGGGTCGTGGTACAGATACCCGGCGCCGGGCTGGTCGGTGCGCAGGGTGATACCTTTTTCCAGCAGGTACTCGTGGATGTCGATGATGCGGCACCCCGGAAAAATTTTCTCGAACTCATACCCCTGCAGCTGGTCGTAGCACGTGCCGCAGCTCACCACCACGGTCTTGATGTCCAGGTAGTTCAGGGTATTGGCCACGCGGTGGAACAACACCCGGTTGTCGGTGATGATTTTTTCGGCCTTGTCGAACTGGCCACTGCCCTTTTGCGGATAGCCACAGCACAGGTACCCGGGCGGCAGCACGGTCTGCACACCGGCGTGCCAGAGCATGGCCTGGGTCGCGAGGCCGACCTGCGAGAACAGGCGCTCCGAGCCGCAGCCGGGGAAATAAAACACCGCTTCGGTTTCCGAAGTCGTGGTTTTCGGGTCGCGGATGATGGGAACGTAGTCCTTGTCCTCGATGTCCAGCAGCGCACGCGCGGTTTTTTTCGGCAGGCCGCCCGGCATCTTCTTGTTGATGAAGTGGATCACCTGCTCCTTCACCGGCGCGGCGCCAACCGTGGCCGGCGGCTGGGCTGTCTGTTTGCGCGCCACGCGCCGCAGCAGGTCGTTGGCCAGGCGCTGCGCCTTGAAGCCGACGTCCACCATGGCGCCACGCATGAACTTGATGGTCTGCGGGCTGGTGGCGTTGAGGAAAAACATGGCGGCGGCGTTGCCGGGGCGGAAGGTTTTCTGGCCCATCTTGCGCAGCAGGTTGCGCATGTTCATGGACACCTCGCCGAAGTCGATGTCCACCGGACAGGGGGAAAGGCACTTGTGACAGACTGTGCAGTGGTCGGCGACGTCTTCGAACTCTTCCCAGTGCTTGATGCTGATGCCGCGCCGCGTCTGCTCTTCATACAAGAAGGCTTCCACCAGCAGCGAGGTTGCGAGGATCTTGTTGCGCGGGCTGTAGAGCAGGTTGGCGCGCGGCACATGGGTGGCGCAGACCGGTTTGCACTTGCCGCAGCGCAGGCAGTCCTTGACGCTGTCGGCGATAGCACCGATGTCGGACTGCTGCATGATCAGCGACTCATGGCCCATCAGGCCGAAGCTTGGCGTGTAGGCGTTGGTGAGGTCGGCATAAATAGGGCCCCCACGGTCGCTCACTGCGTGTAGCTCCCTGCCCCCCGAGGGGGCTGGCCTTGCTTGGGGCGGCCCAGCGCGGCGGCCGCCGCCCTGCTCGCTGGAACTTTTGGTATTTTCGGCGTCCAGCCCAATAACGGCGGGCGCAAGCAGCTCCTGATTTCGTAGCAACTTGCCCTTGTTGAAGCGCCCTTCGGGATCGACCCGCAACTTGTAATCGGCAAAAGGCTGGAGCTCGGCATCGGTCAAAAATTCCAGCTTGGTGATGCCGATGCCGTGTTCGCCGGAGATCACGCCGTCCAGCGAACGCGCCAGCACCATGATGCGGGCCACTGCCTCATGTGCAGTCTGCAGCATCTCGTAGTCGTCGCTGTTGACCGGCAGGTTGGTGTGCACATTGCCGTCACCGGCATGCATGTGCAGCGCGGCCCAGACCCTGCCCTTGAGCACCTGCTTGTGGATGGCGCTGCATTCGGCCAGGATGGGCGCAAAAGCGGCGCCGGAGAAAATTGCCTGCAGCGGCGCGCGCAACTGGGTTTTCCAGCTGGCGCGCAGCGAATGATCCTGCAGCTGCGGAAACAGCGCGTCTACATCGCGCAGCCAGCCTGACCACAAGTCGCGCACGCCGGCGATCAGCGTCACGGCCTGGCCAACGCGGTCTTCCAGCAGTTCGGCCGACGGAATCTCGCCGGCGTCGTCGGACTTGCCCAGCGGCAGCTTGCCCTTGAGGAAAAACGTCTCCAGCGTATCGCACAGCTTGACCTTGTTGGCCAGGCTCAGCTCGATGTTGATGCGTTCGATGCCGTCGGTGTACTCGGCCATGCGCGGCAGCGGAATCACCACGTCCTCGTTGATCTTGAAGGCGTTGGTGTGGCGCGAAATTGCCGCGGTGCGCTTGCGGTCCAGCCAGAATTTCTTGCGCGCGTCGGGGCTGATGGCAATAAAACCTTCGCCGCGGCGCGAGTTGGCAATGCGCACCACTTCCGAAGTGGCGCGCGCCACGACATCGGCATCGTCGCCGGCGATGTCGCCAAACAGCACCATCTTGGGCAGGCCGCCGTGGGTCTTGGACTTGGTCGCGTAACCGACCGCCTTCAGGTAGCGGTCGTCCAGGTGTTCGAGTCCGGCGAGGATGGCGCCACCGCGCTTTTGCTCAGCGAACATGAAGTCCTTGATCTCGACAATGCTGGGCACTGCATCCTTGGCATTGCCGAAAAACTCCAGGCAGACGGTGCGCGTGTGCGCCGGCATGCGGTGCACAATCCAGCGCGCGCTGGTGATCAGGCCGTCGCAGCCTTCCTTTTGAATACCGGGCAGTCCGCTGAGAAACTTGTCGGTGACGTCCTTGCCCAGGCCCTCCTTGCGGAAGGTCTTGCCGGGGATGTCCAGCCGTTCGGTGCGCAGATGCGTCTTGCCGTCGGCGGCGAAATACTTGAGCTCGAAGCTGGCCTGCTCGGCGTCGTGGATCTTGCCAAGGTTGTGGTCCAGCCGAGTGACTTCCAGCCACTCGGCCTGGGGGGTGACCATGCGCCAGGACGCCAGGTTGTCCAGCGCCGTGCCCCAGAGCACGGCCTTCTTGCCACCGGCGTTCATCGCGATATTGCCGCCTATGCATGAGGCTTCGGCCGAGGTCGGGTCTACCGCGAACACAAAGCCACCGCGTTCGGCCGCATCGGCCACGCGCTGCGTCACCACACCGGCTTCGGTCCAGACCGTGGCCACCGGTTGGGCGATGCCGGGCAGGGCCATCATCTCAACCTCGGTCATGGCCTCGAGTTTTTCGGTGTTGATAACCACCGATTTCCAGGTCAGCGGAATCGCGCCGCCGGTGTAGCCGGTGCCGCCGCCGCGCGGGATGATGGTCAGGCCGAGCGTTATGCAGCCTTTGACCAGGCCGGCCATTTCGGCCTCGGTGTCTGGGGTGAGCACCACAAACGGGTATTCCACACGCCAGTCGGTCGCATCAGTCACATGCGAGACACGCGACAGGCCGTCGAATTTGATGTTGTCCTTCTGCGTCAGTTTGCCCAGCTTGCGCGCGGTCAGGCGGCGCAGGTCGTACATGTTTTCGAAGGACGTGGCGAACTGCGCCACGGCGCCTTTGGCCGCGTCCAGCAGCTCAACCACGATGGCATCGCGCTGGCTGTCCTGCTCGGGCGTGCGGCGTTTTTCGACCTCGCCCAGGCGGTGTTGCAGGGCCTCCACCAGCATGCGGCGGCGTTTCGGGTTGTCGAGCAAGTCATCCTGCAGATAGGGGTTGCGCTGCACCACCCAGATGTCGCCCAGCACCTCGTACAACATACGGGCCGAGCGGCCAGTGCGGCGTTCGTCGCGCAGCAGGTTCAGCAGGTCCCAGGCGCGCGCGCCCAGCAGGCGAATCACGACTTCCCGGTCGGAAAACGAGGTGTAGTTGTAGGGAATTTCGCGAATGCGGGCTGCGCCGGCGCCAGCCTCACCGGCCAGTGCGCTTAACTTTTGAAGAGATTCAGGAGCGTTCATCGTGGGAGGCCGGGTGCGAAAGAGGCCTGTGGGCCTGTGTCCGGCGCGTTGCCCCTATGTTACCGCAGCGCAACATTCACAGCGGTATGCCGGCAGGCCTTCGTGGAAACCCGCTAGCGGAAAATCTGTCACACCGTTTAAATCGAACTGTCACAAATCGTTCGTAAACTCGGCAATCTGCTTGTTCGAACATCCGCCTCATCCAGGAGTAGTTAGTAATGAAAAAGAGCTTGACAGCAATCGCCCTGGCGGCCTGCGCACTTGTTGCGCCCGTCGCCAGCCACGCCCAAACCGAAGTCCAGTGGTGGCATTCCATGGGCGGCGCCCTGGGCGAGTGGGTGAATGACCTGGCCAAGGATTTCAACGCCAGCCAGAAGGACTACAAGGTCGTGCCCACCTTCAAGGGCAGTTACGCAGAGTCGATGACCGCAGGTGTTGCCGCCTACCGCGCCGGCAACGCGCCCCACATGATCCAAGTGTTCGAGGTCGGCACCGCCACCATGATGGCCGCCAAGGGCGCCACCATACCGGTCGGCAAGGTGATGGCCGACGCGGGCCTGAAGTTCGATCCCGCGGTTTACGTGCCGGCGGTCTCGGGCTACTACACCGCGCCAAACGGCCAGATGTTGAGCTACCCTTTCAACAGCTCCACGCCGGTGTTCCACTACAACAAGGATGCGTTCAAGGCCGCCGGCCTGGATCCCGAGAAGCCGCCCACCACTTGGCCAGAAGTAGCGCTGGCTGCGGCCAAGCTCAAGGCGTCCGGCCACAAATGCCCGTTCACCACGTCCTGGATCAGCTGGACCCAGCTGGAAAGCTTCTCGGCCTGGCACAACGTGTTGTACGCGACCAAGAACAACGGCTTTGGCGGCACCGACACGCGCCTGGCCTTCAACAGCCCGCTGCACGTGCGCCACATCGAAAACCTGGGCAACATGGCCAAGACCGGCCTGTTTGTCTACAAGGGCCGTGAAAACAAAGCCGACGCCACCTTCGTTTCGGGCGAGTGCGCGATGGCTACGGGTTCCTCGGCACTGGCCGGCAGCGTCAAGCGCAACGGCAAGTTCGGCTACGGCACCGGCACCCTGCCCTACTACCCTGACGTGCAGGGCGCACCGCAGAACACCGTGATCGGCGGCGCCAGCATCTGGGTGATGTCAGGCAAGAAGCCTGAGGAATACAAGGCCGTGGCTTCCTTCCTCAACTACCTGTCCAAACCGGAAGTTGCAGCGGCCAGCCACCAGCGCACGGGCTACCTGCCCGTCACCAAGGCGTCGTTCGAGCTGACCGAAAAGTCCGGTTACTACAAGCAGAATCCCGGCGCCGACGTGTCCGTCAACCAGATGATTCGCAAGACCACCGACAAGTCGCGCGGCGTCCGCCTGGGCAATTTTGTACAGATTCGCACCCTCATCGACGAGGAGCTCGAAGGCGTCTGGCAAGGCAACAAGACTGCCAAGGAAGCGCTGGACAACGCCGTCAAACGCGGAGACGAGCAACTCGAGCGCTTCCAGAAAGCCAACAAGGGCTGATGCGCGAGAGGTCCTGAGCGACCTATTTTGACCGAATAGCCCGCAGCCCGCGCCAAACAAGCGCGGGCTGCTCTTATTTTTATAGCAAAGTATGGAAAAGAGAGTCCTCTTCAAGTCAGCATGGTTGCCGTGGGTGCTGATTGCGCCGCAGATGGCGATCATCCTGGTCTTCTTTTTCTGGCCGGCCGGCCAGGCGCTTTATCAGAGCGTGCTGCAGGAAGACGCGTTTGGCTCCTCCAGCGAATTCGTCGGTCTGGACAACTTCCGCCGCCTGTTCGGCGACCCGGCCTACCTGGATTCGTTTCGCGTCACGGCGATCTTTTCGGTGCTGGTAGCCGTCGGCGGCATGTCGCTGGCACTGTTGCTGGCGGTCATGGCCAACCGGGTGGTGCGCGCCGCGGGCATCTACAAAACGCTGCTGATCTGGCCGTATGCGGTGGCCCCGGTGGTGGCCGGCGTGTTGTGGCTGATGATGTTCGCCTCGCCCTACGGCGTGATCCGTTATGCCCTGATCGAGATGGGCTTCGACTGGAACCACGTCCTCAACGGCAGGCATGCCATGGCGCTAATCGTCATGGCGTCCATCTGGAAGTACATCTCCTACAACTTCCTGTTCTTCCTGGCCGGCCTGCAATCGATCCCGCATTCGCTGATTGAAGCTGCCACGATTGATGGCGCTACGCCCTGGAAGCGCTTCTGGAGCATCGTGTGGCCGCTGCTGTCGCCGACCACCTTCTTCCTGCTGGTCATCAACATCGTGCACGCCTTCTTCGAAACCTTTGCCATCGTCGACGCCGCCACCAGCGGTGGCCCGGGCAAAGACACCTCGATCCTGGTCTACAAGGTGTATTACGACGGCTTCAAGGCCATGGACATCAACGGCTCGGCCGCGCAGTCGGTCGTACTGATGGTCATTGTTGTCGTGCTGACGGTGATCCAGTTCAAATTTGTCGAGAAAAAAGTCCACTACTGATGAGAACCGCCCCAACTCTGCCCACTTCGAGCCATTCGACGCCACTCCGGGTGGCCCTGCGGAGGCCTGCATGATCGAACGCCACCCCATCCTCGACTTCGTTTCGCACGCGATCCTCATCCTCGGGGTCGTCATCGTGTTCTTCCCGATCTACGTCACCTTCATCGGATCGACCCAGACTGCCGAGCAGATCATGTCCAGTAACCCGATTTCTCTGCTGCCCGGCAACAACATCGTGGAAAGCTACCGCTTCGCGCTGTTCGGCGGCAAGACCGAGGCCGGCGCGACGGTGGCACCGGCCCTGCCCATGATGGGCATCAGCCTGGCCAGCGCATTGATCATTGCCATCGGCAAGATCGCGATTTCGCTGCTGTCGGCATTTGCGATCGTCTACTTCCGCTTCCCCTTCAAGAACCTCGTGTTCTGGATGATTTTCGTGACGCTGATGCTGCCGGTGGAGGTGCGCATCGGCCCGACCTATGAGGTCATCTCCGACCTGCGCATGCTCAACAGCATGTCGGGCCTGACGATTCCGCTGATCGCGTCGGCCACAGCCACCTTTCTCTTCCGGCAGTTTTTCATGACGGTGCCCGACGAACTGGTCGAGGCGGCGCGCGTCGATGGCGCCGGACCCATGCGCTTCTTCAAAGACGTGCTGCTGCCGCTGTCCAAAACGTCCATGGCCGCGCTTTTCGTGATCCAGTTCATCTACGGCTGGAACCAGTACCTCTGGCCGCTGCTGGTCACTACCGATGAATCCATGTACCCCATCGTGATGGGCATCAAGCGCCTGATCTTCGGCGAGGTCTACATCGAGTGGAATGTGGTGATGGCCACCGCTATCCTCGCGATGCTTCCGCCCGCCATCGTCGTGATGCTGATGCAAAAATGGTTCGTCAAGGGCCTGGTCGATACGGAGAAATGACCCTCCCAGTAAGCGCCTTCGTGCCTCCCAGGGGGCGTCGCCTGAGGCCCGGCAAAGCCGGTTCTGCGGCGTCCGCTTGAATTAAAACCAACATAGGTTGTCTCAATGGCTTCAATCCAACTCAAAAACATCGTCAAGAAGTACGGCAAGGGCAAAGCCGAGCTTCAGGTGATCCATGGCGTCACCGCCGACATCGCGCATGGCGAGTTCATCGTCATCGTCGGGCCTTCGGGCTGCGGCAAGTCCACGCTGCTGCGCATGGTGGCCGGCCTCGAAGAGATCTCCGGCGGTGAAATCTGGATCGGCGACCGCGTGGTCAACCAGCTCGAGCCGGCCGAGCGTGACATCGCCATGGTGTTCCAGAACTACGCGCTCTACCCGCACATGAGCGTGTTCGACAACATGGCCTACGGCCTGAAGATCAAGAAAATGCCGATTGACGAGATCAAGCAGCGCGTCGACAAGGCCGCCGGCATCCTGGAACTCGGCCACCTGCTGGACCGCAAGCCGCGCCAGCTCTCAGGCGGCCAGCGCCAGCGTGTGGCCATGGGCCGCGCCATCGTGCGCCAGCCGCAGGTCTTTCTGTTCGACGAGCCGCTGTCCAACCTCGACGCCAAGCTGCGCGCCCAGACCCGGCTGGAAATCCAGAAGCTACACCGCGAACTGGGCATCACCTCGCTCTTCGTCACCCACGATCAGGTCGAGGCCATGACACTGGCGCAACGGATGATCGTCATGAACGCCGGCAACATGGAGCAGTTCGGAACACCCGAAGAGGTTTACCACACGCCCGCCTCCACTTTCGTGGCCAGCTTCATCGGCTCCCCGCCGATGAATTTGCTGAAAAACGCACCCGGCGGCAAGCCCGGCACCATTCTGGGCATCCGCCCGGAACACCTGGACGTGCGCATCGAAGGTTGGGAAGTGAAGGTCGAAACCGTCGAACTGCTGGGCGCGGAGCGCCTAATCTACGGCCGCGTGAACGGAGAACAGCTGATCGTGCGGGTCGAAGAAGGCACGCATTCACCGGCACCGGACACCATCATCCATGTGGCACCCCGACCCGACCGGCTGCACAGCTTCGACGCAGATACCGGCAAACGCATCCCCGGCTGACCGCCATGGCGGGCATCCAGTCCACCGTCCCGGTCCTGGCGTCACTGGACATCGCGCAGTCGCGGGCGTTCTACATGCAGCGGCTGGGTTTTGCCTGCGAACTGGAAACCCCCGGCTACCTGATTCTTGCCCGCGACGGCTGCGAGCTGCATTTCTGGCTCTGCCCCGAACGGCATATCGCTGAAAACACCTCCTGCTACGTGCGCGGCGACACCGCGGCGCTGCACGCGGATTTCGTGCAGCGTGGCCTGACGCTCGATCCGCCAGTGGCGCAGCCCTGGGGCATGAAGGAGCTGTACGTGACCGACCCGCACGGCAATCTGCTGAAATTCGGGGAGTCTGCGTGAACAGCGGCTGGCCCTACCCGCGCTGGATCGCGCACCGGGGCGCCGGCAAACAGGCGCCTGAAAACACCCTGGCGGCTTTCCGCCTGGGCGCGACCCACGGCTACCGCATGTTCGAATGTGACGTGAAGCTGAGCGCCGACGACGTACCCTTCCTGTTGCACGACGCCACGCTGGAGCGCACCAGCAACGGCAAGGGCACGGCCGGCGACCAGTCTTGGCACGCGCTGTCGCTGCTGGACGCCGGCAGCTGGCATTCGCGCGCCCATGCGGGCGAGCCGCTGGCCAGCCTGGACAACCTCGCGCGTTACTGCCAGCACAACGGCTACTTTCTGAACATCGAGATCAAGCCGACGCCGGGCGCTGAGGTACTGACCGGCCAGGTCGTGGCAGATGCGGCCGCCCGGCTCTGGGCAGGCGCTGCGGTGCCGCCCTTGCTGACCTCGTTCCGGCCCGAGGCGCTGAAGGCTGCACAAGCCGCCCAGCCGCAGTTGCCGCGCGGGCTCTTGCTCGACAGCTGGTGGGATGGCTGGGTGGACATCGCACAGGCACTGGACTGCACCGCGCTGGTCTGCAACCACGCCTTGTGGGATGCGGCCAGCGTACGCACAGCAAAGCAGGCCGGCTTCCGCACCCTGAGCTACACCGTCAACGACGAATGGGCCGCCCGGCGCCTGCTGGATTTGGGCACAGACGGCATAATCACCGACCGCACCGACCTGTTTCCGCCGGACGCCTGAGCCCGGGTCAGGCCTTGCCGCCGCGCAGCAACAGCCACTGGCAGGTGGCAGCGCCGACGGCCAGCAACGCATAACTGGCCATCTTGCCGTCGCGGCCAAACACCAGCAGCCCGGCCAGCAGCAACACTACGCCCGCTATGAAAACAATAGCTGCTTGTGCAATCCAGCCGTGGGCTGGAGGCCTTTTTGATCTGAAAAATCCGGCAAAAAGACGGACCGACAACCCCAGCAACAAGGCGACAGCGGCGGCCGGCGCCATGAAATTGAGCAACTGGTTGATCAGGTTGAATGCGGTCATGGCCTCAGGGTGAATTGTCGGCCGGCTTGCCGTGTATCAAGGGGATTGAAAGAATGTGAGCGCCTGCTCATGGCTTCAATTTTATAATCAGCGGATGTCAGTCTGGGCCCTCGGCATTAACCATACCACCGCACCGCTTGATTTGCGGGGCCGGTTTGCGTTCGCCATCGACCAGGTCGAGCCGATCCTGAAGGGGTTGCGCAGTTCACTGAAGCGGCAGCCAGAGGCCACGCTGCTGTCCACCTGCAACCGCACCGAGATCTACTGCGCCAGTGACCGGTCCGACATCGACCACACGCTGGACTGGCTGGCGCACCACGGCGGCGTGTCGCCGGCCCTGCTGCGCTCACATGCCTACACGCTTGAAAACGACCAGGCCGCGCGCCATGCCTTTCGTGTCGCCAGCGGACTCGACTCCATGGTGCTGGGCGAGCCGCAAATCCTCGGCCAGATGAAGGAAGCCGTGCGCGCGGCCGAAGACGCCGGCGCCATGGGCAGCACCCTGCACCAGCTGTTCCAGCGCTCCTTCTCTGTGGCCAAGGAAGTGCGCAGCAGCACCGAAATCGGGGCGCACAGCATCAGCATGGCGGCTGCCTCGGTGCGGCTGGCCGGGCAGTTGTTCGAGGATCTTGGCGACATCCGCGTGTTGTTTGTCGGCGCCGGTGAAATGATTGACCTGGCCGCGACCCACTTCGCCGCCAAAAACCCTAAGTCCATGACGGTGGCCAACCGCACGCTGGAACGTGGTGAAAAACTCGCCAGCCGCTTTGGCGCCGAGGTCATGCGCCTGGCCGACCTGCCGAGCCGACTGCATGAGTTCGACGCGGTGATCAGCTGCACCGCCAGCACCCTGCCCATTATCGGCCTGGGCGCGGTGGAGCGTGCGGTCAAGCTGCGCAAGCACCGTCCGATGTTCATGGTCGACCTGGCCGTGCCGCGCGACATCGAGCCCGAGGTCAAGGAACTGCCCGACATCTACCTCTACACCGTGGACGACCTGGCCCATGTGGTGCAAACCGGCAAGGACAGCCGGCAGGCCGCCGTCGCGCAGGCCGAAGTCATCATCGATGCCGGTGTGCAGAACTTCATGCACTGGCTGGGCCAGCGCCGCACCGTGCCACTGATTCAGCAGCTCAATGCACAAACCGACGCCTGGCGCGCCGCCGAGATTGCGCGCGCGAAAAAGCTGCTGGCACGTGGCGAGCCAGTGGACACGGTGCTGGACGCACTGTCGCGCGGCCTCACGCAGAAGATGCTGCACGGTACGCTGGCCGAGCTGCACGCGGGCGACGCCGGCAGCCGCGAAGCCACGGCGCAGACGGTGTCCCGCCTGTTCCTGCGCGGCAACCTGCCGACCGAAGACCAGAGCGTTAGCTGCGCTGCGCCGCATCGCGGCCACTATCCGCTGCCCGTCCCTGCCGGCTTTGCCGGTGCCGTCCCCGACTGTTCGCCCACCCGCATTTTCCCCGATGAAACCCTTTCTCCGCCAGACCCTGGACCGCCAGATCTTCCGCCTGCATGAGCTGGACGCGCTGCTGTCGGCCAGCGACGTGGTCAGCAACATGGAGCGCTTTCGCAGCCTGACGCGCGAACATGCCGAGCTCAGCATCGTGGTCGGCCAGTACCAGCGCATGACGGCGCGCGAGGCCGATCTGGCCAGCGCGCAGGTCATGCTGGCCGAGGCGAAAGACGATCCCGAGATGGCGGCCATGGCGGAAGAGGAAATCAGCGCGGCGCAGGCCGACATCGCCGGCCTGGATGCGGACCTGCAGCTGATGCTGATCCCGAAAGACCCGGACGATGCGCGCCCGGCCTTCATCGAGATCCGCGCCGGCACCGGCGGCGACGAGTCGGCACTGTTTGCCGGCGATCTGCTGCGCATGTATTCACGTTTTGCCGAGCGCAAGCGCTGGGCGGTCGAAGTCATCAGCGAGTCGCCCAGCGAACTCGGCGGCTACAAGGAGGTGGTGATTCGCATCGACGGCGCGACCGACCCCATGGGTGTGGGCGTCTACGGCAAGCTGCGTTTTGAATCCGGTGGCCACCGTGTGCAGCGCGTGCCGGCCACAGAAACCCAGGGACGCATCCACACCAGCGCGTGTACCGTCGCCGTGCTGCCCGAGCCCGACGAGGCGGTGGCCATCCAGATCAACCCGTCCGATTTGCGCATCGATACCTACCGCGCCAGCGGCGCCGGCGGCCAGCACATCAACAAGACCGACTCGGCGGTGCGCATCACCCACCTGCCGACCGGCATCGTCGCCGAATGCCAGGACGGCCGCAGCCAGCACAGCAACAAGGCGCAGGCGCTCAAGGTGCTGACTGCGCGTATCCACGAGAAAGACCGTTCTGAACGCGCCGCCAAAGACGCCGCCACCCGCAAGGGCCTGATCGGCAGCGGGGACCGCAGCGATCGCATCCGCACCTACAACTTCCCGCAGGGGCGGCTCACCGACCACCGCATCAACCTGACCCTGTACAAGCTGCTGTCCATCATGGAGGGCGACATGGACGACGTGGTGACCGCGCTGCAAGTCGCGCGCGGTGCGGAATTGCTGGCCGAGCTGGAATCGGCGTCGAACGGCTGATCGGGCCACTTATGAATCAAATCGGCCTTCAGCCCCTATCCAGCGGGCGCAGACAGCTCCTGAATTGATAGCAAAATCAATGCCCCATCCAGACACGCCGAACCTGCTGAACTGCGCTCAGGCCCTCGCCGCAGCTCAGACCCTGGGGCTGGCGCGCCTGGACGCGCAACTGCTGCTGCTGCATGCGCTGGGCCGGCCTGACAGCGACCGGGGCTGGCTGCTGGCGCATGACGGCGATGCCCTCCCCGGGGAAACCGCCGACCGGGTCCGCGCGCTGAGTCTGCGCCGGGCCGCCGGTGAACCGCTGGCCTATATCGTTGGCCGCAAAGAGTTTTACGGCCTGCAGTTTGAGGTCGACACGCGCGTGCTGGTGCCGCGCCCGGACACGGAAACCCTGGTGGACTGGGCGCTTGAAGCGCTGGCGTCCCCCGGCATGCCGGCGGGCGCGCGTGTGCTGGATCTGGGCACCGGCAGCGGCGCGATTGCGCTGGCACTGAAGAAAACCCGGCCGGCCCTGGATATCACCGCCCTCGATGCCAGCGCCGGTGCCCTCGCCGTAGCCCGTGGCAATGCGGCGCGCCACGGCTTGACCATCAGCTTCATCGAAGGCAGCTGGCTTGAAAATGTAAGCGGACACTTTCACTTGATCGCCAGTAATCCACCGTACGTGGCCAAGGATGATCCGCATCTCAGCAGCTTGAGCCACGAGCCGCTGAACGCGCTCGCTGCTGGCACTGACGGTCTGGACGACCTCCGGACCATCATCAAGCACGCACCCGCCCACCTTCATCCGCAAGGCTGGTTGTTGTTGGAGCATGGCTACGGCCAGGCCGACGCTGTGTGCCTCTTGCTGGCAGCGCAAGGCTTTAGCCAAGTGCAAAGTCGCATCGATCTGGCCGGCGTGGAACGCTGTTCGGGCGGGCGCTGGCCGGGGGTGAAAGCAGCCCGCAGCAAACAGCGGGATAATCAGCCATTGATTTTTTCGCCGGTGACATCCATTTGGGGTGGACGGCCGCCGGATCAGCCCGATCCGCCCCGGCAACGGCTTGACCTCCTTCAAGGACCCGACATGAGTGATACCCAGCAGCGCATAGACCAGATCGTCAAATCCAGCGACGTCGTGCTGTTCATGAAAGGCACGGCCCAGTTCCCGCAGTGCGGCTTTTCAGGCCGCGCCATCCAGGTCCTCAAGGCCTGCGGCGTGAACAAGCCCGCCACCGTCAATGTGCTGGAAGATCCAGAAATTCGCAACGGCATCAAGGAATACAGCAACTGGCCAACCATTCCCCAGCTTTATGTGAAGGGGGAATTCATAGGCGGCTCGGACATCATGATGGAGATGTACGAGAACGGAGAATTGCAACGGGTTCTGGGCACCCCGTCGGCCTGAGCCGAGGTTTCCACCGGGCTGCGGGCTGATCTGCCCGCACGCTAGTCGGTGTAACCAGTGCAAGCGCCGGCATTGACCCGGCCCTTGCACTCCCGCTTGAGCCGCTCGCTGCGTTCCTTACGGGTTTCCTGCGATCCCGGCAAGAATTTTGTGCTGCCCTGCTTCTTGACGGCCGAGGTCTTTTTGGCCTTCTCGGTCGCCGCAAGGCCCGACCCGGCCAAGAACGCCAGACACAAGGCCGTGCCCAATGCCACGAGGGCGCCACGCCTCAAAAACGACGATCCATTCATTTCACACTCCCTGAAAACGGCGGTCAGTCGCCGCCTGCTTGCACACAGATTGTGTTTTTACTGCAGTTTGGCGTCGCCGTACACCTGGTCATCCGGTGGGGCATCCGCCGGCATGCGGAAACTCTCGCTGGCCCAGGCACCCAGATCGACATTCTTGCAGCGCTCGCTGCAGAAAGGGCGGAAGCGGTTGTCCGGCGCATAGACACTGGGCCCGCCGCAGCCGGGGCATACCACCATTTTGGATGGGGAGAGACCGGAAGTCATCGCGCTATTCAGGAGCAGAGCGTCAATTCAAAAGCCACATCGTCGGCCGACGCATGCAGTCGGTCATCGCTCTCATGGCGCATCATGCGGACCGACACCATCAACCGGTTGCCGCTGATTTCAGGAATCAGTCCCAGCGCAGGGTCGATCCGCAGGCGCAGCAACTGGAAAGTGCGCCCCTGCGGCAGGGTCTGCTGGTACTGCCCGCCGTTAGCCACGACTTTTTGCGGCAGACCGGAGTCGCGCAGCAGCTTGAGCAGCATGCGCACCGATTCGGCCAGTGGCACCAGCGTGGCGATCCAGCGCTGCAAATCCTGCTGGCGGGTGGCCGCATCAAAATGCTGCCAGGCAAAATACGCCGGCAGATCGAACTCACAGGTGCCGCCAGGGATGCCAATGCGACTGCGTATGCTCATCAACCAGTCGTTTTCGGTCAGGGACTGACCAGCTTTTCCCGGCAACCCGGTCAGGGTGGCAAAACAGGCATCCAGCTGGGCGGTCACCTCATCGAGCACCGCCTCAGAGATCGCGGGATTGCCCCGGTAGCCATTGAGCTGGTGTTTTTGCCGGTCCAGATCCTTGAGCACATCAGTTTTCAGGTCGGCGCGGGCCGCCACATCCATCACTTCAAAAATCGTCGTGATTGCGTAGTGGTGGTCGGTCGGATGGTCCCGCGCGGCCAGTTCGCCAAGGCGGTGAAAGAGGTGCTCAAGCCGCAAATACGTGCGAATGCGTTCGTTGAAGGGATATTCGTAAAGAATCACTGCGATATATCTTTTTCAGCGGAAGGATCAGCCATCATAGCCCGAAGCGTTGCGCCGCCTGCCGGACCAGCAGTGCCAGCGCGGCCAGCGAGACCGACCCATCGTTGGCAATACAGACATCAGCGGCGGCGAGTCGCTGGCTGCGACTGGCCTGTCCCGCCATCACCTGACCGACCTGCTCCCGGCACCAACCATTGCGGGCAATGACGCGGCTGATCTGCATTTCTTCGCTGCAGTCCACCACCAACACCTGGTGCACATTCTGTCGCCAGCGGCCGGACTCCACCAGCAGCGGCACATCAAACACGATGCAGCGCTTCCCCGATTCCTCAGCCTGCACCGCCTGACGCGCAGTTTCCGTGCCGACGAGCGGGTGGATGATGGCTTCCAGCCGGAGTTTGGCTTGGGGATCGCTAAAAACCAGTGAGCGCATGCGAGCGCGGTCCAGCGCACCTTCGGCCGTCACCATCTCCGCGCCGAAGTGCCCGGAGATCAAGGGAATCGCCGCTCCGCCCGGGGCTGTCGTCTGGCGCGAGATCGCATCTGAGTCGATGATGGCGGCGCCGCAATCGGCGAGCATGCCCGCCACCGTGCTTTTGCCACTGCCTATGCCCCCGGTGAGCCCTACGCGCAAAGCCGGCATGCCCTTATAACCCGATGAAGCGAAGGATGGATTGGGGTCCAAACAGCATGGCGGTGAGGCCGGCGCCGGCCAGGAACGGTCCGAAAGGCACCACGCCGCCTTCACGCAAGCCGCTGGAAAATTTCATCGCAATTCCGACCAGTGCGCCGATGACCGAGGCCATCAGGATCATGGGCACCAGCGCCGACCAGCCGAACCAGGCACCGAGCGCCGCAAACAGTTTGAAATCGCCATAACCCATGCCTTCCTTACCGGTAACCAGCTTGAAGGCCCAGTACACCAGCCAGAGCGAGAGATAACCCGCGACGGCGCCCCACAGCGCATTGCTCAGGGCGACCATAGGGTTCCATCCCAGCGCCGCAACAATCAGTCCTGCCCAGAGCATGGGCAGTGTGAGGTCATCGGGCAGCAGCGTGGTGTCCCAGTCGATCATCGCCAGCGCCACCAGGACGGCCGAAAAGCCGCTCCACGCCAGCGCGGTCCAGCTCAGGCCCCAGCGCCAGGCGCAGAAGAAAAACAGCGCACCGGTTGTCAGTTCGACCAGCGGATAGCGCAAGCCAAATCTTGAGCCGCAGGCCGAACATTGTCCTTTAAGGAAGAGGTAACTCAGCACGGGGATGTTTTCATGCCACGCAATCACATGCCCGCAACTGGAGCAGCGCGACCGGGGCACCATCAGGTTGAAGGGCTCAGCAGTGGGCAAGGCCGTGCCGGACATTTCGGCGCATTCCAGCACCCACTGGCGCTCCATGATTTTTGGCAAACGGTAAATCACCACGTTCAGGAAGCTGCCGACCAGCAGACCGAGAAAACCTGCCAGCGCGGCGACAAGTCCCGCAGGCAGTCCCGACACCAGTTGCGGCATCAAACCACTTGACCAAGCTTGAAGATCGGCAGATACATGGAAACCACGATGCCGCCGATTAAACCACCGAGAAACACAATGATGATGGGCTCCATCAGGCTGGACAGGCCGGCGACCATTTCATCAACTTCCGCTTCATAAAAGTCGGCGGCCTTGCCAAGCATGTGATCCACGGAGCCCGACTCCTCGCCGATCGCACACATCTGCAGCACCATGGTCGGAAACAGGTTGGCATTGCCCATGGCGGCGGTCAGGCTGGTGCCGGTGGACACCTCCTGCTGGATTTTTTCCGTGGCATCAGCGTAAAGGGAATTGCCGGAGGCGCCGCCCACGGAATCCAGCGCCTCGACCAAAGGCACACCGGCAGCAAACATGGTGGACAGCGTGCGCGTCCAGCGGGCGATGCAGGACTTTTCTATCAGCACGCCGAACACCGGCACCTTCAGCAGGACGCGATCCATCACACGCTGCATCTTTTCATTGCGGCGCCAGGCCTGCATGAAAAAGTAGATGCCGCCGCCTATGCCGCCAAAAATGAGCCACCAGTACGCGACAAAAAATTCGCTGATGGCCATCACGAACAGTGTCGGCGCCGGCAGATCCGCGCCGAACGAGGAAAACACCTGCTTGAATGCCGGAATCACAAAAATCATGATCACCGCCACCACCACAAAAGCCACCACCACCACCGAAGCCGGGTACATGAGCGCAGACTTGATCTTGGATTTGATGGCTTCGGTTTTCTCCATGTAAACCGCCAGCCGGTCCAGCAGCGCTTCCAGGATACCGGCGGCCTCACCAGCTTCCACCAGGTTGCAATACAGCGCATTGAAGTACAAGGGGTACTTGCGGAAGGCGGCGCTCAGCGAGGTGCCGGTTTCCACGTCAGTGCGCACATCGTTGAGTAGTTTGGTGACACTGGCATTGGGGTTGCCGCGCCCAACAATGTCAAAAGACTGCAGCAAAGGCACGCCAGCTTTCATCATGGTGGCCAGTTGGCGGGTAAAAATGGCAATGTCCTTGGGCTTGATGGACTTGCCCGAACGCATGCTGCGTTTCTTGATTTTGGTTGGGAACACGCCCTGCCGGCGTAACGAAGCCTTGACCTGGTTTTCACCAACGGCCCGTGTTTCACCGCGAACCTGCTTGCCGTTGCGGTCTTTCCCTTCCCACTCGAAAACAAATTCCTTGACGTCCCTGGATGTTGCAGTTGCCATGTTGCCTTCTTGCTAATGCTTACAGGATGATGAAAGCCGGGAGCAGCTGCCACGCTGCACGGGCCGAAATGCGATGGCAGAGCCAGGAGCCTGTCGGACTTGGGGCGTCGAAAGCGAAAATCGGCCCCAGCGAGGACAGTTTTTGCCGGATTTGCAGTCCCATAGCCCAGCTATGGGGCGAAAAGACCGTGAAAAATGGACCGCTGCGGTCAATTTACAGCCGACGATTCCCAAGTGCGACAGACTCCTAGACATTGGTACACCCCAGAATTTCCTCCAGCGAGGTCATGCCCGTCTTGACCTTTTGCAAGCCGGCCCCCCGGAGGCTTTTGACGCCTTCCTTGGCGGCTTGCTCGGCAATTTCGAGGGCGCTGCCATCGCGCAGGATGATGCGCTGGATCTCGTCCGTGATCGGCATCACTTGGTAGATTCCGACCCGTCCTTTGTAGCCGCTGTTGCACATGGAGCAACCCACCGGGCGGAAAGGCGTCCAGGTGCCGTCGACATCATCCTCTTCGAACCCGGCATCAAGCAGGGTCTCGCGCGGAATGTCCGCAGGCGCCTTGCAGTTCGGGCAGAGGCGGCGCGCCAGGCGCTGCGCCGTGATCAGGATCACGCTCGACGCGATGTTGAAGGGCGCAATACCCATGTTGCGCAACCGGGTCAGGGTGGCAGGCGCGTCATTGGTGTGCAGCGTGGACAGCACAAGGTGACCGGTCTGCGCGGCCTTGATGGAGATTTCGGCGGTTTCCAGATCGCGGATTTCGCCGACCATGATGATGTCCGGATCCTGGCGCAAAAACGCCTTGAGGGCGACCGAAAAGGTCAGCCCGGCCTTGTCGTTCATGCTGACCTGGTTGACGCCGGGCAGGTTGATCTCGGCCGGGTCTTCGGCGGTGGATATGTTCACGCCAGGTTTGTTCAGGATATTCAGGCAGGTGTACAGCGACACGGTTTTTCCCGAACCTGTGGGCCCGGTCACCAGCACCATGCCGTAGGGGCGCTGGACCGCATTGAGCAGGCGTTCTTTTTCAATCGGTTCGTAGCCCAGCGCATCGATGCCCAGCTTGGCGCTGCTCGGGTCCAGGATACGAATCACGATCTTTTCGCCAAACATCGTCGGCAAGGTGCTGACCCGGAAATCGATCACCCGGTCGGGCCCGATCTTCAGCTTCATCTTGCCGTCTTGCGGCACCCGTTTCTCGGAAATGTCCATTTTCGAGATGACCTTGATCCGGGACGCCAGCTTTTCCTTGATAGCCACCGGCGGCGAAGCGATTTCGCGCAACTCACCGTCAACCCGGAAACGCACGCGGTAGGTATGCTCGTAGGGCTCGAAATGCAGGTCGGAGGCGCGCATGCTGAACGCATCAAGCAGCATCTTGTGCAGGAACTTGACGACCGGGGCATCTTCGACCTCGGCCACGCCGGAATCGTTGTTGTCGGCGCTGGCTGCCTCGGCGGTGGACTCGTCAAACTCGAAGTCGTCGCCGATGATGCTGTCCATGGCCTCGGACGCGGTGGTAGCCGATGCTTCCACCATTTTGGACAGCTTGTCATATTCGGCAATCACCCAGTCCACGCCCATCTGGGTCGAGAACTTGATTTTTTCTGCGGCCTCCTGATCCGACGGGTCGGCCGTGGCCACTATCAACCGGTTGCTGCGCTTGCTGAGCACAACGATACGGTAGGCCTGACAGATCTTGGTGTCGAGCAGCCCCTTGGGCAGGCGCTGTGTGTCTATTGCTTCCAGATCCAGCAACGGCGCCGCAAACGCGGTGGACATGGTGTGCGCCAGGTCAAAGGCAGAAACCACGCCGGAGCCGGTCAGTTCGGCGATAAAACTGGTGCGCCCTTTCTGGGCCTTGCGGAAAATATCCTCTGCGGCCTTTTGCTCAAGTTTGCCGGCCATCACCAGCGCCCGGCCCAAGCCAGGCAAAGCAGGCGAATTGATGACGGTATCGACGGCGGCCATATGTCCGAATCTATCTCAAAGTGACAAAATTGACATCATCGTTGATAGCCATGGCGATGTAAACCGAAAAGGCGGCTGCTTCGACCCCGGTGTTGGACGGACGACAATGAAACTGGAAGAGTGGGTGGGAACAGGCGCTAATGGTCGGGGTGAGAGGATTCGAACCTCCGGCCTCTACGTCCCGAACGTAGCGCTCTACCAGGCTAAGCTACACCCCGAAGTGCCCAGGGCGCGTCAGGAACGACGCTGCAACAGCTGGGAAGCCAATTCTAGCAATGCGGTGCTGTAGGCACTACGCCCCAGCACGGCCTGGGCCGCTATCGCCCGCTGCGCCTCGGCTGCCGCCGCATCGCGGGTCGCCTGGAGGGCGCCTGTGTGCTTGACGATGGCGACGATTTCGGCCAGACGCTCGGTTCCGCCGGTTTCAATGGCGTGGCGTATCGTGGCGTTCTCGGCCGCTGTGCCACGCTGCATGGCGATGATCAGGGGCAAAGTGGCCTTCCCCTCCCGCAGGTCATCCCCCAGGTTTTTGCCCATCTCTGCCGCATCACCGTCATAGTCAAGCACATCGTCAATCACTTGGAAAGCCGTTCCCAGCGCCTGGCCGTAGTCTGCGCAGGCCCGCTCGATATCAGGCGGCGCCCCCGCCAGCAAGGCTGCGAGCCTCGCGCTGGCCTCGAACAACTTGGCCGTCTTGGAGCGAATGACGCGCAGGTAGCCCTCTTCCGACAAACTGGCGTCGTGCATGTTCATCAGTTGCAGCACCTCCCCCTCGGCAATCACGTTGGTGGCTTCGGCCAGGGTCTGCATGATGCGCATGTCGCCGGCATCGACCATCATCTGGAAAGCCCGCGAATACAGGAAGTCGCCGACCAGCACGCTGGCCGGGTTGCCAAACGAGGCATTGGCCGTCGCCCGGCCCCGGCGCAAGGTGGACTCATCCACCACATCGTCGTGCAGCAGGGTGGCCGTGTGTATGAATTCCACAACAGCCGCCAGGTTGAACCGCTGTTCGCCGCGGTAATCCAGGGCGCCGCACATCAGCAGCAGCAGCGCGGGACGCAAGCGCTTGCCGCCGGCCGCAATGATGTACTGCGACACCTGGCTGACCAGGGGAACATCGGAGCTGAGGCGGCGCGCGATCACCGCGTCCATGGCCTGCATGTCGCCGGCGATGAGGGCCAGCGCAGCGGCCGTGCGAGAGGAATTGACAGTCAAGGCGGTCCAGACAAGAGGTTGGCCCGATTATAGGAAGCCTGCGGCATCACCCGAGGCCGGATGGGCGGCGATGAGGGTTTTCCGCGTCCCGTGCTAGAATCGAGGGCTCTGTGGAAATCCGTCCGCAGAACTCAATTTAAAGAGGTCTTACATGTACGCGGTCATAAAAACCGGTGGCAAACAATACAAAGTTGCTACTGGCGAAAAAATTAAAGTAGAACAGATTGCTGCGGACGTAGGCCAAGAGATCGTTATTGACCAAGTATTGGCTGTCGGAACCGGCAGCACAATCACGGTTGGTACGCCCTTGGTGTCCGGCGCTACTGTCACGGTTACTGTCCTCTCGCAGGGCAGGCACGACAAGGTTCGCATCTTCAAGATGCGCCGTCGCAAGCATTATCAGAAACGCCAGGGTCACCGGCAAAACTTCACTGAACTGCAAATCGGCGCCATCGTCGGTTAAGTAGCGAAGTACCAGGACTCACCAAGGAGTATTGAAAAATGGCACAGAAAAAAGGCGGCGGCTCTACGCGAAACGGGCGCGATTCGCAGCCCAAGATGTTGGGTGTCAAGAAGTTCGGGGGCGAAGTGATCAACGCGGGCAGCATCATCGTGCGCCAGCGCGGCACCAAGTTCCACCCCGGCGTCAACGTCGGCATCGGCAAAGACCACACCCTGTTTGCACTGGTGGACGGTTCGGTCTCGTTTGCCGTCAAGGGCGCGCTGAACAAGCACACGGTCAACGTGACTCCGGCGTAAGCTGATCACTTCGATTAAGTCGCTTGGACTCGAACGAAGCCCCGACCTGTCGGGGCTTTTTTATTTGTAAACTGTTTTCCCGAACTTCCTGACGGCCCGGGCGCCGCCACAGTACACACCAGAGCCGATCATGAAATTTGTTGACGAAGCCTTTATTGACATCGCCGCCGGCGATGGCGGGAGCGGCTGCGTCTCGTTTCGCCACGAAAAGTACAAAGAGTTCGGCGGTCCCAACGGCGGTGACGGCGGCCGTGGCGGCCATGTCTATGCGGTGGCCGATGTCAACCTGAACACCCTGGTGGACTTCCGCTTTTCACGCCGCCATGAAGCGCGCAACGGTGAACATGGCATGGGCTCGGATATGTTCGGCGCCAAGGGCGACGACATCATGCTGAAGATGCCAGTGGGCACCATCCTGACCGACGCCGAAACTGGAGAAGTCCTGTACGAGCTGTTGGTGCCGGGCGAGGAAATGCTGATCGCCAAGGGCGGCGACGGCGGCTTTGGCAACCTGCGCTTCAAAAGCTCGACCAACCGCGCGCCGCGCAGCAAGACCCCGGGCTGGCCCGGCGAGCGCAAAAGCCTCAAGCTCGAACTCAAGGTACTGGCCGACGTCGGCCTGCTGGGCATGCCCAACGCCGGCAAGTCCACCTTCATTACCGCCGTTTCCAACGCGCGGCCACGCATCGCCGACTATCCTTTCACCACGCTGCACCCGAATCTGGGCGTGGTGCGCGTGGGGCCCGAGCAGAGTTTTGTGGTCGCCGACCTGCCCGGACTGATCGAGGGCGCGTCCGAAGGCGCTGGCCTGGGCCACCTGTTCCTGCGCCACCTCCAGCGCACGCGTTTGCTGCTGCACATTGTGGACATGGCCCCGTTTGACGACAGCGTGGACCCGGTGGCGCAGGCCAAGGCCATCGTCGGCGAGCTCAAGAAATACGACCCGGCGCTTTACGACAAGCCGCGCTGGCTGGTGCTCAACAAGCTCGACATGGTGGACGCCGACAAACGCGCTGCACTGGTCAAAGACTTCGTCAAGCGTTTCAAGTTCAAGGGCCCGGTATTCGAGATTTCGGCACTGACGCGTGAAGGCTGCGAACAGCTGGTCAAGACGATTTACCAGCACGTCAAGAGTGTGCAAAAAAGCGAACAGGCACCCGAAGAAATCGACCCACGGTTTGCCGACCTGCCGCGCGAAACCGACGCCCTCTGACCCGGTGCGGGCGTCCATTTGCTACAATAATCATAGCTACTCACGCCCGACCGGTAAGGGCTGGAGCACAAAACGATCTGAACATGCCACCAACCGCAGCTTCCCCAGTCCTTCTGAACGCCAGACGCATTGTGGTCAAGGTGGGCTCCAGTTTGGTCACCAATGATGGCCGGGGCCTGGACGCCGCCGCCATCGGCCTGTGGTGCCAGCAGCTGGCGGTCTTGGTCAAAAGCGGCCGGGAGGTCATCATGGTCAGCAGCGGCGCGATTGCCGAAGGCATGAAACGGCTGGGCTGGACAGCACGCCCCAAGGCCATCCACGAGCTGCAGGCCGCCGCCGCTGTTGGACAAATGGGCCTGGTGCAGGTCTATGAGAGCCAGCTGCGCGACAACGGCGTCGGCAGCGCCCAGGTGCTGCTGACCCACGCCGACCTGACCGACCGCGAGCGTTACCTCAACGCCCGCTCCACCCTGCTGACGCTGCTGCAGCTCGGCGTGGTGCCGGTGATCAACGAGAACGATACCGTGGTGACCGACGAGATCAAGTTCGGCGACAACGACACGCTGGGTGCGCTGGTGGCCAACCTGGTGGAGGCCGACGTCCTGATCATCCTGACCGATCAGAAAGGCCTGTACAGCGCCGACCCGCGCAAGAGCCCCGAAGCGCGCTTCATCGATGAGGCGGTCGCCGGCGATCCGGCGCTGGAAGCGATGGCTGGTGGTGCCGGCTCCAGCATCGGCAAGGGCGGCATGATCACGAAAATTCTGGCGGCGAAACGGGCGGCCGGTTCTGGCGCGTCGACAGTGATCGCATGGGGACGCGAGCCCAACGCATTGATCCGCCTGACCCAGGGTGAAGCCATCGGCACCCTGCTGGTGGCCCAAACGCCGAAAAACCAGGCGCGCAAGCAATGGATGGCCGACCACCTCCAGCTGCGCGGCTCGGTGACGGTGGACGCAGGCGCGGCGGTGAAAGTTCACGACGAAGGCAAAAGCCTGTTGCCCATTGGCATGACCTCGGTGCAGGGCGAATTCTCGCGCGGCGACGTGATTGCCGTGCATGATGCCGCAGGCGGAGAAATTGCGCGCGGCCTGGCCAACTACTCGAGTGCCGAGGCCAGGCTGATTTGCCGCAAGCCCTCAGCGGAATTCGAAAAGTTGCTGGGCTACACCGGCGAAACCGAGATGGTCCACCGGACCAACCTAGTGCTCACCAGCTGAAGCGGCCGGAACGGTTGAGTTTCAGCCTGCGGACAACTTCATCGACCGACGAGGCCTGTGCCGAGTTGTCGCATGCGCCGGCCCGGGCGAAGGCCAATGCGTGTTTGGATGGCATGTTGTCGAACATCGAGCGCCATTCGGGTAGGGTCACCGGTGTCCAGCTGCCCGAGGGGCTGTAACGCGCATGGGTCTTGACCTCGCCGGTTACGCAGCGTATGCCTTCATACAGCACATTGCGCGCGCCGCTTGCGCTGGTAGCGACCATCACATAGCTGAGCACACCGTCTTTCGAGATGCGCAACGTTGCGGGGTCGACGCCGAAGACCAGCGACGATGCCTGCAAGACGTCAAAGGTCAGCAGCTTGCCCGTGTCGAAGGCCGGCGGCGGCGGAACCGCCTCTTCCTTCCAGTCGAGCAGGTCCACATCACGTTGCGCCCAGGCCGTGGCCGACAGGCCCACCAGGCAGGCCATCACCAGTGATTTAATGATCATGTTTTTCATTTTGGGAAATGGCTGTCAGGCTGGTCAGACCGGTTTGGGGGTCAGGCTCGAAGGTGGCGCCGGGAGGCAGCTCAAAGGACGCGCCCGGGATGCCGGCCGCATGCACGCCGTGCTCGCCAGCTTCCCCAAGGTCACGCTGGCGCATGCCGCCGCGCAAATACCGGTTTCGGTGGTCCGGTTTGGCATCAAAACGGTTGTCGGCGCGCGGCACAAAACGCGACAGCTCGGTCAGCGCCATCTCGTAAACACCGCGCTTGAATTCGACGACTACGTCCAGTGGCACCCAGTAGTCATTCCAGCGCCAGGCGTCAAACTCGGGGTGGTCAGTCGCGCGCAGGTTCAAGTCCCAGTCGTGGCCGACCAGCTGCAGCAGGAACCAGATCTGTTTCTGGCCTTTGTAATGTCCGCGCGCATCGCGGCGGATAAACCGGTCGGGTACCTCATAGCGCAACCAGTCCCGGGTCCGGGCAAGCACCTGCACATGTTGCGGCATCAGCCCCACTTCTTCGTGCAATTCGCGGAACATGGCCTGCTCGGGATTTTCACCACGGTCAATGCCACCCTGCGGAAACTGCCAGGAGTGAGTGCGTATGCGCTTGCCCCAAAATACCTGACTTCTCTGGTTGAGCAAGATGATGCCGACGTTGGGCCGAAAGCCGTCCCGGTCAAGCATAATCAAACCTCAAATTTTTTAAACTGAGTCCATTATGCACAGCAGAATGCTCAGAGCCAAGCGCACCCCGGGGCACCGCCCCCAAAAACTTCACGAAGCCCAGAAAAACAAGTCATGAAAGCCTCCCAGTTCTTCATTTCCACGCTCAAGGAAGCGCCCGCGGACGCCGAGGTGGTCAGCCATCAGCTCATGATGCGCGCCGGCATGATCAAGAAGCTGGGGGCCGGCATTTACAACTACATGCCCATGGGCCTGCGCGTGATCCGCAAGGTCGAAGCAATCGTCCGGGAAGAAATGAATCGCGCCGGCGCGGTCGAGATGACCATGCCGGTGATCCAGCCGGCCGAGCTCTGGCAGGAAACCGGCCGCTTTGAAAAAATGGGCCCCGAGCTGCTGCGCATCAAGGACCGCCACGGCCGTGATTTTGTGGTCCAGCCGACCAGCGAAGAAGTCATCACCGATGTGATGCGGCAGGATATCAAGAGCTACAAGCAGCTGCCGAAAAACCTGTACCAGATCCAGACAAAGTTTCGCGACGAACGCCGCCCGCGCTTCGGCCTGATGCGTGGGCGTGAATTCATCATGAAGGACGCCTACAGCTTCGACCGGGACCAGACCGCAGCCAAAGCCAGCTACCAGGTGATGGCCACCGCCTACCGCCGGATTTTCGACCGATTCGGCTTGCGCTACCGCGCTGTGGCCGCTGACAGCGGCGCTATCGGTGGCGACCTGAGCGAAGAGTTCCAGGTGATTGCTGCCACCGGTGAGGACGCTATCGTCTATTGCCCCGATAGCGATTACGCAGCCAACATGGAAAAAGCCGAGGCGCTGACGCCGCAAGGTTTGCGCAAGGCGGCCTCGCGGGCCATGACCAAAACCGCCACGCCCGGCAAGGCCACCTGCGGCGATGTGGCAGAGCTGCTCTCGATTCCGCTTGATACAACGGTCAAATCACTGGTGCTGGCCACCGAAGATCTCGACGATGCCGGCAAAGTCATCAAGACCCAGGTCTGGCTGCTGTTGCTGCGTGGCGACCACGACATGAACGAAGTCAAGGTCGGCAAGGTCGATGGTCTGGCCGGTTTCCGCTTTGCCACCCTGCCTGAAATCGAAGACCATTTTGGCTGCAAGCCGGGTTACCTCGGGCCGCTGAACCTGAAAAAACCGATCAGGCTGGTGGTGGACCGCGAGGTCGCCGTCATGGCCGACTGGGTCTGCGGCGCCAACGAACCGGATTTTCACATCACCGGTGTGAACTGGGGCCGTGACCTGCCTGAACCCGAGGTGATTGCAGACCTGCGCAACGTCATCGCCGGTGACCCGTCGCCCGACGGGAAAGGTGTTCTGGCTATTGAGCGCGGCATCGAGGTAGGCCATGTGTTTTACCTTGGCACCAAATACAGCCAGGCCATGAACGCCACTTTTCTCGATGAAAACGGCAAGCCGCAGTTCCTGCAGATGGGCTGCTACGGCATCGGCATCACACGCCTGCCGGCCGCCGCCATCGAGCAAAACCATGACGACAAGGGCATCATCTGGCCCGATGCCATTGCGCCCTTCACCGTGGTGCTGTGCCCCATCAGCCCGGACCGCTTTCCCGACGTCAAGGCTGCGGCCCAGAAGCTGCATGATGATCTGGTGGCCGCAGGCGTGGACGTGATCCTGGACGACCGCGGCGAGCGCCCCGGCGCGATGTTTGCCGATTGGGAACTGATCGGCGTGCCACACCGCGTGACCATCGGTGACCGCGGGCTCAAGGAAGGCCAAGTCGAATACCAGCACCGCCGCGACGCGGCTGCGAGCAACGTGGCGAGTGCCGAGATCCTTTCCTTTCTGAAAGGCAAGCTGGCCGCATGACGGCAGAGGCTTGTTGTCTAGCTGCGGTTACAAGGAGAAAGTGCCTCCAGTCCTTGTCGGCCGGGGGGGTTCTGCTATTTATTTCAGAGCAAGCCGTGGCCGGCGGACAGATCGAGGAACCGCTGATCGACCCGGTGCGCAATGCGCTGAGTTCGGCCATTGCCAGCCAGGCGCCACCGGTGCCCGAGTTTCGCGATACCGACAGCCGGCTGGCCTACCTGCGCTGGCTGGGCGCCATGAGCGATCGGTTGAAAAAGAAAAAACCGGAGTTGCAAATCCGCAAGGAATTCCTGCAGACCGTCTGGTACGAAAGCAAACGCGCCGGGCTGGACGTGGCGCTGGTGCTGGGCCTGATTCAGGTCGAAAGCAACTTCCGCAAGTTCGCAGTCAGCCCGGTCGGCGCCCGCGGGTACATGCAGGTCATGCCATTCTGGACGCGCGTCATCGGCGACGGCGACCCCGGCAAGCTGTTCCATATGCAAACCAATCTGCGTTTTGGCTGCGTGATCTTGCGCCACTACCTGGACCGGGAAAAAGGCGATCTGTTCATGGGCCTGGGCCGCTACAACGGCTCGCGCGGAAAGGCACCCTACCCGGATGCGGTGCTGGGGGCGAGAAAGCTGTGGGAATTCACGGCCTGAGCCTGATGCCGGGAAGAGCCTCAATTTCAAGCCAGAACAGGCTCCAGCCCTTGTCTGTAAAGCGCAAGCAGCTATCAAAAAGGTAGCGAAGACGCTACCCTGGCTTGCCTCAATCGGCGGCGCGGGTGATCTCTGCAAACTGGCGCTCCGCAGCAAACCAGTCCAGCACTGGCAAGGTGCCCGGCAACACGGGCGTCACGGACACCGGCAAGCGTTGCCAGGCAAACGCCTGGCCTTCACGCATGTGCAGCTCACCGTGCCAGTCGAAAACCTTGCAGAAGTTGAGCCGCACCAGCGCGTGCGGGTAGTCGACCAGCTCCACCTTCCAGGGGTGGGCCGCGCCTATTGTGATACCGATTTCCTCGTGCAGCTCGCGCCGCAGGGCCTGTTCCACAGTCTCGCCGGCCTCGAGCTTGCCGCCGGGGAATTCCCAGTAGCCCTCATAGACCTTGCCGGGCGGGCGCGACGTCAGCAGGAAGTCGCCATCCGGCCGCAGCAGCACACCCACCGCCACATCGACCACCTTGCGGTCCGCGCCACCTTCGCGCGGGCGCTCGCCGTCGGCCACCAGCACGCTCATGTCGCGTGGTCAGCCGCCTGGTCGCCGGGGTCGGAAGCCGAAACCGCAGCACCGGGCCGTTCGTAGGCAGCGATCACCGGCGCGGACACAGGCCGACTGTCGCTGTCACGCCCCGCATAGTCGCGCGCAAACTGATAAGCCACCCGACCGCTGCGTGAGCCGCGCTCCAGCGCCCAGACCAGCGACGCCGGTTTGGCGGCACTGATGGCCTCTGGCGTCACACCGAATGACGACAGCCATTGCGCGACGATGGTCAGGTACTCGTCCTGGCTGAAGGGGTAGAAGCTGACCCACAGGCCAAAGCGTTCGGACAGCGAAATTTTTTCTTCCACCACCTCGCCGGGATGCACCTCGCCGTCCTCGCTGCGGGAATAGGTTAGGTTTTCCGTCATGTATTCGGGCAGCAGGTGGCGCCGGTTGCTGGTCGCGTAGATCAGCACATTGGGCGTGGCCGCCGCGACCGAGCCATCAAGGATGGACTTGAGCGCCTTGTAGCCGGGCTCGCCCTCCTCGAAACTCAGGTCGTCGCAGAACACGATGAATTTTTCGCTCAGGACGGAGACCACGTCGACGATGTCGGGCAGGTCCACTAGGTCGGCCTTGTCGACCTCAATCAGACGAAGCCCGCGCGCCGAATATTCATTAAGGCAGGCCTTGATCAGTGAGGACTTGCCGGTACCGCGCGCGCCGGTCAGCAGCACATTGTTGGCAGGCTTGCCGCTCACGAACTGCTCGGTGTTGCGCCGGATTTTTTCCTTCTGGTCCTCGATTTCCTTGAGGTTCGAAAGACTCATCTGGCCGATGTGGCGTACCGGCTCCAACGCGCCATGGCCAGAGCTGCGTTTGCGGTAGCGGTAAGCCACCGAGGCACTCCAGTCCGGCGCCGACAGCGGCTGCGGCAGCACGGATTCGATGCGCGCCAGCAGAGACTCGGCGCGGACCATCAGGCGTTCAAATTGCTCGTTCATGGTCAATGCGCCAGCACTCAGCTGCGATAGTCGGCGTTGATCTTGACGTAGTCGTAAGACAGGTCGCAGGTCCAGACCGTGTCGACCGCGTCGCCGCGTCCCAGCACGACGCGAACGGTGATCTCGCTTTGTTTCATCACACGCTGGCCATCAGCCTCGACATAGTCGGGATGCCGGCCACCGTCTTTCGCCACCAGCACATCATCGAGATACAGGTCGATTCTTGTCTGGTCGAGGTCGGCGATGCCGGCATAACCGACCGCGGCCAGGATACGTCCGAGGTTGGGGTCGCTGGCAAAAAACGCCGTCTTGACCAGCGGCGAGTGCGCTATCGCATAGGCCACCAGACGGCATTCTGCGGCGGTTTTTCCGCCTTCAACCTGCACGGTGATGAACTTGGTGGCCCCCTCACCATCGCGCACGATGGCCTGAGCCAGCCGCCGGGCGATGTCCAGCATGGCCGCCTTCAGCGCCTGGCCGGCGGCGCTGTCCAGCGAAGTGATCTGCGCGTGTTTCGCGCGGTTGGTGGCCATCACGACGAAGGAATCGTTGGTCGAGGTGTCGCCATCGACCGTGACCCGGTTGAACGAACCCTCGGCCAGATCCGTGGCGAGCTGCGCCATCAGGTCCTGCGCCACGCAGGCGTCGGTCGCGAGAAAGCCGAGCATGGTCGCCATGTTGGGCCGGATCATGCCGGCACCCTTGGCTATGCCGGTGATGGTGACCGTCGCGCCGCCTAGAGTCATGCGGCTGGAGAAAGCCTTGGCCACGGTGTCGGTGGTCATGATGGCTTCGGCGGCTTTGCCCCAGTGGGACTCATGCGCATCTGCCACGGCGGCAGGCAGGCCGGCGGCAATGCGGTCGTGCGGCAGGGGCTCCATGATGACGCCGGTCGAAAACGGCAGGATCTGCTCGGGTGCCAGATTCAGTTCACGGGCCAGCGCAATGCAGCTGGCCTGCGCCCGGTTCAGGCCCTCGACACCCGTGCCGGCGTTGGCATTGCCGGTGTTGATCAGCATCGCGCGTATGCCCAGGCTCTTGCCGCTGTTTTTGGCCAGGTGCTCGCGGCACAGCTGAACCGGCGCGGCGCAAAAGCGGTTTTGCGTGAAGACCGCGCCGACCGAAGCGCCTTCGTCGAGCAACAGCACCGACAGGTCCTTGCGACCCACCTTGCGGATGCCTGCTTCGGTGATGCCCCAGCGCACACCAGGTACGGGATACAGGTCGGCAGCGGGTGTGGCGGACAAGTTCACAGGCATGTTTTCGAGACTCCAGGAAACGGTAGGGTAGAAAGGTTTTTCCGACGGGCCGCCCCTAGGAAAAATGCGCCCCCTTGGGCGGCAGAGAGTGACACGCAGTGAACGAACGTGGGGGCATCAACTCAGCTTGCCGTGGCAGAGTTTGTATTTTTTGCCAGAGCCGCAGGGACAGGGATCGTTGCGACCGACGCGCGGCACGGCGCCAGCTGGCAGGGCCTGCTTGTAGCGTTGCGATTCCTCGTCCACCGTGGTCTCAACGCCGCCAGTTTCGGTTGGCGCGGTATAGGTCACGTTGGCGATCCGCTCCGCACGGTCTTCCATCTCCTCGGCGGCTTGGTCGAGTTGCTCGCCCGACTGCACCTGCACCGTCATGAGGATTTTGGTAACTTCATTCTTGACGCTGTCCAGCAACTGGCCGAACAGCTCGAAAGCCTCGCGCTTGTATTCCTGCTTGGGCTGCTTCTGGGCGTAACCGCGCAGGTGAATGCCTTGGCGCAAATGGTCGAGTGCGCTGAGGTGATCGCGCCAGTGTTTGTCGATGCTCTGCAGCAGCACCACACGTTCGAACTGGGTAAAGTTTTCCTCGCCCACTTTTTCCACTTTGGCGGCAAATGCTTCATGGGCCGCTGCGATCACCTTTTCGACCAGGTCTTCGTCGGAAATGGCGCTGGCTGCCTCCACCTCCTGCTGCAGCGACAGTTCAATCTGCCACTGGTCAAGCAGCACTTTTTCCAGGCCCGCAAGGTCCCATTGCTCCTCGACGCTTTCCGTCGGAATGTACTGACGGGCCACGTCGGTGAAACAGCCTTCGCGCAGGGAGGCGATCTGTTCACCCAGGCTGGTGGCGTCCATGATGTCGTTGCGCTGCTGGTAGATCACCTTGCGCTGGTCGTTGGCGACGTCGTCGTATTCGAGCAACTGCTTGCGGATGTCGAAGTTGCGCGCCTCTACCTTGCGCTGGGCCGACTCGATGCTGCGCGTGACGATGCCTGCTTCGATGGCTTCGCCGTCGGGCATCTTGAGCCGTTCCATGATGGCGCGTACGCGGTCACCGGCGAAGATGCGCATCAGCGGATCGTCCAGGCTCAGGTAGAAGCGCGACGACCCGGGGTCGCCCTGGCGGCCCGAGCGGCCGCGCAGCTGGTTGTCAATGCGGCGGGATTCGTGACGTTCGGTCGCGATGATGCGCAGCCCGCCCAGGCCCTTGACCTTTTCATGCTCCTGCGACCATTCGGCGCGCAGCCGCGTGATTTCGGCGTCCTTGCCCTCTTTGGGGATGCTCTCTGAAGCCTCGACCATTTCGATGCGCTTTTCCACGTTGCCACCGAGCACGATGTCGGTGCCCCGACCGGCCATGTTGGTCGCAATCGTGATCATTCCGGGGCGTCCGGCCTGGGCCACGATCTCGGCCTCACGCGCATGCTGCTTGGCATTGAGCACCTGGTGCGGAAGTTTTTCCTTTTCCAGCAATTTGTCGATGATTTCCGAGTTTTCGATCGATGTCGTGCCCACCAGCACCGGCTGACCACGCTCATGGCACTCGCGGATGTCCTTGATGGCGGCTTCGTACTTTTCGCGCGTGGTCTTGTAGACGCGGTCCAGCTGGTCGTCGCGCCGGCTCGGACGGTTCGGCGGAATTACCGTGGTCTCAAGGCCGTAGATGGTCTGGAATTCATAGGCCTCGGTGTCGGCCGTTCCGGTCATGCCAGACAGCTTTCCGTACAGGCGGAAATAGTTCTGGAAGGTGATCGAGGCCATGGTCTGGTTTTCAGGCTGGATCTCGACGCCTTCCTTGGCTTCAACGGCCTGATGCAGCCCTTCGCTCCAGCGCCGGCCCGACATCAGACGGCCGGTGAACTCGTCAACAATGACGATCTCGCCTTCCTGCACGACATAGTGCTGGTCGCGGTGGTAAAGGTGGTTGGCGCGCAGCGCCGCGTACAGGTGATGCATCAGCGAAATGTTCGCCGGGTCGTAAAGGGTGGCGCCTTCCGGAATCAGCCCCAGGTTGAACAGGATGCGTTCGGCATTTTCGTGACCCTGCTCGGTCAGAAACACCTGCTGGGTCTTTTCGTCCAGCGTGAAGTCGCCCGGCTTGGTGACGCCCTCACCGGTGCGCGGGTCGGCCTCGCCTTCCTGGCGGGTCAGCGCAGGGACGACCGTGTTCATCGCCAGGTACATCTCGGTGTGGTCTTCGGCCTGACCGCTGATGATCAGCGGCGTGCGCGCTTCATCGATCAGGATGGAGTCGACCTCGTCAACAATGGCGTAGTTCAGACCGCGCTGCACGCGGTCGGCGACCTCATAAACCATGTTGTCGCGCAGGTAGTCAAAACCAAACTCGTTATTGGTCCCGTAGGTGATGTCGCAGCGGTAGGCTTCCTGCTTTTCCTCGCGCGCCATGTTGGGCAGGTTGACGCCCACCGTCAGGCCCAGGAAGTTGTACAACCTGCCCATCCAGCGCGCATCGCGGCTGGCCAGGTAATCGTTGACGGTCACCACATGCACGCCTTTACCGGTCAGCGCGTTCAGGTAAACCGGCAGGGTGGCGGTCAGGGTCTTCCCTTCGCCAGTGCCCATCTCCGAAATCTTGCCGTTGTGAAGCGCCATGCCACCCAGCATCTGGACGTCGAAATGGCGCATTTTCATGGCGCGCTTGCTGCCTTCGCGGACCACCGCAAACGCCTCGGGAAGAATTGCATCCAGGGTTTCGCCCGCAGCCACGCGGTCTATGAATTCCCGGGTTTTGGCGCGCAGCGCGGTGTCATCGAGTTTCTCAAGCGGAGCTTCCAGCGCACTGATGCGCTCAATGGACTTGCGGTAGGTTTTGAGGAGCCTGTCGTTGCGGCTGCCGAAGAGTTTGGTCAGGATATTGGAAGCCATAAATGCGAGGCCGCGCTGGCAGCCCCGGTGAGCTGGCAGTGCGGCCGAAATCCCTTATTGAGTATCGACGTAAGTGTGGGCGCTCGCCGTTTGTTCAACTGCGCGCCAAACGAGAATTTTACCTCTGCTGCGCCCCTTACTTCGGGCGGGGCACGGTGGCCGGCTGGGCTGCCGCTGACGAGGCGATGGCAACCGTCGGCGCCTGCGGCAGTTTCTGGCCCGCTGTCAGGAATTTTTGAGGATCCTGGTAGACGCCCTGGACCAGCACCTCGAAATGCAGATGCGGACCGGTTGAGCGACCAGTGGTGCCGACCTCGGCGACTTTTTGCCCGCGCTTGACCAAGTCACCCTTTTTGACCAGCACGCGGGAAGCATGTGCGTAACGCGTGACGAGGTCGTTGCCATGGTCCACCTCGACCATGTTCCCATACGCAGAGTGGTACTCCTGGGTCACCACGACACCGCCAGCGGCGGCGAGGATGGGGGTGCCCGGATCGGCCGGAAAATCCAGCCCGGTGTGAAGGGCCGAGCGGCCATTGAGCGGGTCGATGCGCCACCCAAAGGCCGAGCCCAGGACGCCAGCCTGCACCGGCTGCTGTGTCGGCACCATCATTTTCTTGATCTTTTGGTCGAACAGGCGCGACTCCATCACAGTCATCAGGTCCACGCGCTGGTCGGTTAGCCGGTCGAGGTCGGCAAGCGTGGCTTGCAGCTCCTCCATGGTCAGGGAGCGCCCGGTGACCAGCACACCGCCGCGCCCGGGCTGCGTTTTGATGTCATTGGGATTCACGCCCGCCAAGCCTGAGACCCGCTCGCCCAGGGCTTCGAGTTGCATCATCTTGGCCTGCATCTCGCCGAGGCGCTTGGCCATGACGTCGAGGTTTTCCCGGAGGAAGCGGTCGCGCTGTTCAAACTCGTCCTTGACCACCAGCTTGACCAGCGATCCGATCACCGGCCAGCCTTCACGCGCGCCCTTGAGAAAAACCCAGTGGTACATGCCGGCAGCCACCAGCATCAGGACCAGTGCAGCAACAAAACCGACCACCACCAACCGGGTGCCACTTAGATAAACCGCGCGGCTTTTGGCTAGCCACGCATCCGTGATAATCAGATGCACCTGTCCCACTCCTTGAATTGAGCCTACCTGCCGTGGAATCCAGCCACCGCCCGCATCGGGCCGTCACCTTCAGCCAGGCGGTCGAGAACTCGCCGTCTCTGGCGCGGCTGACCGGGCTGGTTCAGGATTCCAACGACAGGCTCAAGGCCATCGAGTCCCTGATTCCGCAAACCCTGCGGTCCTCGGTCCAAGCCGGCCCGATTGATGACGGCGAGTGGTGCTTGCTGGTCAGCAGCAATGCCGCTGCCGCCAAAGTCCGCCAACTGCTGCCGCTGATCCAGTCCCGCCTGATCGACAAAGGTTGGAAGGTTACCTCAATTCGGCTGAAGATACTAATAACCCGAAAGTAGCAGGATATAAGGCAAATACCCCGTGGGGGCTCATGCCATCTACGTAGCCTGCTATCGAAGTGATAGTCGCCGGCAGCCGGCGCGGGGCCGGAACGGAACTGGTGAAAATGGTGCCGCTTGTCGGATTCGAACTGACGACCTACCGCTTACAAGGCGGTTGCTCTACCAACTGAGCTAAAGCGGCACAAATCTAGTTTACTTGACCCGTTTATTTCACCCGTTTCAGCGAAGGCCTCTTGCCCTGCTGCGGTTTGGGGGGGTCGGGAGGCTCCGGATCATCCTCGCGTCCCGGAGCCGTATTGTTGGCCGGGACCAATTGTACGACCTTTGTGTCCCCAGCCGTCCCCGTCGGCGGCTCTGCCGGCAATTCCGGCGTCAACACCAGCGGTGCGGCAAGAACAGCGTCCGCCTGAGACACGCCGGTAACAGGTGTCCCCAACGGAAACGCCATCCCTTGGCCGTTTTCACGTGCGTAGATGGCAATCACACGCGCGATGGGAACCATGATTTCGCGCGCACTGCCGGCAAAACGCGCCTTGAACTCGATGAAGTCGTTGCCCAGCTTCAGCGAGCTGGTCGCATCAAAGCAAATGTTGAGCACGATTTCGTTGTTCTTGACGTACTCGCGCGGCACCTGGACGGTTTCGTCAACAGCCACCGCCACATAAGGCGTCAACCCGTTGTCGGTGCACCAGTCGTACAGCGCCCGTATCAAATACGGGCGTGTCGACGTGGCGTCCAGGGCGTTCATGAAATCAGCCACGCCCGCCCCACATCAGCGTGCAACCACCCTCTTTACAAGCAGGAGCCGCGGATCCGGCTTCGCCGGTTCGCAGGCGCAGCGCCCCCCCGGGGGGCTGCCCAGTACGCGAAGCGACAAGCGTGGAGGCCATGGTGCGCCGCGAAGGGCCGCCCCGAGCAAGCACAGCCCCCTTGGGGGGCAGCGAGCTACACGCAGCGAGCGAGCGTGGGGGCACCATTACTTCCTCATGACCTTCTCGGAAGGTGTCAGCGCCTCAATGTAAGCCGGACGCGAGAAGATGCGCTCGGCGTACTTCAGGAGTGGCGCGGCGTTTTTCGACAGGTCGATGTCGTAGTAATCCAGGCGCCAGAGAAGCGGCGCAATAGCCACGTCGAGCATGGAAAAGTTGTCGCCCAGCATGAACTTGTTTTTCAGGAACACCGGGGCCAGTTGCGTCAGGCGGTCGCGGATGTGCGAGCGGGCCTTTTCCAGCGCTTTTTCGTTGCCCTTGGAAGCGCGCGCTTCGAGCGTGTTGACATGCACGAACAGTTCTTTTTCGAAGTTCAGCAGGAACAGGCGCACGCGCGCGCGGTCCACCGGGTCGCCGGGCATCAATTGCGGGTGCGGGAAGCGCTCGTCAATGTACTCATTGATGATGTTCGACTCATACAGGATCAGGTCGCGCTCAACCAGAATGGGCACCTGGCCGTAGGGGTTCATGACATTGATGTCTTCGGGCTTGTTGTACAAGTCCACATCGCGGATTTCGAAATCCATGCCCTTTTCAAACAGCACAAAACGGCAGCGGTGCGAGAACGGGCAGGTCGTGCCTGAATAAAGGACCATCATGGTTGCGAACTCCTAAATGCAAAGGAGTGGATACGGTGAAGGCATCCACTCCAGAAGGTGCCGGAAAACAAGTTCCGGCGAAAAAATTACTTGATGTCTTTCCAGAATGAAGCGTTCAGGCGCCACGCAATGAAGGTGAACATCAACAGAAACAGCAGCACCCAGACACCGACCCGGACACGGGTGTTCTGCGCCGGCTCTCCCATCCACTGCATGTAACCGACCAGATCGGCCATGGCCTGGTCATACTGCAGCGGGCTCATGGTGCCGGGCGTGACTTGTTGCCAGCCCTTGAAGACCTGCACCTTGTGGCCATGCTCTTCCTTCTCGTCGAAGAGCGGCTTGCGTTCGCCAGACAATTCCCACAGCACATGCGGCATGCCCACGTTGGGATAAGCAAGATTGTTCCAGCCGGTGGCCTTGGTGTCGTCGCGGTAATAGGCACGCAGATAGGTGTAAAGGTAGTCGGCACCCGTGCCGCCCGCTCCGGCGCGCGAACGGGCCATCAGCGTGAGATCAGGCGGATTGCCGCCAAACCATTCCTTGGCCTGCCTAGGATCGATGGCCGCCTTCATGGTGTCGCCGACCTTGTCGGTGCCAAACAGAAGGTTGTCCTTGATCTGCTGCTCGGTCAGGCCTATGTCTTGCAGGCGGTTGTAACGCATGAAAGCCGCCGAGTGGCAGTTCAGGCAATAGTTGACGAACAACTTGGCGCCGTTTTGAAGGGCGCCCAAGTCGTTGGTCTTGTTGGGCGCCTTGTCCCAGGCAATGCCTCCACTCGCGGCAAACGCGCCGTTACCCGCAGCGAGCGCCAGTACGGCCACCGCGCCAATGGCCAGTTTTTTCAATGTTTTCATCATGGTCAGCATCTCCGGCTCAGTGGGCGGCAAAAGTCACGCGGTCAGGGGGCGTCTTGAAGGTCCCGAGACGACTCCACCACGGCATCAGCAGGAAGAAACCGAAGTAAAACAGGGTGCCGGCCTGGGACACACGCTCATTGATGAGTGATGGCGGCTTGATGCCAAGATAGCCGAGCACCACAAAATTGATCACAAAAACACCGTAGAGGTATTTGTGCCAGTCCGGGCGATAACGGATCGACTTGACCGGGCTGTGGTCCAGCCAGGGCAGGAAGAACAGGATGATGACCGCGCCGCCCATGACCACCACGCCCCAGAACTTGGGATCAATCATCAGCATGGCGGCAATCAGAACCACCGCAGCGCCGACGATGGCGGCCTTAAACAGGCCGGCGATCTTCGCCTTGAGCACGCCCAGAACGGCGCCCAGCAACACGCAGGCAATCAGCACCCACATCATCTGGGTGGTGATCGCGCGCAACATTGAGTAATACGGCGTGAAGTACCAGACGGGCGCGATATGCAGCGGCGTTTTGAGTGGGTCGGCCGGGATGAAGTTGTTGTACTCGAGGAAGTAACCGCCAGCCTCGGGCGCGAAGAACACAATGGCCGAGAACACCATCAGGAACACGCTGACGGCAAAAATGTCATGCACCGTGTAGTAAGGGTGGAAGGCAATGCCGTCCAGCGGCTTGCCGCTGGCATCCTTGTGCTTCTTGATCTCGACGCCGTCGGGGTTGTTCGAGCCGACCTCGTGCAGCGCGATGATGTGCGCCACCACCAAGCCCAGCAGCACCAGGGGCACGGCAATCACGTGGAAGGCAAAAAAGCGGTTCAGCGTGGCATCACCGACCACATAGTCGCCGCGGATCAGCAGCGCCAGGTCAGGACCGATGAAAGGAATCGCGGCAAACAGGTTGACGATCACCTGAGCGCCCCAGTAGCTCATCTGGCCCCAGGGCAACAGGTAACCCATGAACGCCTCGGCCATCAGGCACAGGAAAATCGCGCAGCCAAACACCCAGATCAGTTCGCGCGGCTTGCGGTAGCTGCCGTAAATCAGGCCGCGGAACATGTGCAGGTAAACCACCACAAAAAACGCCGACGCACCGGTCGAGTGCATGTAGCGCACCAACCAGCCCCAGGGCACGTCGCGCATGATGTATTCGACCGAACCGAAGGCCAGCGCCGCATCCGGCTTGTAGTGCATGGTCAGGAAGATGCCGGTGACGATCTGGATCACCAGCACCAACAGGGCCAGCGAGCCAAACACGTACCAGAAGTTGAAGTTCTTGGGCGCGTAGTACTCGCTCATGTGCTCTTTGTAGAGCTTGCTGGCGGGGAAGCGGTTGTCGACCCAGTTCATCAACTTGGCGGCAGCCGGTGCATCGGGGGATAGTTCTTTGAATTCAGCCATAAGGGATCCTATTTGCTAGTCGGTGGAGGACCTGGGCCGGCGCATCAATCGATCAGCCGCCCGGTCCAGCAAAGCTTCAGGCTTTTTTGTCCTCACCGATCAGCAGCTTGGCGTCTGACAGGTACATGTGGGGCGGCACTTCCAGGTTGTCCGGCGCCGGCTTGTTTTTGTAGACGCGGCCGGCAATGTCAAAGGTGGAGCCGTGGCAGGCGCACAAAAAGCCGCCGGCCCAATCGTCAGGCAACGAAGGCTGGGGGCCGCTGGCAAACTTGTCGCTGGGCGAGCAGCCCAGGTGCGTGCAGATGCCGACAGCCACAAAGTACTCGGGCTTGATCGAGCGGCTTTCATTGCGGGCGTATTCCGGCGTGAGCTCGCCGGGCTTGCGCTCGGACTTGGGATCGGCCAGCTGCGGGTCCAGCTTGGACAGACCGGACAGTTGCTCAGGCGTGCGCCGGACAATCCAGACTGGTTTGCCGCGCCACTCCACCGTGAGTTTTTCGCCCGGCTTCATGGCAGAAATATCGACTTCCACCGAAGCGCCCGCGGCCTTGGCGCGCTCGGACGGCTGGAAAGTGCTGACAAAAGGCACAGCCACTGCCGCTGCGCCTGCGCCGCCGGCGGCACAGGTCGCGATCATCCAGTTTCTTTTATCTTTATCGATGGGCGCACTCGGGGGCGCCTTGAGGCTTGCGTCGGTCATGGGTGTCCTACAAGAACAGGCTGGAAAAAAGGCGTATTGGGGTCAACCCGGGATTGTAACGGAGCGCGATGCGCAATTTCAAGCACTGGGGCCCACCCGACAGGGTCGCCATGACATCGCCCGCACACGGCCGATCCGCGTGCCGAAAGAGCAACCATAATCCGGCATGGTGACCCGCTGATACTGCGGAAAACGATCTGGCACAACACAGGAGCACGCCATGGGCATGATGAAGGAATTCAGAGAATTTGCCGTCAAGGGCAATGTGATTGATCTGGCCGTGGGCGTGATCATAGGTGCGGCGTTCGCGAAGATTGTCGACTCCGTAGTCAGCGACCTGGTGCTGCCGTTGGTTGGCGCGGTCATCGGCAAAATCGATTTTTCCAACCTGTTCATCATTCTGGGCAGCGTGCCGCCGGGAACCGCCGCCACCCTCGATGCGCTGAAAAAAGCTGGCGTGCCGGTGTTTGCCTATGGCAACTTCATCACCGTGGCGGTCAACTTCGCGATCCTGGCCTTCATCGTCTTCCTGATGATCAGGCAGATCAACCGCCTGCGAAGGGAAGATCCTGCCGAGGCGGTGCCGCCCGCAGCCACGCCTGAAGATGTGGTGCTGCTGCGCGAGATTCGCGACAGTCTGAAGAAGTAAGTTCCCCCGTTGACCGCTCACTTCGTGTAGCGGCCCTCCCCCTCAGGGGCGGCGCCTGCGCGCCGGCGAAGCCGGACGCGCGGCCCCCGCTTGTAAACAGGAGATGGGCGCTATACTTTTGATAGCTGCTTGCGCCCGCCACACAAGGGCTGGCGGCATTTTTCATAATTAAACGGGCAATTCAGGCGGCCAGCCGGCGCGCCATGCGCACGGCGGCGATCAGGCTGGATGCGTCCGCCTTCCCGGTGCCGGCAATGTCGAAAGCCGTGCCGTGGTCCGGGCTGGTGCGCACCAGCGGCAGACCCAGGGTGACATTGACACCCTGCTCCACGCCGAGGTACTTAACCGGGATCAGGCCTTGGTCGTGGTACATCGCCACCACCACGTCAAACTCGCTAGCCTGTCCGGTCGGCGTACGCGCGCGCATGAATACGGTATCGGGCGCGAAGGGGCCGCTCACATCCATGCCCTGGGCACGGGCGGCGGCGATGGCCGGCGCGATGATGTCGATTTCTTCCCGGCCGAACAAGCCACCCTCGCCTGCATGCGGGTTCAAGCCGGCCACCGCGATGCGCGGCGCGCTGCCAGAAGCGCTGCGCACTGACTGGTGTGTGATCTGCAGGGTTTGCAGCACGCTGTCCACCGTGACCGCGTCCAAGGCATCGCGCAGGGACAGGTGAATGCTGACCAGCACGGTCTTGAGCTCATCGTTGGCCAGCATCATGCGCACCGGCATGTCGGTCAGCCCCCTGCCGGCAAAGGCAGCGGCTTCTGCCTGCAGCAGTTCGGTGTGCCCCGGGAAACGCGCAAACGCCGCACCGGCCAATGCCAGCGCCTCCTTGTGGATGGGCGCCGTGACCATGGCCCCAGCCTCGCCCCGCAGCGTGGCGCGGGCGGCGCGCAAGATGCACTCTGCCGCCGACTTGCCAGCCGCTGCACTGACCTGGCCGTAAGCGGCCAGGTCGGGCAAGTCGCAGCTCTGCAGCACCGCGATGCTGCGCGGCGGCACGCCCGCCCAATCGCCGATTGCTGCCAGTTGCACCACGGGCAAAGCCAAAGCCGACGCGCCCGAGATCAGCCGCGACGCCCGGCGCAGGGTCGCCACATCGCCTGCGACCACGCAGCCCGCCAGCTCGGCGGGCGCATCGCGAAAGGCCTTGGCAATGATTTCCGGCCCGATGCCCGCCGGATCCCCCATGGTGATGAGCAGCGGCCGGTTCAGCGCCATACCAGCATCCCAACATGGAACGGTCCGGCCTTGGTGTATGTCATGACTTCCCCTGGCCACCTGATCGGCCCATAATGATTTGAAAGCTGCACCGTCCGACCGCATCCCCGGTTGAACGGCAGACGGCAGGAAGCCGGATGGAAGAAAGCTGCACGATGCATTCTGTCGGTATTTTCGCGCAAGCGCCTGTGCGGGCTTCAGACCTGCCTGCATTGCCATGACCAACGCCGAAATCATCATCTGGAGTGCCGCCACCGGGTCCATGGGGCTGGTGGTGTTGCTGGCCGCCGCCGAAGCCGCCTACAGCCGCAGCCGCGCCAGCCTGCAAAGCCTGGTCTACCTCGGCATGTACTGGCTTTTTTTCGTCCTGCTCTCCGGCTTGCCGGCAGCCATGCTGCCATCGGCAAGCGCGCCCTGGATAGCCAGCGCTCAGGTCTTGATTGGGCCCCTGCGCAGCGGCATGGGCTTTTACGGCGGCAGGCACTGGCTGGCGTCAGCCCGGCGCGACCGCTTGACGGACATCAGTTTTCGCGGCACCACCTGCCTGTGCCTGGTTGGCGGGCCGTTGTGCCTGTTGCTGCCCTCGCCCATGAAACTGGCTGCGTCTGCAGCGCTCACCGTCGCCAGTGTGTGTGTGATGCTGTGGCTGACCGCACGAGCGGCGCAGCAGGGTGACCGGATGGCCTGGGGGCTGGCCATTGCCGCCCTGCTCACGCTTCCGCTGCAGCTGGGCTTGTACTGGCTGGCTTTGGACCTTGGGACGCTGTCTGCCCCGTATCAAGCCGGCCTGGCGTTGCTGGGCTTGCTGAGCATTTCCCTGATTGCCGGTCTTTTATGGCAGCGCAATCACCAGATCAGGCAGATTCGCCATCACGCCCGCTCCCGGCGTGACCCGGTGACACAGCTCTACGGCAGCATCCTGATCGTGCAGAAAATCGTCCACGCGCAACGCCGGCAGGCGCGCACGCGGCGCGACGGCGCGCTGATGGCTGTGCAGGTTTTTGAGCCGGAGCGGCTGCTGGCCCAAGTCGGCCACTACGGGCTCAACGAGATCTACATCCAGCTCGCGCGGCGCATGCAGCGTCATACCGGTGTGGTCAATCCGGCCGGTCGCTTTTACGACCGCTGCTTCGTCGTGCTCATCGAAACCCTGCATTCGCCGCGCTGGATACGCACCATGGGCCTGCGGGTGGCCTCCAGCCTGCGCAAGCCGGTGGAAGTGACCTCACTCAGTGGCGAACGCATCAGGCTCAGCGTCGACATCGGCGTTGGCATGGTGCATATGTCAGGCGCGGCCAAGGACGTCGATGAGTTGTTGCATGAGGTGCAGGACATGGCGGCGGCGGCCCGCACGATGCGCTCGCGGGCCGCGCTGCTCGACGAGATCACCCGCCAGGCGGTGCCGGTGGAACACGCGGAACTCGGCGCCAGCTGGCACGCGATGCGTAGCGCCCGTTCGCGCCCGGCGCGCGCGCGTCAGCATCGCACCCCGGCCTGAACCGTTTCAGGCCGGATTGTCGATATCGATGAACTCGTGCACCAGCCCGAACTGCGCCGCCACATGCGCCGCCACCGCAGGCGCGCCATACCGCTCTGACGCATGGTGGCCACAGGCGATGAAGGCCACACCCATCTCACGCGCGTAGTGCGCCTGCGGCTCGGAGATCTCGCCGGTGATAAAAGCGTCGGCTCCGGCAGCGATGGCGTCCTCGAAGTAGCCCTGCGCGCCGCCAGTGCACCATGCTACGTTTTTAATAGCTGCTTGCGCCCGTCCGACGAGGGTTACAGGCCGATTTAATGTATTTTTGACGTGTAAAGCGAGACTCTCGGCGGTGTCGAAGCCATCTTCGGCGCCGCTGCGCCCGCCGAGAAATCCCAGCTTGTTGTCGCCGAAATACCGGTCCGCCTTCAAGCCCAGCCGCAGGCCCAGCTGCGCGTTGTTGCCGAGTTCGGGGTGCGCGTCCAGCGGCAGGTGGTAGGCGTAGAGGTTGATGTCGTGCGCCAGCAGCAGCGCTAGGCGCTGCTTCATCCAGCCGGTCACCCGCCCGTCCTGGCCGCGCCAGAACAGGCCGTGGTGCACAAAAATCGCATCCGCCTGCGCCGCGATGGCCGCCTCGATCAGCGCCAGACTGGCGGTGACGCCAGAGACGATCTTGCGCACCTCAGCCTTGCCCTCGACCTGCAGGCCATTGGGACCGTAATCCTTGAACAGCTCGGGCTGCAGCAGCTGGTCGAAAGCCGACAGCAACAACGCTCGCGGCGCAACCACCGCATACTGAACGGTCACGGTAAAAAACCTTCAACCGACAGGTAGCGTTCGCCGGTGTCGTAATTGAACCCCAACACGATACTGCCGGCAGGAATCTCCGGAAGCTTCTGCGCAATCGCCGCCAGCGTGGCCCCCGAGGAAATGCCGACCAGCAAGCCCTCCTGCGCAGCACAGCGGCGCGCATAGTCCTTGGCCGCATCGCCCTCGACCTGAATCACGCCGTTGAGCAGAGCGGTCTGCAGGTTGGCCGGGATAAAACCGGCGCCTATACCCTGGATCGGGTGCGGCGATGGCTTGCCGCCGCTGATCACGGGAGAGGCCGTGGGCTCGACCGCAAAAACTTTGATATACGGAAACTTCGCCTTGAGAACCTGTGCCACGCCGCTCAAATGACCGCCGGTGCCCACGCCGGTGATCAGGTAGTCCACGCCCTGCGGAAAGTCGGCCAGAATTTCCTCTGCGGTGGTGCGTACATGGACGGCGATGTTGGCGGGGTTTTCGAACTGCTGCGGCATCCAGGCACCGGGCGTTTTGGCGACCAGCTCTTTGGCGTGGGCAATCGCGCCATTCATGCCTTTTTCGCGCGGCGTCAGCTCGAATCTGGCGCCATAGGCCAGCATCAGGCGCCGGCGTTCGATGCTCATGCTGTCGGGCATCACCAGTACCAGTTGGTAGCCCTTGACGGCGGCCACCATGGCCAGGCCAACGCCGGTGTTGCCCGAGGTCGGCTCGATGATGGTGCCGCCGGGCTGCAGCGCGCCGGACTGCTCGGCGGCTTCGACCATGGCGAGCGCAATGCGGTCCTTGATCGAGCCCCCCGGGTTGCTGCGCTCGGACTTGACGTAAATCTGGTGCGTCTGGCTGGCCGGCCCGAACAGGCGGTTGATGCGGATGTGCGGTGTGTTGCCGATGGTGGCGAGAACGCTGGAGGCCTTCATGGCGAATCCTTGGGTGGTACCGCGAGGCTGCGGCGAGGACGGGCCGCGCGCGGGCTCGCCGGAATGTCTGCAAATTATGGCCCTTCCGGCACGCAGACGCCGCCGCAAGGCCTGCAAACTGGAGGAAAATTGCGCTTGTTGCAATCGCTGCGCAGCCCTGTTCGGCTGGCGGCAGCCTCTTCCCCCTGGACCCCCCATGCGCAAATCCTGGCTTTTCTTTTCACAAACCGTCACCGTGCTGCTGGCCGCCTATTTTGTCGTTGCCACCCTGCAGCCGCAATGGGTGAACCGGCGGGCGCTCAGCAATGCAGTGGCCGTGATTGAAGCGCCCGTTGGTCCGGCCGGCAGCGCCGCACCGGCCGGCAGTTTTGCGGCGGCGGCCAAGGCGGCCTCGGCTGCGGTGGTCAGCATCAACACCAGCAAGGCGGCCGCACGCAACCCCAACATGAACGACCCCTGGTTCCGGTTCTTCTTTGGTGACCAGGGTGGCCAGATCGAGCCGCAGGTCGGCTTGGGCAGCGGCGTCATCGTCAGCCCCAACGGCTACATCCTGACCAATAACCATGTGGTCGAAGGCGCCGATGACATCGAGGTCATTCTCAACGACACCCGAAGGGCCAAGGCCAAGGTCATAGGCACCGACCCGGAAACCGACCTGGCCATCCTGAAAATCGAGCTCGACAAGCTGCCGGTCATCGTGCTGGGCAGCTCGGACACGGCGCAGGTCGGCGACCCGGTGCTGGCCATCGGCAACCCCTTCGGCGTCGGCCAGACCGTGACCAGCGGCATCGTCAGCGCGCTGGGCCGCAACCAGCTGGGCATCAACACCTTCGAAAACTTCATCCAGACCGACGCAGCGATCAACCCTGGCAACTCGGGCGGCGCGCTGGTGGACACGCAAGGACGGCTGCTGGGCATCAACACCGCGATCTATTCGCGCTCGGGTGGCTCCATGGGCATCGGGTTTGCCATTCCGGTGTCCACCGGCAAGCAGGTCCTGGAAAGCATCGTCAAGGACGGACAGGTCACGCGCGGCTGGATAGGGGTGGAGCCGCAGCAGCTGAGCCCCGAGCTGGCCGAAACCTTTGGCATCAAGCCCGGCGCGGCGGGGGGCGTGGTGATCACAGGCGTGCTGCAAAATGGCCCGGCCGCCCAGGCTGGCATCGTGCCGGGCGACGTGATTCTGGAGGTGAACGGCAAGGCGGTGGGGACGGTGTCGGAACTGCTGACTGCCGTAGCAGCACTCAAGCCCGGCCTCTCAGCCCCGCTGGCGGTGTGGCGCAAGGATAAAAAGACCGACATCGCTGTGGTGCCCGGCACCCGGCAGCGCCCGCAGCAGCGCCGTCAGTAAGCAGATTTGCTACAAAATTAATAGCTGGTTGCGCCCGTCCGGTATGGGCGAAAGGCCTGTTTGACTCAGGGTTTGGCGGCTTCGGTGTCGCCGTCGGATTCGGGCTTTTTGGTGTGTTTGGCGAACAGCTGCGCCGCCCAGATACCGACCTCATACAGACTGCCGACGACCAGCAGCAGCATGATCATGGAGCCCGCGTCGGGCGGCGTGACCAAGGCTGTGACAACGGCAGCAATCACCCAAAAATAGCCCCGGTATTCACGCAACTGGGCAATGCTCAGCACACCCATGCGAACCAGCAGGATCACGGCAATGGGCACCTCAAACGCCAGGCCGAATGCCAGGAACATGCCTAGCACGAAGTTGAGGTATTCCTCGATGTCAGGTGCGGCAGTGATCGACTTGGGTGCAAAGCTCTGGATGAAGCTGAAAACCTGGCCAAACACGAAGTAATAGGAAAAGGCCACACCCACAAAAAACAGCAGCGTGCTGGAGACCACCAGCGGCATCACCAGCCTTTTCTCGTGGGCGTAAAGGCCGGGCGCCACAAAGGCCCACACCTGATACAGCACCACCGGCAGCGCCATCATGAAGGCCGCCATGACAAGGATCTTGATCGGCACCACAAACGGCGAGATCACATTGGTGGCGATCAGGGTGGCCCCCTTGGGCAGGGCCGCCACCAGCGGCGCGGCCAACAGGTCGTACAAAGCCCCGGGGCCCGGGTACAACGCCAACACGCCGGCGCAAATGCCGATGGCGATGACCGCCTTGATCATCCGGTCGCGCAACTCCATCAGGTGCTGCACAAAGGGCTGCTCAGTGCCCGCGAGTTCGTCGGGCTTGTCGGTGTTGGGATCGCTCATGGGGACGGTGTGCGCTGGAAAATAGGCGCGAGGGCTGCGCGTGGGTGACGGTTGAGAAACAAATCAGCCGTTTCGGCCGGAAGACGCGCCAGGACGGGGACGGTAACGGGCCACCCGGGCTGCACCCGACAGCGCCTTGGTACGCACCCCGGAGCGCGCCTTGTACCACTGCGGCGTGGCGCCGGTCTTCAGGCGCCAGTTTTTCTTCGGGTGTTTGTATTCAGGGAAACTGATCATGCCCGGCAACTCTTCACTGGACGCCGTGCCGGTGGTTTCTGCCCAGGATTTCTCGAAGTCGCTGGCGTTGGTCTGGATGGAGTTTTCGACGTCGCGCGCCGCGCCTTCCATCGATTCCTTCATCTTCTTGAGCTCGTCCAGCTCCATGGAGCGGTTGACCTCCTGCTTGACGTCGGCGACATAACGCTGCGCCTTGCCCAGCAGGGTACCGATGGTGCGGGCCAGACGTGGAAGTTTTTCCGGCCCAATGACGATCAGTGCCACCGCACCTATCAGGGCAATTTTCGAAATGCCGAGATCAATCATTGGACATCAGACCCCGCATGACGCGATACAGCAATAACAGGCGAGGGGGACGGCCATCCTGATCAGGACTTCTGCTTTGCTTCCACGTCGATCGTGGTCTTGTCGGCAGTTTGTGCGTGCGTGACCTGGCCGGCTTCAGCAGCTTTTTCATCAGCAGTCTGGCCACCTTCCTTCATGCCGTCCTTGAAACCCTTGACGGCGCCACCAAGGTCGCTGCCCATATTCCGAAGTTTTTTAGTGCCAAAGACCATCACCACGATCAACAGCACGATCAACCAATGTACCCAACTTAGTCCGCCCATGATTTACTCCTGATTCAGTAACGGCAAAATTTGCCGGGTTCCATACAACTGTATTGATTCTAAAGGTCTCGCACAGCACAAGCCCTATTACACCTGCTTGCGGGCGGGTTGTGCAGGCAAATCAACCTTTCAACCAGGGCCTTGGGCCGCCCATGACGTGAATATGCAGGTGGTGAACCTCCTGCCCGCCCTCGGCGCCAGTATTGGTCACAATGCGAAACCCGCCTTCCGGGTAGGGCCGGCAGCCCTTTTCAAGGGCCAGTTTGGGGGCCAGCACCATCATGCGACCCAGCAGTGCCGCCTGTTCCGGCCCGACCTGAGCCATCGACGGGATGTGCATTTTCGGGATCATCAGAAAATGAACCGGCGCCCAGGGGTTGATGTCGTCGAAGACAAATATCTCATCGTCCTCGTAAACCCTGCGGCTGGGGATTTTTCCGGCAGCGATCTTGCAGAAAATGCAGTTTTCGTCGTGGGCGTGGCTGGGCTGGCTCATGGTCGGGCGATGGCGTGAACTCAAAGAGCGGGATGGCTGGTGGCCGGCCGGTGGCTGTTGAACTTCATCCACCCGCGGATGCAGCGGTACAGATACCAGAGCCAGACGATGCCATAGGCAATCGCACCCGGCAGGAACAGCAGCAGCCACAGCGGCGACAGCAGCACCAGCCACATCAGCGTCCACCAGAAGGTCTGGATCATGTAGTTGTGGTGGTCAATATACAGCGCATCGGACTCCTCCCCACGGCGCAGGTAATTGACGATCAGCGCGACCACGGCGAAGATGCCGGCGCTGAACCAGGCCAGGGTATGCAGGCCATACAGCACGTGCATGACCAGGCGGTCATTGGGGCCTTTGGTGTCGAATTCGGCCAGGTCGGTCTCGCTCATGGTGTTCTTCCTCTGCGGTGGGTAGGTGTTATTTTTCGGCAGCTTCACGGTCCTGCGCCTTGCGCAGGGCTTTTTCCTCGATGCCGCTGGTGCCCTCACGGCGCTCCAGTTCGGCAATCACGTCGACAGGCGACAGGCCGTAATGGGCCAGCGCAATCAGGCTGTGAAACCACAGGTCGGCAACTTCGTTGACCAGTTTGGCGCGCAGTTCCGGCGTGGCGCCGCCGTGGTCGATGTCCTTGGCGGCCATCACGGTCTCGGTGGCTTCTTCACCAATTTTTTTCAGAAAGGCGTCCGGGCCTTTGTGCAGCAGGCGCGCGACGTAGCTGGTGGCCGGGTCGCCGCCTTGCCCGGGCTTGCGGCTTTCGATGATGCGCGCCAGGCGCTGCAGGGAATCGTTGGAACTCATGCGTGTTCTTGTTGCCTATTTATAGATGTTGGACGGGTCTTTCAAGACCGGCTCAGTGACCACCCACTGGCCGTCCCGGTACAGGCTGAAAAAGCAGCTGTGCCGGCCGGTGTGGCAGGCAATGCCCGGCTCGTGGCCGAGCTGGGTGACTTTCAGGAGGATCACATCGTTGTCGCAGTCCATACGGATCTCGTGCACCGTCTGCAGGTGTCCGGACTCCTCACCCTTGTGCCAGAGCCGGCCGCGCGAGCGGCTGTAGTACACGGCCTGCCCGAGTTCAGCGGTTTTCTGCAGGGCCTCGCGGTTCATCCAGGCAAACATCAGCACGTCGCCACTGGCGGCTTCCTGAGCGATCACCGGGATCAGGCCCTTGTCGTCCCATTGGATGTCATCCAGCCATTTTTGCGTCATGCGTCAATTGTCATGGATTTGGAGGGGCGTCAGAGGTTTTCCAGGCCAGGGCATCGCGGAACCGGCTTTGCCGGGCCGCAGATGCCGCCCCAGCAGGGGGGAAGGCGTAGCGACACGCAGTGCGCAAAGCCTGCGGGGGTTGCGTCAAACCCTGACGGGGATGCCGCGTGCCGCCATGTGGGCTTTTGCCTGTTGCACGGTGTATTCGCCGTAATGGAAGATGCTGGCGGCCAGCACGGCATCGGCGCCGCCGAGCTGAATGCCGTCGGCCAGGTGGTCGAGGTTGCCGACACCGCCCGAGGCGATCACCGGCACGCTGACCGCGTCGCTGACGGCGCGGGTCAGTGCCAGGTCGAAACCTGACTTGGTGCCGTCGCGGTCCATGCTGGTCAGCAAAATCTCACCGGCGCCGCGCCGCGCCATCTCGCTGGCCCAGGCCACTGCGTCCAGCCCGGTGTTCTTGCGGCCACCGTGGCTGTAAACGTCCCAGCCCGGTCCGCGCGTGAGGGCTTCTTCCTCGGAGCGGCGCTTGGCGTCGATGGCGACCACGATGCACTGCGCGCCATATTTCGCCGAAGCGTCTTCAATCACCTGGGGGTTTGCCAGTGCGGCCGAATTGAAGCTGGTCTTGTCGGCGCCGGCATTGAGCAGGCGCCGCACGTCTTCAACCGTGCGAACGCCGCCACCGACCGTCAGCGGAATGAAGACCTGGGATGCCACGGCCTCGATGATGTGCAGAATCAAATCGCGCCCGTCGCTGGTGGCCGTGATGTCCAGAAAGGTCAGCTCGTCAGCCCCCTGCTCGTTGTAACGCGCAGCAATCTCGACCGGATCGCCGGCATCACGCAGCTCGACGAAGTTGACACCTTTGACGACGCGGCCGCCGGTGACGTCTAAACACGGAATGATTCTTTTCGCGAGCATTGAGTTAGCTGAGGTAGAGGACTGTAGAGGTTGCCAGAAATTCGATTATCGGGATGCAGGGCAAGGCGCACGGCGCACAGGAACCGGAATGCACTTCGGTGCATGAGGATTGCGAGCACCGCGCAACGACGCCATGCGCCCGAGAATCGGATTTATGGGGACCTCTAGGGAAGGTCTGCATAACCCCCGCCGCAGCGAGAGTTGCTAGTCAAGAGTTCACAACATGAAACCGGCACAGTGTTCGAGCCGGTTTTCTGGCGATGCTGGCCCGAGTCTGCGTCCGCCTCGACC
>NZ_JACDDD010000015.1 GCF_013817205.1 Polaromonas sp.
GGTTGGTACCGGCCTATTTGCGACACCGATATTCAAAGAATAGCCAACCGTCCCTGGCAATTCTTCCGGCACCCCAAACGGTGCGCCCAAAACATATACCGGCCAACGCGCGGCTAACACTACGGTGGTCACAGCACTGCTTTCGGTCAATGAAGCCAAGACCTTCCTGTTAAAGGTTTCGCACTCCTGATATTCCGTACCACCTCTGATCACCTTTGCCCCTATCAACGGCGGACAGCTGGTTTTGGTCAACTGGAGCATTTCAGACTCGGCAAGCCCAGACATAACCCGCACGCCTGGAACTATGGCCTCGGCGTGGGAATCCCCCCAAACCACCACGCCTGTTTTTGTTGTCCCTGTAAGACGTTGACTCGTGCAGTTGGCCCATGGGGGCAACACAATATTCGCCATGTCAAGATGGCAACCAGCCCTTGAGGCATTGAAATCCAGAGCGGCTTCTTGTGCCGCCATGACATCGGGACGAATCCTATCAGGGAAGCCTTTGTAGGCCAGCGTCGTCCCTGCTGCTGCGCACAGTAACAGCCCCGGTAACGCAAATTTTACAAGCAGCCCAGAGGGTCGGCCCGCCTCGCCGCCGCCACGAAAAGGCTGCTCAACGTAGCGCCAGGTCAACCACGCCAGCACCATCGAGATACCGACAGCAACAATCGCCTCTGCCACTGGAAGCTGACCCAGATTCAGGACCCGAATATAGACAAGTAGCGGCCAGTGCCACAAATACAGTGAGTACGAAATCAATCCGACCAAGACCAAAGGGCGCGCACTCAGTACATAGCGATTAACCACAGCATCTTTGCCAGCGGCAATCAGCAAAACAGCACCCAGGCAAGGCGGCAACGCGTTCCAGCCCGGAAATGGCAAAGCCTTATTCAAAAAAAAGACGCTGACAAGCAACAAACCCAGGCCCACCAGCGAGCAGATATGTTTCCAGCGACTGCCTGCGATAGAGCCCAGGTAACCGGCGGCTAGCGCGGCACCCATCAACAACTCCCAGGCGCGAAACGGGAGCAGATAAAACACCGCATCGGGCGTCTTTGCCAACAGGAAACACGCTCCGGCCAACGAAAGAACAAGCAACGTCACGACTGTCCACTTCAGCTTCCATCCACGGCGATACGATAAAGCCAAAAGCAGGGGCCAGACAACATAAAACTGCTCCTCTACCGCCAGAGACCAAGTGTGCAGGAAAGGCTTGAGTTCCGCAGCAACATCAAAATACCCAGCCTGTCTCCAGAAAAGGAAGTTGGATACAAACAGATTGGTTGCCAGGATCGATTTAGAAAGGCCAGCGAGCTCGAGCGGCAGCAAAACGAGTAACCCGAGCAGAAAAATGCTGGCAATCACTACGTAGAGAGCCGGCAAAATCCGTCTGGCTCGTCGTATATAAAAACTTGCCAACGGAAAAAGCTGCGCTTCTTTCATCTCCATCAATATTCGGGTGATTAGAAACCCGGAAATGACAAAGAAAATATCTACCCCCGCAAAACCACCGGAAAGCGACTGAATTCCAGCATGAAAGAAAACAACGGATAGAACAGCAATTGCCCGCAGCCCATCAATGTCTGGGCGGTATGTCATGGACCACAAAATTTCGTCATGACCACGTTCGTCTATTAACGTAGTTGTAGGCAAATCGTGCCAGTCTTAACAAGACGGGCGAAGTATTCAGGGCGCGCACAACCTTTTGCCGTAACCTCCTTTGTCGCCACACTAGTTCATACCGCTCAGTAGTCACATCATTCTTGTAGCGCTGTATGACATCCTGGACATCATCAACTGAGCTCCGAACATTTTTCTTGGAAATTAGCCCTATGGCGGTGTCAATGATTTGTTGGGCCCGATTTTGGCATCGCAGTTCATTTGTATCAAGAATTGCGGAACGGCATCTACTTATCATTTTTTGAACAGCGGGCCGGTCCTGCATCGCCTCAAGCACACGTTCAAAATCTGACGCATCACCTTTGATAGGAATGTAATGCTCCCACGGCTCAATTACGCCGCTGTAGCGCCCCTGAACCAGAATCTGGCAACTATCTAGAAGTGCCGCCTCCATCACTCGAGGTGAAATCGCGGTAAATTCGTGCAGGCTGTCCTGCCCTTTAAAACAGGCAGCTTCCACTTCCTCAAAAGAGGCTTCAGGATGTGCGGTTACGTAAGCCCGAACATCATGCTGAACTTTTCCCCTGGGGTCCAACAGACTGCTACCACTGTTGCTTCCTAGAGTGAATTTCGAATTGCCGATAAAGTCCAGCCAGGCTTCCCCCAAAAGCGTTCCTTGTTCACCAATTACTATATCTGTGACAAGTCCTGCGTTTTCAGCTTTCTTTGCAAAATCGCGCCCTATGGTCCACTTTGTCTCGCCGACCCTGCCAAAATAAGGAAGAAGTTTTCTTGCTCTGTAACCCACATCAATTGATCTAATATCAAATGGTTTGGGCCTGACCCCGATCAGAACTTCATCAATATACCCTGTATAAGCGAGACGAATTTCTCCCGTTTTGTGATATTTTGGATAAAGCAGCTCCCGATGTTCTGCAATTACAGAGTACACAACATCTATTCGCCATTCACACATCCATTCATCCAACAACTCATGGCAATCATATTCATCCTGTGGAAAAGCCATCTTTACTGCGCTACTGTCTTTGACAAAAGAATATGCAGTCTTCAGACGTTCGAAAGCCTTAGTGGACGACCAGCGTCCGCAGAGCAAAGTCACGTCCAACACAATCAAATCGAAAGGCGTGTCTTTGATGTAATTGGGCAAAGGAAGAGCGGTGTCATGGTAGAGATAATTATGCTCGGGGCAGCTTCTCTCCAGAATGAACACGTGATGTCTCAGAAAAAACGGCACAGCTCTGGCGTCTCCCAGGCTATGCAGTACCAAGATGTTTAGTTTATCGAGACTGGGCTTCACTTTTCAATCTACAAACTGTCGATGCCATAATTCAAGGCTTAAAAGAGCCCAAAGGTTTCGACCATAAACGCTCTGTGAATCTAGTATTGAATCAATCGACAGACCGTTGGCTAGGTAAGACCGATCACGTGCACGTTTCGAGCCGAGAATGTCCCCAATAAAATCACGCGTCGGCCCACCACGTTTAAGCCACAAATTTAGGGGCACCGGGAATCCCATCTTGTCCTTGCGCTCGCGAATCGCAGTTGGCAGCCGATTCGCAAATGCTGATTTGAGCAAGCGTTTCAGTTCACCGTTCTGAAACTTGATATTGGCGGGAATCGTAGCCGCAAATTCCACCAAAGGGTGGTCGAGGAACGGTACTCTTGACTCAACACCATGAGCCATGCTCATCCTATCTTCAACTTGCAACAGAGCGGGCAACAAAGTCTTGAAATCGAAATGAGTCATGGAATCAAAATAGGACTCCTTGCCTACATTCTGGCCCCAGAAGATACTCTTGAACTCTTCAAACGTTGCTTTTTGATTGATTGCCCCGGGCGCAAGAATGTCCCCAAAGGTGTTGGCACGGTTCACTAGCCGCCAGTAACGTTCGTCCCGCTCGCCAAATAAGCCATTCGACCAAAATTCGCGTAGCAGCGGCTTGTATTGGCGGAGGGTTTCGAGATTGGGAATGATGGACTCATAGGTGACGACGTAGTTGCCATTACCCAGCGATCCCTCTATGGCCCCTTTGATACATTGCTCGAAGTACGCAACCAGGTAACGAGCATACCCGCCGAAGATTTCGTCGCCACCTTGGCCACCTAACACAACCTTAATATGCTCGCCCACCTGTTTGGAAACCATGTACTGCGGAAAAGAGCCAGGCCCTGCCGCAGGCTGATCCAAGTGCCAGATCACCTTTGCGATGTTATCAACAAAATCCTGCTCGCCAATATCCGCCACATGCAACTGCATGCCTTGTTCATCTGCCAGTGTTCTGGCATATTGCGATTCATCAAAGCCGGAGCCGTCCAAAAAACGTCCATTGAAAGCCTTGAACGGACCGTTCGGGCGAACGTCTCGCGCCAGTGCAGCAAGCAAACTGGAATCCACGCCGCCGCTAACATAGCTGCCTACCTCAACATCCGCGCGCAGGTGAACGCGAACTGAATCAAGCAGCAATTCGCGCAAGCGTTCTGTAAACCAACGCTCCGTGTGGTCATAGTCGACCCTATAGTGAACCTCCCAATATCTCATCGGTTTAGGCGGCTCACCAGGAGAAAGCGTGGCGAAATGTGCGGCAGGAAATTGCCAAACACCATCCATCAAGGTTTTTTCGCCCAAACAGAACTGAAAACTAAAATAATCCGAAAGCGCCCGTTCGTTTACGAGGCGATGCTCCAAGAAAGGGAGCAGCGCCTTTATCTCAGAAGCAAAATAGAGCCCGTCTGAGGTTTTAACCCAGTAGAGGGGTTTGATTCCAAAGCGATCACGTGCCAAAAACAACTTTTGCTCGACTGCGTCCCAAATCGCGATCGCAAACATCCCTCGCAAACGGTTTAAGCAGTCCGAACCCCAACGCTGAAATGCACGCAATACAACCTCGGTGTCAGACTGGGTGCGAAACTCACCTTCACCCAACTCTTGGCGAAGTTCAATGTAGTTATATATTTCCCCGTTATAGATGATGGTGTAACGTCCGTCATCACTATGCATCGGCTGCGCACCCATCTGCAAGTCAATGATTGAAAGTCGTACGTGTCCAAAGCCGACTTGTCCGTTAGCCGAGGTCCACTTGCCCGTACCATCGGGGCCTCGGTGACGAATGCGGCTCAAGCCGACATCAAGCGCATCGGACGATCGCTCCACAGCAAACGGGCCACTTCCAACAAAACCAAAGATTCCGCACATTCTTCAACCTTTCCCAACAAGCCGCATCACTCGCGGCTTCCAAGTTAACCTGACAGATTCCGGCAGCTTCCGCCATAAGTAAATCGCGAGGCGTTTGGCGAAATCTAGAGGGCCGCGAGATGCACTAAACAACTGAAGAAACGTGTCGTTCAAACGCTCTGGAGGGTACGCCCGAATTGGACAGCTCGTAATCTGAGTCGGAAAACCCGTCCGAATTTGTGTCATGGGTGCCTTCTGGAAACTCCCGGTTACCTCGCCCAAATCCGTTAAAGAGCTGCCTAGCTCCTCATCTACCATTCCAACAAATGATTTGTATGAATATTTTCCTGAGCGAATGATGTCAAGCCAGGCGCGCTCAGCCATGGCGTCAAGATACGAATCGTCCTTCAACAACTGGACAACATCTTGCAAATTTGAGCCATCCTTCCTCAATGGGATGAAATGCTCCCAAGGTCGGATTACCCCCGAATACTCGCCTTCAAATAGAACCAAAACAGTTCTTGAAGCAATGGCTTCAAAAATTCTTGGTGACAACTGGTTCATCAGCCCATCAACTTCCCTGGGACGAATAATGCGGTGATAGATATCTTCATCTGGTGTGCCGGGATTTTCATTCCGGTAGTGTTCGACTTCTTGAGAGAGCGTGCCGTCCCAATCGAATACATTGCTGCCGCTTTCGGACCCGAGCATAGATCTGCACGACACGACGAAGTCATACCATTTAGGTCCGTAGATTCTTTCGTCCTCGCTCCAGGCAATATCATTCTCTACACCAAATTGATCGCAGTAGGATTTAACCATTTCACCGATTGCGACCTTCTCAAAACCGAGCTGACCATATCGCACGGGTAAAGGTCGGCCACGGTAACCCACCATCAAACTACGCTGAGAAGGCGGCGGGAGTAGATGGGTAGGGGGAAGCTTTTCTGGAACGTAACCCGTGAGGTTTGTTACAAAGCGTGTTTGAGGAAATTCCTCTCTGGGATAAACAGTGGCTATACCAGCCTCCGGGACTACGGTGAAGACCAGCCGCATGCCCAACTTTTTGATCCAATGCCACGCTCTCTTCGGGTGGTCATATTCATCTTGAATGAAGAGGAATTTCAGCCCACCATAATTCTCTAAAGCTTCGGATACCGACGGAGAGATTTGATCAAAAGGAAGTCTTAGTGTGAAATGGATACCGACCGCATCAAAATTTAGCAGATTGACATTTAATTCAAAATAAGCGTCGACGTGCGCAAAAAATATTCGGTGTTGGGAATGCTCTGCAAAACAAGCCAGATGTTCATAAACGGTATTTGTGAAAGTCTGCGTCGAGTTGTAGAGAATTAAAACATTCATGGCCAATTACTTAGTTGCAGTCGCATATATGTCCAACCCCACAATAGATGGCCACTTTGTCTTGAGCAAATCTTCTCTCGATCTCTTTTGAAATGGACGCTCCTGTGCGATGTTTTCAGTAGTGGCATTAACAGAGGAAAAAGCCCTGCAGAAATGCTTTAAGGACCGCGCAGAAATCCAATCAGTATGAGGAGCTAAATCACCCTCCGCACTGGCGTCGTATGCCGCACTTTGCTTTTTTGAGCTTTCCCCGACCACACCATGATAGCCAAAGCACTCCTTCATAGAGTAGTTAAGGGTAAGAATTGGTGACGTCAAAAGCCTGCGATACGAATAAGCGTAATAAACCATAAAGATCAGCCGTCCCCCTGGTTTGAGCAAGCGGTAGCACTGATCGATAGCCAACTGCAGATTCCCCGTGTGGTGCAAACAGCCAATCGCTGTGACGTAATCAAAAGTGCCGGGGTCGAACGGCGGACTAAGAATACTTCCTTGAACCGCGTTTCCTGCGAGATGACATTGGGACAGCCTGTGGTTGACCATGGATACCGGTCCTTGCGCAATGTCCAGTCCGGTATACAACGCCCCAGATTCTGCCAAGCGCTGCGCCACTGTGCCATACCCAAGACCAATATCGAGCACCTTTTTGTTCGGCATTTCTGCAAATGGTATATGGTCAAATAGATATGGATAATAGTCAAAATACCAATCATCAAACTTCTTGAGCGAAGCAATAGATGAATCAGTAACGCCGAGTACTTTGGCAATATTGCTTCCACAAAGTTCATCCCAATAGACCGCGTTTTTTTCAGAAATTTTAGTAGTTTGCATATTATTTTTTAAGACCAAGAAGACGATTAAGACCTTGACGAAATGCGCTGCCGATTTCATATTATGTGTTAAAAGGAGATCGTCGCCGACAGCCGGAATATTTTAGTGTCAACCCTCCGGAGGTATCGATTTTGTACAGTTATCTAAATCGCAGAATCAAAATACCCCTTTGCGCGTCTGAATGCGATTAATCCAAAATAGAACATGCCAAGCGACAACAAACCGACATAAAGCAGCCCAGATAAATTCGGCACACGGTGTTCCAAGAGTATTGCACGATATCCATCAGCGATCTGATAGAGAGGGTTGACAACCGACATGCTCTGGGCAAACTTCGGCATACTTTCGAAAGAGTAAAAGATTGGAGTCATGAACATGATTGCTGTCAATACCGTCGGCAGGATTTGAATGACGTCACGGATAAATACAGCGATTGCAGACAGCCAAATGCCTATCGCAGCTGCAAATGAAAACTGCAGTACCACCACCACTGGCAAAAGTAGAACGTGCCATGTGATTGATGCTCCTGACCAAAGCAGCAATACAAAAAGAAACGAGAGACTTACAGCCAAGTTGATTACTCCAACCAAGGTACCCGCGATTGGCAAAAGCTCTGTCTTGAAAGCCATATTTTTCACCATACCCGAAGCGCCCACCACGGATGTCGTCGATGCCATGATTGACTCCTGGAGCGCAATCCAAGGGCCATACCCGCTGATGAGCCAGATTACATAAGCGAGGGTTGTGTCTGCGCCTGGTAATTTGACCTTGAATACGAATCCGAACACGTATGTATAGAGGCCCAGCATAAACAGCGGATTGGTGACGGCCCAGAAACTGCCAAGCGAAGACCCCAGATAGCGGTCGCGAATGTTCATCTTGAACAGGTTCAAGAGAAGCCGGACGTCGTGCCGATTGAATCCAAACAAGTTTACTTCTCCAAAATTGAAGCCGGCTTCACGTTGCCAGACACAGGGTAGTAAAGCATTGGCTTTCCGCCCGTCGGAGGTGACAGCGAGTACACCTCAAAGATCGAAGACGACTGCGCAAAGACTTCAGCGAGATCTGAAGCAGACTCCCGCAGTTCGACATCTAGACGGTAGACTGCAGGGGCGATGGCCAGTGGAGAGAACTCAAGCTCCAATCCACTTGTGCCGCCGGCGAGAGAATAGTCAGCTACGGGAAAATCCTGCTCAAAAACCTTTAGATCGTCGAGTCGCATGATGCAAACGCGGCAAACAGCCAATGCGTTTTTCGTTGAGACATTTATTTGAATTCTCAACCTCTGTAGCGCTTCGACGCGAACAACATGCGTCGACGTCTCTCCAGACAGCAACGCCGTGCTTTCGATGCTATAACCGGCTACCAGAGACCGTGTGCCGACATAGGCAGCAAACCGGGTCAGCAGTGCTGCGTCATCCTCGCCTCGCACCTCATCAATATAGGCCTTGGTGACAGCTGCAGGCGTCCCGTCCATGACGACGCGGCCATCTTTCAGATAGATGCAGCGATTGCAAATATCCTGCACGGACTTCATCCCATGCGACACAAGAATGACAATTTTTCCTTTGGCGCAGATTTCAAGAATCCTGGCGCTGGCCTTCAATGAGAAGGCCGCATCGCCGACCGATAAGGCTTCGTCGATAATCAAGATTTCGGGGTCAATATGACTGATCATCGCAAAAGCGAGCCTGGACTTCATTCCTGTGGAATACGTGCGAACCGGATAGTCAATGAATTTGTCCAATTCGGCAAAATCGATTATCTGACTGACGACCTCATCGACTTCTGAACGCGACTTTCCTTGAATTTCCCCATCAACATAGATGTTTTCGCGCCCGCTCAGATCGTCGCGCAAGCCCACACCCAAGGTCATGATGGATGTCACTTTGCCGTTTGTAAGAATCCGGCCCGAGGTTGAGTTCGAAATGCCAGCAATCATATGCAGCAAAGTGGACTTGCCAGCACCGTTGCGGCCCACGATGCCGAGCCGCTCCCCCTCCCTGAGTGTGAAGCTCACTTGGTCCACCGCCACCTTGCCACCGGAGTTGCCGTCTTCGCTCCCACTCTGTCCCATCGCACTTATCAGATCTGCCGCAGAAGACTTGCCTACCGGATAGACCTTAGAAACGTTTTCAAGGGTCACATACAGGCTCATACCGAAGCCCCCGATATTCGTCGTGCGGCATAAGGAAGGCGAACAGCGCAATTTCCTGCCACGCCATCAACAACAAGACGAAGCCCGTTTCCATAAGTCCATGAACGGCAATCGCCACCATCACTTCGGGCGTGGTTAAGAAACAGATTGAGGGAGTAGTTACCCGGCATCAGAGGCAATGTTGGAACCTCGAACATGACGCGGTAGCTACCCGGTTTATCGCCCACTCGTATGTAGTCAGAAAGAATCAAAATCTCCCAGCCAATGCCAATACGCAGTATTTCTATAGAAATTGCGCAGTCAACCGCACCTGCCTCGTGGATATCCACCGGAAGTTGAATATGAGTGGTCTCCCCCGAGCGCACCAGATACTCCTCAGGTAACGATGCGCCAAAGCTTGCCCCGGAGGCCGAGGGTTTCGGTAACTTCAAATAGTGCACCACCGCCTGATCACTTGGCCCAACAAATGAAAAGGTTCCCGCATCAATTACACAGGCGGTCTCGCATAGCTTTACGATGGCCGCCCAATCATGTGTCACAAGAACCCCAGAAGCGCCACCCAAAAGCCGCTCCCGCATGCGGCGCCAGCATTTGGCCTGAAAGTGCTCGTCTCCCACGGACAACAATTCATCGATGAGGTAAATCTCGTGCTGATAGGCAGTCGCCACCGAGAAATAAAGGCGCGCCGCCATCCCGGAGGAATAAGTGCGGACACGCTGATCAAAAGCATCGTCCAACTCAGAGAACTCCAGGATATCTTCCAGAACAGCTGACAAGTCGACAGTTTCCACCCCCATCATGCGCAGGTAACGCACGGCATACTCTCGCCCAGTCAGATTCGGATTACCCATGCCTCCCAGCTCAAACAATCCGGCGACCAAGCCAAATACATCGATTTGACCACGCGTCGGCATATAGACTTGTCCAAGCAGGCGCAACAAGGTGCTTTTGCCCGCCCCATTACGTCCGAGGATACCCAGTATCTTGCCGCGCGGCACTTCCAGCGATATGTCTCGCAGCGCCTCGATTACAGGCCCCTTGCCATCGTCGGCCGAGCCCAGCAAAAGGCGCCAGACGCGTAAATCACGCTGCACGGCAAACGTTTTCGCGACGCCGGTGCAGCGTAAGGCGATGTCGGATGCACCCATGCTCATCGAGAATTATTCCCTGGTCCGCAACAGCGACTCGCCTGCCAGCAAAGCGCTATAAATTTGATCGAAACGCTTCCCGGCTGCTTCGGCGGAGTGCCACTTGAGGGCAAACTCACGACTGCGCTGGCCGATTTCAAGCCGCTTTGCCGGGTTAGAAATAAGATCGCGCAATATACCCTCTATGGTGTGCGGCGTAGCACTGATAATTGGCAGCTCGTTGGCATATTCTGGAATCTCCTCGCGAAGGCTTTCCAGCCACTCAGGGCGAATAAAGCAGATAACTGGCTTGCCCAGCATCATTGCCTCGCGGGCGTTGGCGCCAAACCAGCCGTACGTCAACATGTCCAGAAAGATGTCCGCCTGAACTTGCAAGAAGCGAACTTCTATATTCGGAATGCCAGTGGGCTCAATGAGGTCGATCGGCAAGCCCTCAGCACGCAAGCGCTCGATGACCGGCATGTAAACGTGGGTCGACTTGATATTGACGCCATCGGTGCGCGTCCGCTCCTCACGGTTCCCAACCGCGTGATACAGCCTGACGCCCCCGCTCCCCAACACAGGCCGTAGGTAGTTCGGTGGGACTTCCAGGCCCGGGTTCCATACCTCCGAATCCAGACAATAGAACTCCGGCACCTCATGCACCCGCGGGTCATCGTTGTAGTCAACTCGATTTCCGCCCAAGGTGCACTGAAAATCGGCTACGGAGTTGCGAAACTTCCCCCACTTCAGATTACGCTCATCATTACAGACTGTTGGCTCATTCTGCCAACGGCAGATCGCGCAGACTGACTCTGGGCCCCACTTGGAAAACGATGTTTGCGACACGCCATCCAGGCATCCGTTGTTGGAGTAAACAATCTTCTTGCCCAGATCTTTCAGCAGGTAAATCTCGGCGCCCTCGCCAGCCTCACTGGTCGCTGCACTTTGAAGAGCCCAGCCGAACGCTATGCAGTGCGTATTTGCGAAGTGCATCACGTCGTAGCGGTACAACCCCGCAAGGTAAAAGCCGAGTTCGCCGTTCAGGGTATGAGCAACATCGCCGCCCAAACGAAAATCCTCCCCATGGTAATAAATCTGCGATGAGGGGTTGGTGTCCCAGTTGTAAACATCCGCTTGCCATCCCAGCTTACGCAGTCCACGCGACAGGTACCAGTTGTTGTAGTAGGCTTGGCCGCAAAAAAGCACGCGAGGCGCAGCCACCGCCTCGAAAGCCGGCCTTAACGTAAGAGCAGAAGCGTGGAGGAAGCGAAACTCAGCAAGGAGGTCTGCGGTTTCCACCACGCCGGGAGGATCTGGCGCCAGACCTGCGCAAGTGCGCACCAGGCGTCTAAGCTCAAGTGCGTTTGTTTCGGAGTTCAGAGTCCCCTTGGCTCTTCTAACGCTTATATCCGCACAAAAATCGTGAACGGTTCTAGGTAACTGCAGCAAGCGCTGCATCGCCTGCGCCAAGTCAACCTTCAACTCAGCGTGGAGTTCGGTTTTGATTTCAGTTTTGAGGGCAACCTTGAGCTCGGCGTGGAGTTCAGCCTTGAGCTCTGCCTTGAGTTCGGCCTTGAGATTCGCTCGCACCGAAGCAATCTCCGACTGCACATAGCTGGATTGCAAAAATGCGCTTTTGATGCGTTTCAGGATTACGAATTTCAACGGCAGCCCCATACTTAATGGAGGAGTGTAAGCCATTGTGAGTGCGCGACGGCATGCTCTCAGCCGCTGGATCACCCAATGAAAGTCGCCTTTAGCGTCTTCTTTCGATCCAGGCGCCTACCGCTGATGCACCATGGTTCATCAGGGCGTCCACAATCGAAAGGCCCGGGACAAACTCGTTGACCCCGGCTTGCGAATAAACTGGATGCACAAATTCTTGCCGAACCAGCTGGATTCCCGATTCCTTGAAAACGGACTCATCCTGGTATCCATCAGCACCACCACCACACATGTACGCCGCACCCCCTACCGCATGAGTGAGTGAGCAAAGTAATTCATTGGAACGGCCTGTCCCCCGCAGGTCTGAACTGCGGCGCATCTTGGTGGCGTCCAATCCCAAATGCTGTGCCAGCACAGTGACGGCATGGATGTTGTAAGCGGCAACATTTGCCTCGGCATTCTTCAGCAAAGGTTCAACGACATCCATCGTGCTTTTGTAGTGAGGATGTTTACGATAACTGGACTCCAGGCTCCGGAAAATTTTCAACCGCCATGGATGGGTGGTCAGGAAGTTCATCTGGTTGATGTCACGAGTACCGTGATAATCCCGATCAATCGCAGCACTCGCCCAGGAATCTGCACCGCCTACGATTATCCTGACGCGATTCGACCAACTACCGCCTGTTTTTGGAAACTGCACATCATCAAGAAACACAAAAATGTCGGACCGCGCAATTTTGTCGAAATAACCCAACCACGGAAAAAAATTAGGCTGATGGATTGCAACGAGTCGGGTCACTGCTGACCTTCGATATAAAAACGACGTCCATGCAATTCAACGTAAACGTTGTTGTACCCAGGCATGCCCGTTGCCCTCAGCCGCCGATTAAATTCATCAAGAGACATCGTGCTGTCCACCCTGCACATCTCCAGAAACATTCTTCTGGTCGATTTGCGAGTACCCCAAGAAATACTATCCAATCGCGTGGGCGTATTGCCGTCCCTTAGCCCATCAAAAAGGCGCTTCACCAGAACAAGTCCTGCCAAATTAGCGCTCTCTAGCAACGTGGCCGGCGTGGCATGCGGCGGCACTTCAAATAACTCAACATCAACGATAGGCCCGGCATCAACGCGGGCTGTCATGCAATGCATTGTCGCGCCGTATTCCTTGGCTCCATCGTATACCGCAAAATGATGAGGGTCGCGCCCCGGATAAGCAGGTGATGCGGCATGAACATTCAATGCAAGTAAGCCCGGAAGATCCAGAATGGCTGGGGGCACAATAACCCCAGTGCCAAAAGATAATAGCAAGTCAGACTTTTTCTCATGGGCTTTTTTGAGGGCGTCCAAGTCGTTGACGATTTGTGCCTCCAGAGCCACGCCTGCCTCTGCAGCGAGTTTGATGGCAGACGCGCCCAGCGCTGGCGGCATCAGCAATATCGCTCGCAATTTGCTCATATTTCCGCCTCACCTGCGGTAACCGTATTCAGGTTCTGCTTAAACTTCAACCAACGCTCTGTCAAGGAAGTGGAGTTATGGGTAGCACTCTCCGGAAGTCGTTCTTTCAGATCGCCATTTTCCGTGTTGCAAGTTGACAGCCCGATAGTTTGGAGATCCCCTACTCCGTCGTAGCTGAGTGTCGACGTCTTGCCCCACGCGGCCAAAGACGCAATGATCTGGCAAAGATAAACACAGCCGCCTTGAAGCCGTCCATACTCGACCGGCGCGCGGCCATGTACCAACTGGGTGCGCACAGCAATCCATTCCAAATGGTTTGTAGAGTCGACGCCTGATACCCCCTTCCACGACTCATCAAACACAGCAGAGAAAAGTTGCCATCCCTCCAATGACAAGGACGGATCTTCGAAGAGCATATCGATCTGGGCAGCTGGTACCTGCCACTGGTTGTGCATCATCGCTTTACACAGTCTATTGATCTGACTTTCATGCAACCGCCAGAGCTCCCCAAAGAGGGCTTCGAATTGCCCGCTCATCCACAACATGTCGCAGAATTGATAACGCTCGGGGTTGAGTGGTCGCATAAAGGCGAGTGAGACGGAGGCACCCGAAAGATTCTCACGACCGTGTACATCGAGCCCATCATCGTAAAGTTGCATAGTCGCCTTGGCGCGACCGTAAACGCTGCGAAAGATCCGCTGGCGTGGTGGAGAGACCTTGTCTTGCCACCAGCCGGGATGTGTCAGAACCTGAAGACAGGGATCGGCCGCTTCAGCCAGCACATCCGGCAAGCGTCTGAAACGCCAGTATCCGTTCGAGTCTGAACAATAGGGCACTTCTGCTTTCAATCGACCAGAATAGCAATTCAACAATCCGCCATAGACCTCCGCATCGCAGGCCAAATGTGACGCAGCAGGGTTATGGAAGCTGAAAACCGATGGTTTCACGCCGTACAGGCCCTCGAGAAGCGCCGCCTCGCGCTGCACGTGCGCTGACAGACTATCTTCATCAACAACGTCATGGAAGGCCGCATCGAAGTGCAGACCTATCTTGTGCCCCATCTCCAATATTTCCCTGACAAGTCGATATTGGCTTCGCTCGAACAAGTTATAAAACTCGCAATGAGGATTGAGAAAATATGTGGCACGCACGCCCTCGGCAGCTTCAACAGTCGCGAGCGCGTGCGCTCGATTCAAAGAGTAATCACAATCGTGTCGCCACAGAACAAAGCGGCTTGCCCACGGAATTTCGTCGTAGGATGCAAAAACAAAATTCAGCTTGGCAAGTTTCAATAATTCGCGATAGGCATTGACCGTGAAATCAGTATCACTTGGCTTGCTGTTCAGAGGATGATTCTTGGTAGAGATCACGTCAGTCTCTTTCTGATCGACGTGATGTAACGATTCGGAGCGCCCTCAACATCCCCCTCAATCTGCACTTTCCGGATTATTAACTTGCCAGAACCACACGCGACTACGATATGGCCTTGAGCAACATGGGTCACCTGCCCAGAAACTGCGCAAAACACTTCTCCATCCTCCAGTAGCGCCGCGTCCCAGATAATCATCCGCTGGCCTTCGTATCCACAATATGCCCCAGCATACGGCTTGTTGCTGGCGTTAATCAACCTCAAGACCTCCAATGCTGTTCGATCCCAATCGATCCGGCCGTCTTCTGGCCGCCGCGGGTAACAGCGGAGGGCGTGCTCAGGGTTCTTTGACTGGGCCTCCAACACATAGCCAGGGTTCGCTTCTAGCTGATCTAAAGCTTCGATGAAAACTAGCGGGATACGCTTTGTCATCCACGCCCAAGCTTCTGTGACCGTGCTGCTATTCAAAAGATCAAAATAATCACGGGCGATGATATCCCCGCTGTCCAACTCGCCGCCAACCATCTTGTGCACGCAGAGACCTATACGATCTTCGCCATTAAGTATCGCCCATGCTTGACATGCGTTTCCGCGATAACGGGGTAAGTCGCCGCCGTGGGCGTTAAGAATGCCATGCGGAAAGAGCGCAACGACCGAACTTGGAACCAGGCCAGTGTAGTTGTAGCTAACACCAATATCTGCGGCTGCAGCCCGAAGAAGTTCTCGATGCTCTGCGATGCGTGGCCCCACAGCAAAAGAAGCATTTAAAGATACCGCTAACATCTCAAAGTCAGTGATTGTTCGCGTGTATTCAGGAGCTTCTTTCGCGGTGATTATGCTAACTATCTGATGCCCAGCGTTTTCCAAAGCCAAAGCGGCGTCATACAGTATCTCTGAACGTCCAATGAGGGCGATCTTCATTGCCGATCTTCCTTGCAGAAGCTGCCATTGCGTCCGAAATTGAGTACTTTCATCAAGCTGCTCCGCGTGCCTTCACCTTCGTAGCGGTGCTTGATCATTTCCCCAGGGGTTTGGTGCAAGTGACGTGTTCGCTCATAGCGTTCGACTTCTTCTGAATTTAAAAACACGTGAATCGGATGGAAATTGAAAATAATAAGACTTTCCCTAGCGTCCTCCAGCGTCGGTATATTGAGCGCCATCTTCATCGCAACGTTGTCTTGCCAGCAGTGGGGGACAACCGTGAGCCCGCCCCATAATCTCCAAGGCGTCAGCCTCGAAATACGATTGAATGGAATGAATACATTGCTGGCATGAGTAATTCCACGACTTATAAATAAGTCAACCAATCGCTCACTTTGCGTAAGTGAGTGAGATCGAACGGCTTTTGCAGAAGGCGCCAAGTCGTGGAGCACTGATAGCACATCGCCGGCATTCGTACCGGCAGTTAAATCTCCGCCCAACAGTGGATTAAAGTTGGGATGTATCCCGACTTGGTGTCGTCCACTACCTACTAGCCGCTGAACTGCCGGGCTCTGGTGGGTTATGAACCAAGTGGCAGGAACTGCGTGCCCCTCGAGCAGACTTAGCGTGTCGGTAATCACATCATCGTGGGCCCAATCTACATCAAATGAAAGGAATATCCTGCCTTTCCACGAAGCTTCGTCGTCGACATCTATTTCGTTTATCAGACCGAAGTGGGGGTCGAATGACGCCATTTCTATACCTCCGAAACCGCAAGTTAAGTGTTGGGTAAAGAGATTATTGATCTCATACCCATAGGAAACGAAGTCATCTCCCGATTCAACAAAGCGCGCACCGCACCGTGATCAGCCACCAACATCTCCTCTCGACCCACCACTTGTTCGAACTTTGGTTGAATCCCCAGCAGCTTGCCGGCAGTTTCCGCAATCTCTCGTATTGAAACAACGTCTGGACCGGCAACATTCAGTATTTGCGATCCAACCGATGACGCTAGTAGGGCACCAATGATTTCCGAAGCATCATCAACATGAATCGGATTGATCTTGAGTCCCCCGTTTCCAGCTATCTGTACAGGCAAACGCTCACGCACCCTGTCTATCAATCTGGCAATCAGTTTTTCTGGCGCTTGATCTGGTCCATATATGAAAAATGGGCGAAGGATTGTGGTGTGCAGTATGGTTGAATATGCCTCTGCAAGCAGTTCAGCCGCCCGTTTACTTCTAAAGTAATACGCCAGATTACCTATGGGCGGGCGTAGTGGAGTCTGTTCATCAATAACTGAAGTGGCAGGTTGGTATAAACCGCCGCTAGAAGCAAGGATAAATTGCGATGCCCCCGCTTGATGCGCATACTGTAGAAGTAGTGCGGTTGTTCCAGTATTTAACCAGAAAACCTCCAGAGCGCGTTCTGGAAAATCCCGATAATTTCTGGATTGCGCAAGATGCACCACAGCATCGATACGCTTGGGTAATTTAGTAATTGACCAGTCACGCGATAAATCAATCGCGTGATAGACCACGCCTTCAGCTTTAGCGTGTGGTTCTAGACGAACAATCGCATGAACCTCGTAATGATTTCGGAGCTTTTTAAGGACTGCCGAACCGAGATGTCCAGACGATCCGGTAATTAATATTTTCCGCATCTTGCTCACAAAGCGAGGTCGCATTCAATTTGTCGCAGCCAGTTTTCAACATTCAACAAAGACCAGATTAGAAGACGCCGATTCTTCTGACCGCTCAAATGTTCTCCCACCAGATCTTCTACAGATTTGCGATCAAGTACTTCAAAAATCCGCGCATTTTCTTTGAGCAAGCTTCGCTTCACGAACTCAATACTCTCGCCTCTGAACCAGCTTGCATCAGGAGAAGAAAAACCTTGCTTTTCCGCCCTTGTTATCTCGTCGGGTATGTAACGCGACATCACATCACGCAGAATCTGTTTGCCGTCGTTGGTCTTTTGAAAGTACTTTCCCTGCTTGCTCCCCGACTCATTTTCATTGATACGCAACACTTCTGCCAGATTGTTGAGCTTGAGGCCCACTGGGCACTGCATGGCAAAGTCAACCAGATCGTTGTCCATAAACGGCACGCGCGACTCCAGCCCATGAGCCATGGAAAGTTTGTCTTCCACGACAAATAGGCCATGCAGAAAGGTTTTGGCCTCAAAGTACAAAGAATGGTTGATGTAATCCTCCGGGCGGTCCAGCGTATTGTCATGCGTGGCAAACACGTCACGAAAAATGTCGCGCGTCCAGACGTCACTTACCTCACCCCACACAGGGGCAAACATGGCCTTCAGCTCCGTATTGTTTGCCAGCCGCTGCCAGTAGAGGTAGTACTGATCAATATAATGCTCAAAACTTTGGCAGTTGCTTGCCCGGTAGTAGCGCCATGGATATCCACCAAAAAGTTCGTCGCCACCGCTGCCGGAGAGGACGACCTTGACAAATTTTCTGGTGAGCTTTGCCGCATAAAAATTAGGATAACTCTGGCCTACACGCGGCTCCTCCAGGTGCCATGCCAGCTTTGGAAGGCAACGCTCCATGTCGCCGGCCTTGAGTACCATTTCATAATGCTCGGTCTTGAAGCGGGCTGACATGGCCTCGGCCTTTGCCCGCTCGTCAAAGGCGAGTTCGATGCCCGAAGCGGAACTCAGATCAAAGCCGCAGGTAAAGGTCTTGAGATTGGGAAAACTCTGCGCGGCAATAGCTGTGATAGAACCTGAATCCATGCCGCCAGACAAGTAGGCACCAAGCTCCACGTCACTGACAAGTTGCCTGTTTACAGCTTGGCGAAACAGGCGATCGAGCTCTTCTACATACTCACCTTTGCTGGCGGGTTGGTCGGGCTCGCGAAAACGATAGTCCCAGTACTGGCGGCGAGAAATGCTTCCGTCGTGCGCCGCAAGCAGCAAGTGGTGTCCGGCAGGCAACAGATGAATATCTTCCAGCAGTGTTTGGTCCGTGAAAATGTTCTGGAAGGTGAAATACTCCAACAACGCCCGTTTATTCAGATTTCGCCGGAAATCCGGCTGAGCGAGGATCGCCTTTTGTTCCGACCCAAATACAAAGCGCCCGCCCTGTTGTGCGTAATAGAGAGGCTTGATACCGTAGCGGTCCCGGGCGAGAAGCAGTGTGCGCTCTTTTCGGTCCCACAACGCCAGAGCAAACATGCCGTTGAATTTTAAAAGGGCGCCCAGGCCCCAGAATGCCAGCGCGTTCAGCACAACCTCACTATCGGTTGTGCTGTGGAAGCGGATTCCTTCCGCCTCCAGATCGCCTCGCAACTCTCGGTAGTTATAAACCTCGCCGTTGTAGCTGAGAACATAGCGCTGGTCAGCGCTAACCATGGGTTGATGCCCGGCAGGGGACAAATCAAGAATCGCCAAGCGGCGATGTCCTATACCTATGTTTCCTTCAATCCACTGACCCTCACCATCAGGCCCACGATGGGCAATAGCGTCTGTCATCCGCTTAAGAATGATCGGGGAAACGGCATCGCCATTGAGGTTAATCTGACCAGCGATACCACACATCGAGCTTATTCTTTCGGCTCACTTCTCAGGCTTACAAGCCGACACATAAAGGCCGTGCCGATGCTCTGCCCCTTTATAGACATACCTCCGCTCATTGCTTGGCAACAAACCGACGTCCTTGAACGCCCCAAATATTTCATAATCTCGGAAATGATGGAAATGGACTGCATCTGTCACAAGATCAGCACGATCCGTCCAGATCAATGTGCTTATGTATATGTATCCACCAGGAACAAGAACTCTACAAGCCTCATTAATCGCACAACGCCAATCAAGAATATGGTCAAGGCTGGTATTAAAAACAACGGCATCGAAAGATCCATCTCGGAAAGGTAAGCTTTCACCAAATCCAACTATTCGAAATGGCGACTCTCTCGTACAAAATGGGTCCAAGCCAATATATTTCGCTCCCTCCGGCAAGAGTCCTCGACCTATGTCTGGATCATCACAACCAACGTCTAACACCAACCCGTGCGCACTGGAAAGAAACTGCTTCATCCTAAAAAGGTGACGCTGATAATGAACATCGTCAGCTGATGAATTTATTTCGGCGACCACACCTGCTTGTTTTACTTGCGAAAGATAGAAGTATTGCAAGTAAGCGTCTACGACATCTTTATCCTCAATGCGAAGCCGATCTGTGTAGTGACGCTGTAAACGCGTTGGTATCAAAAGTGGAAGCCCATCTTTTCCGCGCAAGGGGTAACTATTCCCTTCAACATCAACAAGAATGTTGGATTCCGGAATCCACGATACTGGCAGACCCGAATCTGGCGATACTGCAACTTGCAAACAATCACCAATAGCTTGCATGTGTGCAGACGCATTCTTAAGGATGTCAGCACGAGAAATGGCCTGTTCACAATTTTCGATTGAAAAAGAACGTTTGCTATCGAACATCGAATTACTGGCGCTCACAAACAGCCATTCCGAGCAGTAATCTCATTCATGTAACCCCACCGCAACGCGGCGAGCGGCAACCTCGGCTTTGTGACTGGCACGCCATTCGATCAATCGGGACAGCCCTTCACGCAAATCAATCGTTGATGTAAAACCAAGCTCTTGGGATGCTTTTAATGGACTGCCAATGCGATTGCGAACCAATGTGGCCTGGCTACGGGGCGCGTAGTTGATGGGTTTACTGCAACCGGTAATCTCCAGCAGCAACAGGGCCAGTTCCTTGAGCGAAGTTCGCTTTCCGGTGCCAACGTTGTAGTTGGTGTCGGTCGTGGCGGATTTCATGGCGCAAACATTGGCGAGCCCGCAGTCCTCAACCGCTACAAAGTCAAAGGCCTCGGAGCCATCGCCCATGATCGTGGGACTCTCACCTTTGTCTATGGCATCCAGCATTTTCATAATGACGGCAATGTAGGCACCATGATAGTCCTGGCGCGGGCCATAGACATTCATATAGCGAAGCCCAACATAGTTCAGGCCATAACGGTGATGGAAGGCACGCAAAAAGGCTTCGCCGGCGATCTTCGTTGCACCATAAAAGTTTTTGTTATTGAAAGGATGGTCTTCCGCCATCGGTTCGTGCACAGCGTCGCCATAGACGGATGCGGACGAGGAATACACAAGTCGCTTTACGCCCTTTGCAACACAGGCTTCCATCACATTAAAGGTGCCGCGCACATTTACATCAAAAGCACTTCGAGGGTATTCGTGACACTGCAGCAACCAAAGTGCTGCCAGATGGAAGACGCCGTCTGCGCCCTCAAACGCAGACTGAAGAATGTCAGTCTGCGTGATATCCCCACCTACGTCATAAATCTTCACCCGTGGATCGTTCAAGGCGGCGCTCAAGTTTTCGCGACTCCCGCGCAGGAAATTGTCATAGACAACAATTTCCTTGACGTCTTCTTTGACGAGGTGGTCAATCGTGTGTGAACCGATGAGACCAGCGCCACCGACGACGACAATTTTTTTGCCACGCAGATCCATGTTCATTACCTTTGTACTTGAGACATCATCTTGTCGTGTTTGGCCATGCACTTCTTGATGGTTTCCAGATTGGCCTTGGTCCAGTCGACCGTTCGGCGCAATCCATTGCGAATATCAACCTTGGCTTCGAAATCCAACTCGCGCGACGCCTTCTCTGTGGATGCGAAGCGTTTGCCCGAGCGATCCCAGTCACGCGCAGGACGCAAATCGAGCGGAGTTTTGTTGCCGGTGAATTCATTGATGATGGTGGCTAGTTCAAGTATGCTGGTTTCCCTGCCCGTCGCCAGGTTATAAACCTCCCCCACGGCGCCCTTCAATGCACAAGCCATCAGGCCGCGCGCCATGTCTTCCACGAATATGAAGTCACGGCTTGCATTTCCGCCATTGTCCAAGGGCAGGGCTTCGCCATTGAGCGAACGCCACACGAAGGTGGGGGTTACGTTTCTCCAGACGGTGTGTACCGTGCCGCGCCACTGTCCAGCTCCCAGAATTTCTCGCGGGCCGTACACATTGGAGAACCTGGCTTTTACAAATGGCAGTTGATGCTGCTGAAAGTAATAGTTGCCATAAAGTTCGCCAATAATTTTTGAGATCGAGTACGGGCTGTCGTGATACAGCGTTACTGGCTGCTCTTCGGTGGTCGCGGTTGGGGTGTCGTACGTTTTCTCGGCGACGGCGCACGCCGCAGCGGCATAGACAAGCTTTTTCAGTCCCTTAATTTCTTTAAGACGATCAAAGAGTTTGAGTGAAGTCAGCGTGTTGTTGTCATGGTCCGCCAGCGGATTGGCAATCGAAGATTGATTGCCGTGGTAACACGCAAGATGAAAGGCGTAGTCCAGATCTTCGGGAATCGCCGCGAGGATCCTATCCTCGGTGATAGAGCCAAAAACAAAGCGTACGCGCGTATCTGCCGGTATGTTTGCCACATCGGAGGACAGCAGGTTGTCCACGACGATGATTTCCTTGGGCGCTTGTTCAAGGATTTGGTGAACCAGGTTACTGCCCACAAAGCCCGCCCCCCCCACGACCAGGACCCGTGCACCCGAAAAACTCAATGTAGTCATATGTTGTCTGTCTCGATTACTTGATCGATGGCGCTTTTAGATGCGAAAACACATCTGTTACGCCATGCTTGTCGTACCAGGCCAATTGACGCCGAATCGTCTCCGCAAATCCAATCTGCGCTTTCCAGCCAAACGTCCGGTGTGTTTCTGAGGCGTCGAGTGACACGACCGGCACATCATCCGCTGCAGGCGGAACCACAGGCACCTCTTTCGCGCCCAGTCCCAGGTAGTCGGTGACGATATCGAATATTTCCTTGATGGAGTGAGCCTCTCCGCTAGCAAGATTCGCGACACCCGTCGGTGCATCTGCCCGAATGGCCATATCCATGAAGTTCAGGAAGTCGGACATGTCAAGGAAGTCACGTGACGTGTCCGAGCAGAAGCAATTTTGCCCAGCTTTCAAGCGCTTGTAAAAAGTCGGGATCGGACCGATGGCCAAGCGTGGGCCAGTCACGTTAGCAATCCGCAGAGACAGTGTTGGCACGCCCGATAGCAGCATGAACTGCTCACCAGCTGTTTTGGTTATGCCGTAACTTGTAAACGGCGCCGTCGGGTCGCTAGCAAAGATTGGCAGGCTCTTCGGCCGGCCGTAGCAAAGCGCTGTCTGGAAATTGATCAGGCGCTTGACGCCAGCAGCTCTGGCTGCCCGAGCAACATAAGCACTGCCGATGACATTGGTGCGTGAGTCTTCAATCCAGTCGTCCGGATCTTTATACGCCGCCGCAGCGTGGACAACCACATCCGGCTTGAAGGCGGTGAAGCAGTCATTCACCAGGGATTCATCCGCGATACTGCCTTCCTTGACAGTGAGGCCATCAACTTCAGGCACCACCTCGCGCTTGCCTGTGGCAAAGTTATCTATGACCAAAATTTGGTGCTCCTGTGGGAGCCAATGTTCGATCAAATTAGAGCCCAGGCATCCAGCGCCACCCGTTATTAGAATTCGCATCTCGGCGGGCCCTCTTACTTGCGCTCTTGACGCAGGTGGGTGTATTCACCCAACGTGCCGTACTTCTGATAATAGGCCATCGCTGCAGATACAGTTTCTTGCAGGGGGGTGAATTCAATGTTTCCAAAATCTTCAAACGTGCGTGAGGGATCCAGCAGGATAGAAAATACGTCGTCTGGGCCAAGCTCCTTGACTTCGGCCTTGGGCTTGCCTGGCACATCCAGCGCATTCACAACAGCGTCGTAAAGCTCCTGAATAGCCACATCCTTGCCGGACGAAAAATGGTAGGCACCTTGCCCCACTCCGTCGCAGGCTTTCAAAACCACCCTGGCTAGGTCTTTGACAAATACGAAATCCCGGCGTGCCTGCGTTACGAAGCACTGCTTGCCGTCTTTGAGCCGCTGGTAAAAAATTGGTAGTGGGCCGGCAACATTGCGCGGGCCAACGACGTTGGCGAGGCGGAAGGTAACGTAGTCGATACCCGAGAGCTCAATGTAGTACTCGTTCGTGGTTTTTGAAATGGAATAACTGCTGCTGCCGGGCAAGCGCGGATGATCCAGTCGAATGGGTTGCTGAAGGGGTTTAAGGCCATAACAAAGGGCCGTCTGGAAATAGACGAAGCGCTTCACTCCGAATTTTTTGGCGGCATCCACCATGTTGGAACCGCCAACGCAATTGGTCAATGCATCGTTGTACCAGTCGTCAGGATCTTTGTAAGACGCAGCAGTATGGACGACTGCGTCGGGCTTGAAGTCTCCGATGAGTTCGTCCACAACCTTTTTGTCGGCAATGGTGTCGATCACTATTTTCAAATTGGGATGCTCGGTCAGATGCTCACGCCGCCCGGTTGCCAGGTTGTCGATCGCGACGACCTGATCACCGCGCTCCAGCAGCATCTCGACCACATGGGAGCCGATTTGCCCCAAACCGCCCGTAACAAAAACCTTCATTTCCATTCCTTTACAAATTCAATATTTTGATCTAGCGGCCGGTCTTGCTCAGGCAAGGTGAGACAGAATCTTGAAGGCCGCCTTGCCTGTCCCGTACGGTGACGCAGCAGCGTCTGCGGGTTGTCCCGACATTATTTCAGCCACGGCATCGACAATAGCCGAGCTTGAAGCCCCTACCAGCCGGTTTCCACCCAACTCAACCGTTTCAACCCACTCGGTTTCATCTCTCATGGTCAGACAGGGAACGCCATAGAAAAAGGCCTCCTTCTGTACGCCCCCCGAATCTGTAAGGATAAAATGCGCAGCCTGCTCAAGCGCCACCATATCCAGAAAATTGAGTGGCTCTGTTACCACCAGCTTACCCAGAAGGCGTGATAACCCATAATCCCCGATCAGCTTTCGGGTGCGTGGATGCAAAGGAAAAACCACCGGACACTGGCTTGCAATTTCCGCCAGAGCTGACAAAATTTGCCCCAGCCTTTGTGGGTCATCTGTGTTTTCCGCCCGATGACAGGTAGCCAGCGCAAAGCCGTGCGACTCCAGCTTCAGATCACCCAATATTGAGCTTTGCTGCCGAGCCCGATCACGGTAGAACAGAGCGACGTCGTACATTACGTCGCCAGCATTGTGAACTCCCTTGAGTATCCCCTCTGCCTGCAGATTGCGAACTGCGGTTTCAGTAGGGCAAAACAACAGCGTTGATATGCGGTCCGAGAGAATGCGATTGATTTCCTCGGGCATACGCATATTGAAGGAGCGTAAACCCGCTTCGACGTGCGCCACCGGGATGTGCAGCTTGGCGGCCGCCAGAGCGCCGGCTAGCGTAGAGTTGGTATCGCCGTATATCAATACCCAGTCCGGCTTTTCCGCCAGCAAGACTTTTTCCACCGCTTCGAGCATGCGACCTGTCATGGCGCCGTGCTGGCCACCTGAGATCTCAAGGTTATATCCAGGCTCAGGAATATCCAGCTCTTCGAAAAAAACCCTGGACATGTTTGCGTCGTAGTGCTGTCCCGTATGCACAATCACTTCGTCGATTTTTCCGGCGTAGTCATCTCTTACGACTCTGGACACGGCCGCCGCCTTGATGAACTGCGGGCGCGCTCCGACAATAGTGACGACCTTGATACTCATGCCACCGCCGACGCCAGCGCACTGGTAATTCGCGCCAGTGTGGATTCGTCAAGGTAGGGATGCATGGGCAGGCTCATTACCTTCCTGGCAACCTGGGAGGCCTTGGGTGTGCAATCCGGGCAGCACAATTGTGCGTAGGCAGGCTGCAAGTTGAGCGGGATCGGGTAATGCACTGCGGTGGGGATGCCAGCCTCTTTCAGCCTGCCCTGCACCATATCCCGATCGTCAACCATCACCGTATATTGGGCGAAAACGCTGTTTCTATCGGCTTTTTGGGAAACTGCGCTTATCCCCAACTTTTTTAGCGTGGCGTTATAAAGGGCTCCGATTTCAACGCGCTTGCCAACTTCCCACTCAAATTGCTCCAGCTTGGCCAGCACTATCGCGCATTGAAGGGTGTCCATACGGCCTCCGAGACCGACACGTGTGTGCACATACCGTTCGCTCTGGCCATGAACACGAATTTCGCGACACGCCTTCGCCAGCACATCATCATTGGTGAAGATCGCGCCACCATCACCATAGCAGCCAAGCGGTTTACTAGGGAAAAAACTAGTGCAACCGAAGGTACTCAAGTTGCAGCTCTTGCGCCCCTTGTAATCAGCGCCAAAGCTTTGCGCCGCATCCTCAATGACGGGAATATTGCCGTGGCGCGCAGCAATGGCGTTTATTTCATCCATGTCAGCCACTTGCCCATACAGGCTAACGGGCATGATGGCCCGCGTACGCGGCGTGATTTTCGCTTCAATCAAGTTGGCATCGATATTGCAGGTATCGAGCTCAATATCAACGAATACAGGCTTTGCACCTAACAAAACAATCATTTCTGCAGTTGCTGCGAAGGTAAAGGGCGTGGTAATGACTTCATCACCAGGGCCTATTCCAAGCGCCATCATCGACATCAGCAACGCCTCGGTACCCGAAGAGCAGGTGATGCAGTGCCTGCTACCGGTGTAGGCCGCGAGTTTCAGTTCGAGTTCGGCGACCTCTGGCCCCATGATGTACTGCCCGTGATCAAGGACTTTTTTCATTCGCGCATCAATGGAAGGTTGCAACGCCCGGTATTGCTCCTTCAGGTCAATAAACTCAATCTTCGGCATGGCGGTGGTTGCATTCAACACGGCGTTCATAAGGCTCCTATAAAATCCAGATAGGTCACGCGATCAGCCAACAGACGCCATCATTGAGCTGGTACTGCTCGCCGGTATGGTCGCAGCGGGCGCTGGCAGAGCCCTCTAACGGGAGCGCCAAGCGCTCACCAAAACGGCTCATCCAGCCAATCTGCCTGGCTGGCACACCAACCATCAACGCAAAAGCGCCCACGTCTTTGTTGATCACTGCGCCGGCACCGACAAATGCATACTCACCCACCGTCACGCCACAAACAATGGTGCAATTTGCCCCAAGGGTTGCACCGCGTCTTACCAGGGTCCGGCGATATTCGTCTTTGCGGGTGACCGCAGAGCGCGGGTTAAAGACATTGGTAAACACCATGCTTGGGCCGCAAAAAACATCATCTTCGAGTGTCACGGCATCGTAGACAGAAACGTTGTTCTGGATCTTGACGTTGTTGCCTATGTGCACATCGTTACCAACATACACGTTTTGCCCCAGCGAACAACGCTCACCGATGCGAGCCTGCGCACTAACGTGCACCCAATGCCAGATACGGGTGCCCGCACCTATTTTCGCGCCATCGTCAACAATGGCAGTGGAATGCGCGCTGTAGTTCATATTGCCCTCAAACCGTCCAGGAGCGAGTTCAAAGCTCAAGGGGAAGACCAACACGCACGCCATCTCGCGCGGAGCGATAGGTCGCCATCAACACTTCCAACGTCTTCAGACCCTCGCGTCCATCCACATCGGGTTCGGCTTCACCGCGCAGCACCTTGATGACATTGTCGTAATAAAGCGGGTGCCCGAAGCCGTAAACAGACGTTGTGCTATAGCTGGCTTCCTTGATTTTTTCGTCGTCAGGGTCAACATCGGCAAACTGCCATTCCTTGACCTCGTTCACGGCTACACCGCCAATACGGACCGTGCCCTTTTCACCCAGAATGGTGACGGATCCCTCGAGATTTTTCGGATAGGTCAGCATGGTGCAATTGACCGAACCCAACGCGCCGTTACGCCATTTCACGCTCAAAACACCCGTGTCTTCCGCTTCAATGTCGCGCGCCAATGTGGCTGTATACGCATGCAGCGATTCGATGGGGCCTACCACCCACTCCAAAAGGTCAACATAGTGGCTGGCCTGATTCATGAACGCGCCGCCATCCATCTCCCAGGTACCGCGCCATTTCGCCTGGTCGTAATAACCCACCTGAGGGCGCTGCCAGAAGACATTGAGCGTCACCATATATATCTGGCCGAAGCGCTTTTTCTCGACCGCCTGCTTCAGCAATTGGAGCGTGGCATTGCGGCGATTTTGCTTGACCACAAAAAGGTGGACGCCGGCCTCCTCACACACACGAACCATACGCACGCCATCTTCCCACTTGGTCGCCATGGGTTTTTCAGACAGCACATGCCGACCGCTCTGCGCAATTTCTATCGCCTGCCGCGGATGCAGACCACTGGGCGTGGTCACGATCACGCAGTCGGCAGTGGTTGCCGCCAGCATGGCCGTCAAGGAAGCGTGAGCCTTGGCACCAGTGGCCTTTGTTGCGGCATCCAGCGCTAGCGGGTCAATGTCACAAATATCCACCAATTCCGCCCGATCGCCGTGCTGAGCAACGGAGTCAAAGTGATTTTTGGAAATGCGTCCGCAGCCCACCAGGGCAAAGCGGATCTTCCGGTCGGTAATGTTGCTCTTCATACAGTAGGTCTTTACAGGCGCCAGACACAAAAGCCGGCAGATTCAAGCGCTTGGCGGGGCTGAATACATTTGACGTCAATCAGCACGGGCTTGTCGCCACGGGTCATGCCACGCAGCTCAAGGGGTGTCAGTGCTTTGTATTCGGTATGTGCCACCGCAATAATCAGGGCGTCCACGGGCTGCGCAGCACTGATCTCACCCAACCGGAGCTTGTATTCCTCGTGAACCTCTTCCGCGTCCGCGTGCGGGTCACACACGATCACCTCCACACCATAGTCCTGCAGTTCGCGGATGATGTCCACCACTTTGGAATTGCGCGTGTCAGGGCAGTTTTCCTTGAAGGTAATACCAAGCACACCGATACGCGAGCGTGCCACGTCAATGCCTTGGGCAACCATCTGTTTGATGGTATTGCGCGCCACAAAGCGCCCCATGTTGTCGTTGATTCGCCGACCGGCCAGGATGACTTGAGGGATGTAGCCCAGTTTCTCGGCCTTGTGGGTCAGGTAGTAGGGGTCAACGCCGATGCAGTGGCCCCCAACGAGACCCGGGCGGAACGGAAGAAAATTCCATTTGCTTCCAGCGGCTTCCAGCACCTCCTGGGTGTCAATGCCCATTCGCTTGAAGACCACCGAAAGCTCGTTCATCAGCGCGATGTTCAGATCACGCTGCGTGTTTTCAATCACTTTGGCAGCTTCAGCCACCTTGATACAACTGGCGCGATGAACACCCGCTGTCACGACCGAGCTGTAAACTTCGGCCACCAATTCGAGCGTGCGCTCATCAGACCCTGACACGATTTTTTTGATTTTCGTGAACGTATGCTCCCTGTCACCGGGATTGATGCGCTCCGGGCTGTAGCCCACAGTGAAGTCGGTACCAAACTTGAGGCCGGAGCTGGCTTCTAGCACAGGGATGCAGTCCTCTTCTGTCGCCCCGGGATACACGGTAGATTCGTACACCACGATATCGCCGGGTTTGAGAGCTTGTCCAACAGACCGCGACGCGCCGATCAGGGGCGACAGGTCTGGCTTGTTGCCGGTGTCAACCGGGGTGGGCACGGCAATGATGAAGAAATCGCATGATTTCAGATCGTCGATCTGGTCTGTATACCGAATATCCGCCTGAGCTAGCTCCTCAGAAGTTACCTCGCCAGTGCTGTCCTTCCCGGATCTCAGCTCAGCGATACGGGCCGGCTTGATGTCAAATCCCACAACCGAATGCGTTTTGCCAAATGCCACTGCTACGGGAAGCCCCACGTAGCCCAGTCCTACCATTGCTATTTTTCTGTTCATGCTCTTTTGCGTGGTTTGGTCCGCTGACCGTCTGAGGGGCGCCGGCTTCAAGCTTTTGCGCAGATTTGCGTATGGCCCGACCCCAGTTGCTCCCGATTGATGTGGGTATATTGTAAGGCGAAGGACCAGCCCTCGGCCCCCACCCTTAAGGGTTAGCACCCAGCGCCTTTCTGGCGCCCCTCAGCCTGGCAAAACGCATCTCCGCAGCGAGGGGGCATCGCGGTCCCTGGGTGAAAGCAGCGGGACAATGCCGGCAGGCCATCCGATCGCCAGGTCGGGATCGTCCCACCTTATGCATCGCTCTATCTCAGGCGCGTAGTAGTCAGTCGTCTTGTATATAACGTCAGCGCTATCGCTGAGTACCAAAAATCCGTGCGCCATGCCCGGCGGCACCCACAACTGGCGATGGTCGTGTTCGCTGAGTTCCAAGCCTGCCCACTTTCCAAAATCTGGAGAGCCCGCCCGGATGTCCACAACCACATCAAACACCGCGCCACGAACGACCCGCACCAGTTTCCCCTGGGGCTGGAGTGCCTGGAAGTGAAGACCGCGCAAAACACCTTTCCCCGAGCGGCTGTGGTTGTCCTGAACAAAGGTAAAACCGGTGCCAGTGGCCGCATCGAACTTGCGCTGGTTGAAACTTTCTAAAAAGAAGCCGCGAGAGTCTGTGAACAGCTGGGGTTCAACGACCAGTACCCCGGAAATTGCGGTGGGCGTAACCTTCATCGTTGCCTCCTCTCCATCATCAAATGCACCCGCATGACTTGCAGATACAGCGGGTGAGCCGATGCTCGCGCCTGCCTGAACCGGCGGCAAGGTGGGCCCAGTATTGGATCAGCATCCTGCCATTCCGCCCAGCATGCGGGCAACACCGCTCTGCCAGTCAGGAAAGCGCAAGCCGAATGCGTTTTGAAGTTTGGCAGTACTCAAGCGCGAGTTGTGGGGGCGCTCGGCCAGCGCCGGGAAAGCGGCAGTCGGTACCGGCTTCACCGTGGCCGATGAGGCCTGAAGCGCCATGCCTGCAGCGCTAGCTCGCTCAAGAACGAAACTGGCATAACCATGCCACGAGGTCTCGCCGGCAGCAGCCGCGTGGTAAGTGCCGGCAAATGTCGCGCCCCCCGGATCCCGGGTGCGGAGCAGCATGTGCGCAGTGACATCGGCAAGCAGGTCCGCGCCGGTGGGAGCCCCGAACTGGTCGTCAACCACCGTCAGCACTTCGCGCTCCCGGGCCAGACACAACATGGTTTTTGCAAAGTTTCCCCGCCGGGCAGAATGCACCCAGCCGGTGCGCAAAATCAAGTGCTTAGGGCACGCCAACTTGATGCGATTCTCTCCTTCCAGCTTGGTCCTGCCGTAAACGTTGAGTGGGCCAGTCATGTCGTCCTCGACCCACGGCCGGCTGCCACTGCCATCAAACACATAGTCGCTCGAGTAGTGAACCAGCCATGCGCCCAGGACCGCAGCAGCCTCGGCAAGCACCCCCGGAGCCTGCGCATTCACCGCGTGCGCTACGGCTGCATCGTTTTCAGCTTGATCAACAGCGGTGTAGGCCGCTGCATTAACAATCACATCAGGCCGCAGTTGCATGACTGTATCCCTCAAACCGTCCAGGTCAAACAGGTCACCGCACCAATCACCGCCACGGCGGTCGGGCGCAAGCACTTCGCCCAGCGGCGCGAGGCTGCGCTGAAGCTCCCAGCCAACCTGCCCATTTTTGCCGAACAGCAGGATTTTCACGCGCGCCTCAAGCTGCGGTCTCCCGGTACTGCAGCTGGACCCACTCCTTGTAGGCGCCGCTTTGCACGTAATTGACCCAGTCAGGGTGATCCAGATACCACTGCACCGTTTTGCGAAGGCCGGTTTCGAAGGTTTCAGCCGGCTTCCAGCCGAGTTCCATCATGAGCTTGCGGGCAGCAATGGCATAGCGACGATCATGCCCGGGTCTGTCTTGGACAAAAGCGATCTGCTCACGGTAACTTCCCTGTGCGCGGGGCCGCAACTCATCCAGCAAGGCGCAGACCGATTCCACCACATCGATATTCGTTTTTTCACTGCTGGCCCCGACGTTGTAGCTCTCGCCCGGCGTGCCCGATTCGAGCACGCACTCAATCGCGCGGCAATGGTCGCCGACGTACAGCCAGTCCCGGATATGCAGTCCGTCGCCGTACACCGGCAGCGGCTTTCCGGCCAGGGCATTGCCGATCACGAGAGGAATCAGTTTTTCGGGAAACTGAAAGGGCCCGTGGTTGTTACTGCAGTTCGTCGTCAGCACGGGCAGCCCGTGTGTGTGGTGATAGGCACGCACCAGATGATCACCAGCGGCCTTGCTGGCCGAATAGGGATTGTTGGGCTGGTAGGCATGGGTTTCGCTGAAAGCGGCAGCGGTGGGCACAAGCGAGCCGTACACCTCATCGGTAGACACCTGCAAAAAACGGAATCCCGACCGGGCTTCCGTTGCGAGCGTTCCCCAATACTGTCTGGCAGCTTCCAACAGGCGGAACGTTCCCACTATGTTGGTCTGGACGAAGTTCTCCGGGCTGGAGGTGGCCCGGTCCACATGGGACTCAGCCGCAAAATTGACAATCGCGCGCGGCTGGTGTCGGGCCAAGAGCCCGGCAACAAGCGCCCCGTCACCGATGTCGCCCTGCACAAATACATGCCTCAGGTCATCCTGCAGGGGCCGCAACGTTTCGAGATTGCCCGCATAAGTGAGCTTGTCCAGGTTCACAACCGGCTCATCGTGCACGGCCAGCCAACCAAGAACAAAATTCGCGCCGATGAAACCCGCGCCACCGGTAACCAAAATCATGGGCCTGCCCTACTCGTACGGTCGCCGCTTGGCGCCCGCCTGCATTATGCCTTTGGGGCGGCCTCTACCTCTGCGCGATTGTCCCCAGGAACAGCTCCGAAAAAATCAGAAATGAATACCCCGCATCATCTGCTGCATGGCAACGGCTTCAGGAGATAGCACCTGTTTGACAGGTTTGTCGCCCGGCTTGGCACCCTTGGCCGCCGATGAATCGGGGAACATGCGGAAGCTGGTGTTCATGGCGATTTGTGCCACGCGCGGCAACAGCGCGTGCAGCACCTGTCCGGCAATGCCCAGGCGGGTCGCAATACGCACCGATTTGAAGATGCAAGCCTGGGCCACCAGGTCCGCCGCTTCTTCCGGGCTCAGGGTCGGTACGTTGTTGTACAGGTTGGTGGGCGCAATCATCGGCGTGCGCACCAGCGGCATGTTGATGGTGGTGAAGGTAATGCCCTGGTCGGCGAACTCGCTGGACGCGCAACGGGTCCAGGCGTCCAAGGCCGATTTGGAAGCAACATAGGCCGAAAACCGCGGCGCATTGGTCAGCACGCCGATAGAGCTGATATTGACCACGTGGCCTTTGCGCTTGGCCACCATTCCGGGCAAAAAACCCATGGTGACGCGCAGGCAGCCAAAGTAATTGAGCTGCATGGTGCGCTCGAAATCGTGGAAGCGATCATAGCTGGCCTCAATGGCGCGACGTATGGACCGGCCCGCGTTGTTGATCAGGAAATCAACGCCGCCGTGGTTGGCGATCAGGGTCTGTACAAAACGGTCGCAATCTGCCATATCTGCGATGTCAGCCGGGTAAGCAATGAAGTTGTAGCCTTTGGCTTTGGCCTCCTTGCAGGCTTCGTCCAGCTTGTCCTGATCGCGGCCACAAATAATGGTGGTGGCCCCGGCTTCGGCAAATTTGTGTGCCGCTGCGAGGCCAATGCCCGAAGATCCGCCCGTGATCAGGACCACCTTCCCATTGACAGTCCCCCTGAGCGAGCGGTCGATGTGCAGGTCAGGATCGAGGTGACGCTCCCAATAATCCCAGACACGCCAGGCGTAATCTTTCAGATTGGGGCATTCGACGCCAGAGCCCTTCAGGGCCGCCAGCGTCTCCCGGCAGTCAAAACGCGTCGGGTAATTAACGAAGGTGAGCATGTCCTCAGGCAAACCCAAGTCGGCCATGATGGCGTTACGCACGCGCCGGACCGGGGCCAGCGCCATCAGGCTCTTCTTGACACCACGCGGAATGAAGCCCAGCAGGGCCGCATTGACGAACAGGTTCATCTTGGGCGCATGCGCGGCTCGGCTGAAAATGTCCAGCACGTCGCCGACACGGTAGCCCACCGGATCCACCAAATGAAAGCACTTTTTGGAAATGCTGGCCCTGTGGCTGATGACATCCAGCGCATCAACGACAAAATCCACCGGCACAATGTTGATGCGGCCGCCCTCCAGGCCCACTGCGGGCATCCACGGCGGCAGCAACTGGCGCATGCGCTGGATCAGCTTGAAGAAGTAGTACGGCCCGTCGATCTTGTCCATTTCACCGGTCGTGCTGTCACCCACCACCATCGCCGGCCGAAACACCGTCCACGGTACCTTGCATTCCTTGCGAACGATTTTTTCGCTTTCGTGCTTGGTCATGAAGTAAGGATGCTCGTAGTTCTCGGCTTCCTCGAACATGTCCTCTCGAAACACACCTTCGTACAGGCCTGCAGCAGCAATTGAACTCACGTGGTGGAAGTGCGCGGCGTCAACAAGTTTGGCGAACTCGACGGTATGGCGTGTGCCTTCCACATTGACGGCGATCTGGCTTTCCTCGTCCGCGCTCAGGTCGTAAACCGCCGCGAGGTGATAAAAGTGATCGATCTGGCCCTTGAGCTTTTTGATGTCGTCAGCGGAGACGCCGAGCTTTTTGGTGGTCAGGTCGCCGTGCACAGGCACAGCCCTGGCCGCGCTCACACCCCAGTACTCGCGCAGCGCTTCCACCTTGGCCGCACTTTCCTTGCGGATCAGGAAATGGACGACGGCCCCCTTGCGCTGCAGAAGCTTCTTGACCAGGCGCTTGCCGATAAAACCTGTGGCTCCAGTGACGAAATACTGCATTATGTTCTCCGCTAGACAACTCTGGACAAAGGTTTGATTCTTGCGCAAGCCCCGTCGCACACTGGTCAGCACAAACCCGTGCCTAGGAGCCTCTACCTAAACCTGGCGTCGAACTGGGCTTATATTTTGGTCATGTGCCGCATCACCAGCCGGCCTCAACCCCACACCCTCGTCAGGAGTCCCCATGGTTAAAAAACTGCAAAAAATGAGCGCCGACAAAAAATCCGGTCCGCAACTGTCCAGCGCCGTCAAGGAATCTGCCCAGCAGATCTGGCTCGCCGGCCTAGGCGCCTTCTCCAAAGCTCAGGAAGAAGGCGGCAAGGTCTTTGAAACCCTGGTCAAGGAAGGCCTGTCCATCCAGCGCAAGACCCAGGCTGTCGCGGAGGAAAAAATCTCCACGGCCACCAACAAAATGGCCTCCATGGCCACGGACATCAGCTCCAAGGCGGGCCACCAGTGGGACAAGCTTGAGAATATTTTTGAGGAACGCGTGGCCAAAGCGCTGAACAAGCTGGGCGTGCCATCGGCCAAGGATGTGGATGCGCTGATCGCCCGCATCGACGAACTCAACAAAAACGTGCAACAGATGGCCAGCAAGCCGGCCGCGAAGGCAGCGCCACGCCGAGCCGCTGCCAAATCTGCTGCGGCTAAACCCGCTGCCAAAAAGCGTACCCCGGCGCGCAAGTCTGCTTGAGACTTTTTTTTCACGATGAAAAGGGCGCTTGACGTCCTTTTTTTATGCCTGTCCGTTCATGGACTCATTGCTGCAAAGCAGCAAACTCCCGTATAGCCCGCGTCTACACTTTCGACTCATGACATCTGCCCAGCGTTCAGGACAAAGCCGCCCAGCCAACCCAGTGAAAAGGGCGGTCCAGCCGGGTGGGCCACGCATCGCCCTGGCCCTGGCAGGAGGCGGTCATCTAGCTGCTGCGCAGCCAGCCGACTCGGCAAAAATAACAAAACGGCCCGCCGCCCGGCCGCGTATCGCGTTAGCTTTGGCGGGCGGCGGTCCGTTGGGCGCAATCTACGAAATCGGCGCGCTCTGCGCGCTGGACGAGTCATTGCAAGGCCTGTCATTGACCAAGCTGCATCACTACGTCGGTGTCTCGGCCGGCGGGTTTATCGCAGCCGGGCTCGCCAACCGCATGACGCCGCGCGAGTTGTGCGCCGCATTCATTGAAAACGACCATCAGGCCTCGGAAGTCTTCGATCCGGCCTGGCTGCTGGTGCCGGCCTATGGCGAATTCCTGCGCCGGGGCATCATGCTCCCGGGGCTGGCCGCCTCGGCGCTGTGGCGCGCTACCTTCGGGCGAAAGTCGCTGCTTCATGCGCTAGAAGCCCTGAGCCCGGCCTTGCCGACGGGGATGTTCTCGAATGAGGAGGTAGACCGGCGCCTGGCCGCGCTGTTCTCCAAAAACGGCCGCACCAACGACTTCCGCGAGTTGGGCACGCGGCTCACGCTGGTGGCGACCAACCTCGACAGCGGCGAGGCCGCACCCTTCGGCCAGCCTGGCTGGGACCATGTGCCGATCTCCAGGGCAGTGCAGGCCAGTTCGGCCTTGCCGGGGCTGTTTCCCCCGGTGGAAATCGACAACAGCTATTACGTGGACGGCGCGCTTAAGAAAACCCTGCACGCCGGCGTGGCGATGGATGGCGGCATCGACCTCATGTTGTGCCTGAACCCGCTGGTACCGTTTGACGCAACCCAGGTGCCGGCGCTGTCGATGGCGCAACGCGTGATGCGGCGCGGCCTGCCCCGGAAACGGCAGTCCATTCCGCGCCTCGTCGATGGCGGCCTGCCCGCAGTGCTGAGCCAGACTTTCCGCTCCATGATCCACTCGCGCCTGGAACTGGGCATGAAACACTATGAACACGCCTACCCCGACACCGACATCGTGCTGATCGAGCCCGACGCGCGCGACGCGGACATGTTTCTGGCCAACACCTTCAGCTACGGCCAACGCCGCCAGCTCGCCGAGCATGCTTACCAGACAACCCGTCAGATGCTGCGCTCGCGCAAGACCAGCCTCTCGGCCAAACTGGCGCGGCACGGTGTGTCGCTGGATCTGGCGGTACTCGAAGACCCCCGCCGTCGCCTGGTCAGCCAGGCGACGGCGCCAACCCGGCTTGGCCGGGCCATCCGTACGCTGGAAGAAATCATGGAAGATGTGAGCCACGCTCTGGGGCCGGCGGCGGGCCACCCGGCCTGAGCCACGAGTCCGCTCGACTTCCCTAGTTCCCGGCGTAGCATCCGTGCGGTAGAGTAGGAAAAACACGAGGTAGACATCATGGCGAAAAAAGCGCCGCGCCGAACTGCTGAACGCATCCTGGAAGTGACGCTTGATCTGTTCAACCGTTTCGGCGAGCCCAATGTGTCGACCACGCTGATTTCAGCCGAGCTGGGCATCAGCCCCGGCAACCTCTACTACCACTACCCGGCCAAGGACGAGCTGATCAACTCGCTGTTCGACCGCTACGAGCGGGCGCTGAGCGAGCTGCTCAATGCCAGCGACAGCGTGCGGGATGTCGAAGACGCCTGGTTTTTCATGCACTCGCTGTTTGAGCTGATCTGGCAGTACCGCTTTCTCTACCGGGACCTCAACGACCTGCTCAGCAAGAACCGGCGGCTGGAAACGCACTTCCAGTGGATCCTGAAGAACAAGACCCGCTCGGTCAAGGCCATGCTCGACAGCATGAGCCGGGCCAATGCCGTCAGCATCGATTCGCGCGAGGTCGAGGCGACCGCTACCAGCATGGTCGTGGTGCTGACCTACTGGCTGAGCTTTGAGTACGTGCGCGACCCGCGCAACGCGCTGGAGCCCGAAAATGCGCAGTCCGCGCTGCTGCGCGGCGCCCACCATGTGCTCAATCTGCTGATCCCTTACCTGGAGCAGGGCCAGCGCATGCACCTGCAGGCGCTGGTCGGCGCCTACACCCAGCCGACCTGATCAACGTTCACCCAGCAAGAATATTCAAGGAGACAACATGGCCAAATGGACAGCCTTCCCCCACCCGGGCGACTATGCCTTCGATGCAACCAGCCTCAAAAAGAGCTGGGCCCGCCTTCACCAGGGTGATTGTGAGCCGCTGCCTAAGGAAGCTGCGGTGCTGCAAGCCTGGGTGCTGTTTCACAACGGGGAATTCCAGAAGGCGGCTGAAGCCGGCCTGAAGGCGGGCGGCGCCGGCATCACTGTGGCCAACAAGGCCACCAGCATTTACGCCAACTACCTGGAGACCAAGGAAAAGGCCAAGCTGGACCTGTTCTTGGAAGTGGCCGGGCGCGCCGAGGCGCAGCAGGCAGCTGAACCCAAAAACGCCAATGCCTGGTACTGGCAGGCCTACGCACTGGGCCGCTACGGCCAGGGCATCAGCGTGGCCAAGGCGCTGGCGCAGGGCCTTGGCTCCAAGGTCAAGAATGCGCTTGAGCAGGCTATCAAGCTTTCACCCAAACACGCCGACGCCCACATCGCGCTGGCGGCCTTCCATGCTGAAGTCATCGACAAGGTCGGCTCGCTGATAGGCGGCATGACCTACGGCGCCAAAAAAGATCAGGGTCTGGCGCTGTTCAAGGAAGCGCTCAAGCTCAACCCGACGTCTGCGATCGCGATGATCGAATACGCCAACGGGATGGTCATGCTCGAAGGCGACAAGAAAATGAAGGAGGCCACCAAGCTCTACGAACACGCAGCCGCCAGCCAGCCACTTGATGCGATGGAGCGGCTGGATGTAGAGATGGCAAAAGCCGAGCTGGAAGACTGACTCGAAAGCAAGGCGTCGACACTATGATTTTCATAGCTGCCAGCGCTTGATGGACGGGGGCTAGAGGCCTAAAAGACTATGAACTCAGCCCATCCACCGCCTGGAACAACGACTCCCGGGCCTGCGTGATGACCTGCTGCTTCCAGCCGTCGGTGTTGACGTAAAACGCATCCAGCATCTGCTGCTTGATCTGGGCGGCCAGCGCCGCAGGCGCTTCGGGATGCACATTCAACCAGTGCTCGGCACGCAGTGCCTGCATCATCTCGAACGGCGGCAGGGTGCCGTATTCCATCGCGATGCCGGTGTACTCGGCGTCCGGGCACTCCTCATAGATCGAGTTCCACATCAGGCCGGTCAGAAATGCCGAACTCGACGAGCCGTCGTAAATCGAGGTTACCGGCGTCTTGCCGCCGTTGCTCCACCAGGCACGGGCCCGCGCCAGCGCTTCCTTGTCGTCGCGGCAGGCGCAGATGCGCTCACCGACGCCGCTGGGTCCCAGGCCGGTGTGGATGTCTATCCACGCCACGCGGCGTGCAAAGCGCGCATGCGTCTGCATCACCCGGCGCAGGGTCTGGTTGCTCCAGGTCGGCGCGGTGCCACCGAAAAACAGGCCCTTGTCGAACTCGTGCTGGCCGCGCGTGATGGCCGCCTGGTAGGCATCCATACCCCGGTCCTGGATGTATTGGCTGGTGGCTGCGGCATTTTCCGCCGTCGGCGGCCAGACCTCGGGCAGCAGCAGCGGCTGGATCTCGCGGTAGGCATCATTGACCGGCAGCGGCCGGGAAAAATCTTGGAAGTTGCGATTCAGGTCCACGTTTTCATGCGTGGTGCGCCGGATGTGCGAAAAGCCATAGGGGTTGAGCGCGTGGATATAGAGCACCGCCACACCTTGCTCCCTGGCCTTGGCGCGCCACTCGGCGTCGCGCAGCGCATACACCTGCACACCCGAGCCGCAGTAACCCTCGACACCGTGGCAGGCGCTGCTGACGATCAGCAAACATCTGGCATCGGCCGGGCCGCCGCGCACCACGTCCATGGCCAGCACCTCGCCGTTGCGCCCCGCCTCGGGATGCAGGTGCGTGTCCACAATGAGTTCGGCCGCAGCAGCAGCTTCCAGGAATTTGGCTCGGGCTTGGGCGTAACTTGTTGAAAATGCGTCATTCACCCCGGTCATGCAGCGTCCTTGGTCAGCCAGCTCTCGGCCAGCCGCACCCAGAAGGTAGCGCCCAGGGGAATCAGGTCATCGTTGAAGTCGTAACTCGGGTTGTGCAGCATGCAGGGCCCGCCGCCGTGGCCGATCTCGCGGTGCGCACCGTCGCCGTTGGCAATAAAGGCATAACAGCCCGGCCTGGCCTGCAGCATGTAGGAGAAATCTTCGCCGCCCATCGTCGGCTCTTGTTCGATCACGTTGTCGGCGCCGACGATCTCGGTCATCACCTTGCGCGCAAACTCGGTTTCCTTCGCGTGATTGATGGTCGGCGGGTAGTTGCGCACAAACTCGAACTCACACTCGGCTTCATGCGCGGCGCAGATATTCTCGGCCACCTGCTTCATGCGTCGCTCAATCATGTCCAGAACTTCCAGCGTGAAAGTGCGCACCGTGCCCTGCAGTTCGCAGCTGTCGGGGATGACGTTGGTGGCCTCGCCGGCATGGATCATGGTGACGGAAATCACGCCGGCATCGACCGGTTTCTTGTTGCGGCTGATGATGGTCTGGAACGCCTGCACCATCTGGCAGGCCACTGGCACCGGGTCAATACCGTTGTGCGGCAACGCAGCATGGCCGCCCTTGCCGCGTATCGTGATCTTGAATTCGTTGGTCGACGCCATCACCGGCCCGGCGCTGGCTGCAAACTTGCCGACCTGGGTGCCGGGCCAGTTGTGCATGCCAAACACTGCGTCCATGGGAAACTTGTCAAACAGGCCGTCCTTGATCATCTCGCGCGCACCGCCTCCGCCCTCCTCGGCGGGCTGGAAAATCAGGTACACCGTGCCGTCAAAGTTGCGGTTTTTCGCAAAGTGCTGGCCGGCCGCCAGCAGCATGGCGGTGTGGCCGTCGTGGCCGCAGGCGTGCATCTTGCCGGCGGTCTTGCTGGCATGTTCAAAGGTATTGAATTCCTGCATGGGCAGCGCGTCCATATCGGCACGCAGGCCAATCGCGCGGTTCGATGTGCCGTTCTTGATGATGCCGACCACGCCAGTGGTCCCCATGCCGCGCTGGATGGGGATGCCCCACTCGGTGAGTTTTTGCGCCACCACGTCAGCGGTGCGTACTTCCTCGAAACACAGTTCGGGGTGGGCGTGGATATCGCGGCGCACGGCGGCAATGCCTGCGGCCTGGGTGACGATGGAGTCGATGACTTTCATGAAAACCTCTTGATGGTCAGGCCCGTGGCGCGGCGCGATGTGCGGTCGGCTTGCGGACCCAAGGTTGGCCTTGGTAGTAGCCATAGTCTGCCAGATTTAACAGGGGCACGTCGCCGCTGGAGTCGCCGTAGGCATGCAGGACAACGGCTTTTTTCAGGCATCGATGCGCCAGCCATGCCTGCAGGCGCCGCACTTTTTCCTGCCCATGGCAGTTCGGTGTGGCCATCTCGCCGGTCAGTGCACCATCCAGGCTCGCCAGTTCGGTGCAGAGCACGCCATCCATGCCGAGCACGCGCCCCCCTTCGTGTAAATAAATACCCGGCGAGGCGCTCACAATCACACAACAGTGGCCGAGGTCCTGATGACGACGCAGCCGCGCCAGCATGTCGGGCTGCCACTGCGCAGGCAGGTAGTCGCGCACAAATGTATCCGTCCATCGCGCGATTTCCGCTTCGGTGCGCCCGCCCAGTGCGACACGCAGCAAGCGCGCCTTGGCGCGGTGATTGCTCATCAGACGCAGCGCAAACGCTGCCAGCCAGGGACCGCTCAGCAGCAGCGCCCACACAAACCGCGGCCAACCCAGCCCGCGCAGCAGATAGGGCAGCAGGGTGTCACGGCGCGTCAGGGTTGCGTCAAAATCGAAGGCTGCCACTTCCACAGGGGCGGCATCTGCGGCAGGCGATGCCGCTACTTCTGGCATCGCACCTGGCCGCACAGACGCTCGCAAAAGGGGCAACCGGTCATGGGCAGCCAGGCCGGGATCTTGTAGTAACGCTGGTAAATCGTCGTCAGCACACCGTCACGGTAGGCTGCGTGATTAAAACCCCGGCCCTCGACCGCGTAAAAAGGCACGCCGTCCTGCACATAACTCAGCACCTGCACGCTGTCGAAATAAGGTTTGTACTCGTCGAGCTGCGGCGCATCCATGCGCACGATGCGCACGGTTTTGCCCTGGTATACCGAGAAGTCCACCAGCATGTCATCCTGCCGCGCATGGAAATTGCCCGGGCCGAACACCGGCACGTACTGCCTGAGCGCGTGGCCGTAAATCGATGCCGGTGTGTAGGCGGTGGCCATCAACACCACACCCGGCGCAGTCACCTGGGCCATCATCTCGCTCGTCTTGTAGCTGCGGATGATGCGCGGATAGAGTTTGGTGTCTTTCCAGTCGTTCGGCGACGTCGCGTACAGCCCTGCTACCGCGAGGACATGCAGGCCGGCAAACAGCGCCATGCCTATTGCGCAGGCCCGGAGCTTGTCTTTCGGCAGGGCCAGAGCCAGCAGCGCAAAACCAAATGGGTAGAACGAAAGCACCCAGTGCAGGCCCACCACCTTTTTAAACGACAGCAAGGCAAAAAACAGCAAGGGCACCACCACCAGGCAGGCCAGCAGGCGCTGCTGCCGCGAAACAGCGGCCAGCGCGGTGCGTTGCCGCCAGGCCAGCCAGGCGGCCGCCGGCGTGATGAGATAAACCATCATCGCCAGGTACAAAAGTGGCTTGTTCCAGGCGAAGGCTGCGTCTTCATTGCGGTTGTAGACGTTGAACATGATGTTGGACCAGCCATGCGACATGTTGTAGGCGATGTTGATGGCCGGCCCCGGCAAGGCACAGAGCACCAGCAGCACAAAACCCGGCCAGCGCTCGCGCCGGTACAACGCGAAATACACCAAGTAACTCAGGCCCAGCACCACGGAGAAGTATTTGGACAAAAACGCGCAGCCCAGCGCCAGTCCGGCCAGCGCATAGTGGATCCAGGCGCTGCTGTCCATGCGCTCGCGCCGCTCGGCGCGCAGTACCAGCGCCACCGACAGCACCGACCAGAAGATCAGCGGCGTGTCGGTGGTGATCAGGGTGTTGAGCCAGTTCAGCGGCGCCAGCCAGAAAAACAGCACGGCCCAAGCGGCCCTCTCGCGACCGAGCGGCGCCAGCGCCCAGCCCACCAAGCCTCCGAGGGCCAATGGCAGCAGCACCACCGGCAGGCGGATGGACCAGATGCTGTCGCCCAGGGTCGCGCGCATCAGCGCGATCAGCCAGCCGACCATGGGCGGGTGGTCGTAATAGCCCCAGTCCGGGTACACGCCCCACCAGTAGAAAAAGGCTTCGTCGCCAGTGATCGGGAAAGTCCCGGCGATCCACAGGCGCATCGACAGCGACAACAGTCCGGCGGCGACCAGCCAGCCGGTGATGGAAACGGTAGCGACCGCGGCCTTCAGGCGTGCAAACATAGGGAAAGGTTCATTTGAAACTGATGTCGCGGCAGATGGCGGCACTATAGACCAACGCCAGCGCGCCGATGGCGACAGCCAGCCAGAGCGTGACCAGCCGCACCTGCACCGTGATGGCCAGCGCCAAGCCCGCGCTGGCCCCGTGGGCCACCAGCAGGGCGGTCAGAATGGCCTCCATGCCACCGAGTCCGGCCGGCAGCAGCGACAGCGCGCCGCCCACCATGGCCAGCGCATAAAAACCCGTGGCCTCCAGCATGTCCACCGACAAACCGGCCTCTCGGCACAGCAGCCACACTGCCACACCCTGCGCGGCCCAGGCAACCAGGCTCAGCGCCAGCCACAGCAGCGGACGGGTCGCCAGGCAGGTCCAGGCCTCGCGCAACCAGGCGAAACGCGCCAGCAGCCTGTCGCGGAACTTGAGCAGCAGGGCCACAGCAAGCCCGACCAGCACGGCAGCGAGCCCCGCCAACCCCGCCAACCACTGCGGCCCCACCAGCGCGGCCAGCCACCAGGCCACCGGCAAACACAGCAGCAACAAGCACAGCAGGTCGGCAAGCCGCTCGGCGCCGAAGATCGCCAGGCTTTGCGTTGCACTCAGCGGATTGCGGGCCAGCAGCAGGCCGCGTGCCGCCTCCCCCACATTGCCGGGGGTCGGCGTGAAGGTATAACCGGCCAGATACATCCGCATCGCCTCGCCAAGTTTCAGCTGCCGGCCGTAATGCGCCATCCACAGGCGCCAGCGCAAACCGCGCAGCAGGTAGTTGAGCAGGCACAAGGCGATAGCCTGCGCACCCGCCATCGACACCAGCGCCAGCAGCGGCGTCAGCGGGCTGGTCTCTGCAAAGATGCCGAGCAGCACGGCATACACCGTGGCGGCCGCACCCATCACCAGCAGCAGGGGCTTGAGCGGCAGGCGGCGGACCGGCCGTTCTGGTTGATTCAAAAGCGGTGCCCCAGAAACACGACCAGCCAAGCGCCCAGCGCACCCAGGATCCACGCGTCGCGCAGCAGATCGCGCGAGACATCCTCGCCGCGCCCGCGGTGCACCTGATAGGCATAACGCAGCAGCGCGAACACCACGATGGGTACCGTATAAAGCAGACGGTCGCCGTGCTGGCGCTGCGCCTCCGCGCTGGTTGCAAAGATCCCGTAAGTCATGAGCGAGGCCGTCATGGTCACCGCCATGAAAACGTCCAGCAGTGCCGGCGAATAATGCTCAAGCACGGCACGCTGATCGGCCTCGTCGTGGAAAGTTTCCGCTTTGCGTTTGGAAAATCCGAGGAAAAGCGCAACAAACAAGCCAGCCAGCAGCAGCCAGCGGGACGGCGGTATGCCCACGGCCAGCGTGCCGGCCAGCAGCCTAAGCATGAAGCCCGAGGCGATGATGGTGACGTCAACCACCGGCACATGTTTGAGCCGCCAGGAATAGGCCAGGTTCAGCGCCAGATAGAGGCCCAGCAGCAGAAGCAATTTGAAGTTGCCAGCAGCCAGCGCCACACCCAGTGCCAGCAACGCCGCCGCCAGGGTCAGGGCGGCAGCCGGCGAGACCGCGCCGCTGGCCAGCGGCCGGGCGCGCTTGACCGGATGGCGGGCGTCCGCCTCACGGTCATGCCAGTCGTTGAGAATATAGACCAGACTGGAAAAACAGCAGAACGCCGCAAAGGCGTTAAGTACCGTGAGCGCCAGCGGGCCGTTGCCCCAGGTTCCGCTGAATACCAGGCCGGCAAATACAAATGTGTTTTTCAGCCATTGGTGGGGGCGCATCAGGGCGACGAGGCTGAGCAGGAGGCGCATGGGCGGTAGAGGCAGGACGTGTGAATGCCGGCACATGGAGCATGGCCGGTCGGCTGCAAGCATAACTGACACGCGGGGCTGGAGCAGTGCACAAGGCGCGATCAGCCCCGCAGCCAGAGCCCATCTTGTGGCAGGCCGGGCTTTCCCATGAAAAAATGGACTTGGCCCCCGTAACTCATGGGGCTATAGCTATCAAAATAATAGCATCCGCCTGCGACTCGTCAACAATATTGGCAGCTTGCGTCGTGACCCGCCAACCGACCCCCTACTCCCTGACCCGCCCTTGCGAGTCAATCACACTGAGTTCAACCAGGCGCGACGCCACACGGTCTTCGGTAAAGTGAACGCGGAAACCACCTATGATTACCTCGTCCAGCCCCTCAACGGCCTTTTTAAGTTTGGCGCGCGTCAGGTCTTTGCCAGCGCGCCGCAACGCCTCGGTATACACCCGCGCTGCGATATAGCCTTCCAGCATGTAAACATTGGGTTTGCCCAGCTTTGCGGCCGCCGCGTCCTCTTGCAACTCGCGCACCACTGCCACCCGGGCGCCGTCGCTTTTGGGCACCGCCCGCACCACCACGACGCCGGAACCCGCAGGGCCAAGCTGCTCGGCCAGCAGGCTTTCACCCGTGTTGGAAAATCCGTAAATAGCCCCACGGAAACCCTTGGCGCGCAGGGCACGCACCGCCGGAGCCGCAGCGATTGAATCACTGATCAGGAGCACCGATTCAGGCTTGGCTGCAAGCACCTTGTCAACCGTGGCCGCGAGCCCTGCCGAACCCAGGGTGTCTTTGCCCAGCAAATTGCCGCCCAGACTGGTGATGACCCGCGATGCCGAATCCAGCGCCGCCTGCGATTCACTGTCGCCAGCGTAAAGAATGAAAAATTTTCGGGCGCCCAGGGTTTCAGCGTGTTTCGTCACGGCTGCGGCTTCTTCCGAATAGCCGGGGCGCAACGAATAGATGTTGGGGTACAGGGGACCCCTAAATTCGTCGGCAGCGGCCATGGGCGCAAACAGAATTGCCTCGGTGTTTTTGATGAGCGGGTAAACCGTGGTGACCTGGGGGGAGCCATAAAAACCAAAGAGGGAAAACACGCCCTGGGCCAGCAGTTTTTGCGTATTTGCCGCTGCCGTCGCCGCGTAGCCTTCGTCGTCGAGCGTGACCAGTTCGATCTGGCGACCGTGGATGCCGCCGGCCGCATTCACGCGGTCAAAGTACATCTTGGCCCCCTGATGGAAGGGCTTGGCCAGCGGCGACCCAGGCCCGGTCAGAGGCAGGGACTGCCCCAGCACGATATTTGTCTTGCTAACGCCGTCCTGGCCCAGGCTGACCGTGCTGGCCAGCAGCAACGCCGCCACCACCAGGGTCTGCCTCAGTGAGTGATATGTTTTCATTGCTGTTTTTTCCTGGAAGTGGTTCTTTGCGACGGTTACGTTTGTTAACAAAACTTTAACCCCATCCATGCCGGAGTCCATCAGCATTTCTCCTGTATCCATTCGAAAACCGACCTCAGTAGCAGCGCTTCTACTCGCGAACCCGCCCCTGCGAGTCGATCAGACCCAGTTCGACCAGCCGCGAGCCAACGCGGTCTTCCACAAAGTGAACACGAAATCCGCCGATGCTGACGTCGTCCAGGCCTTCGATGGACTTTTTGAGTTTGGCCCGTGTCGGGTCCTTGCCGGCGCGGCGCAAGGCTTCGGTGTACACACGCGCAGCGATGTAACCTTCCACCATGTAGACATTGGGCTTTTCCAGCTTTGCTGCAGCAGCATCCGCTTGAAGCTCACGCACCAACGCCACCTTGGTGCTATCACTTTTGGGCACCACGCGCGCCACCACCACGCCGGCACCTGACTTGCCAAGCTCCTCGGCCAGCAGGCTTTCGCCGGTGTTGGAAAAACCGTAAATCGGGCCGCGGAACCCCTTGGCCCGCAAGTCGCGCACTGCCGACGCGGCGCTCTGCGAGTCCCCGATCACCAGAACGCCCTCAGGCTTGGGCGCCAGAGCCTTGTCCACACTGCCGGCCAGCGCACCGCTGGAGAACACAGCGCTGGTAAGCAGGTTGGCACCCACGCCGGACATGGTCCGCTGCGCTGCGTCCAGCGCAGACAGGGACTCACCGTCATTCGAATGCAGGATGGCCAGCTTGCGCGCCCCCAGGGTGGCAGCGTGTTTGGTGATGGCTGCAGCCTCTTCCGCGTAGCCCGGCCGCACGGAGTAAACATTGGCGTACAGCGCCCCGCGAAACTCGTCCGCTGCGGACATGGGCGCGAACAATAGGACGTCGCCGTCCCTGATCAGGGGGTAGGCGGCGGTCACTTGCGGCGAACCGTAGAAGCCAAACAGCGAGAGCACCCCTTGGTCCAGCAGCTTTTTGGTGTTGGCGACCGTACTGGCCGGGTTGCCTTGGTCGTCCAGCGTGACCAGTTCGATCCTGCGGCCATTGACCCCGCCCGCCGCGTTGACGTTGTCGAAGTAAAGCTTGGCCCCCTGATGAAAATACTTGGCCAGCGAGGAACCCGGGCCCGTCAGGGCAACGCTTTGCCCCAGTACGATGGAGGTCTTGCTGACCCCGACCTCACCATGCGCAACTGCACCAGCGAGCACCAGGACAGCTACGATGAGGGTCCGCCCCAGCGTGTGGAAAGTTTTCATGGCGGGTTGCCCTGAATGAATTGCAAGCAGGGCTGTCTCCTTGTCAGAAAATATAGTTCTATTTATGCAGTCATCAATCAGCATCTCCCCTAGTGTCAGTTTCGCGAAAGCTTCAGGCCAGGTGCGCGGCGCCTGCCCGCACGACTGCCCGGACACCTGTGCCCTGCTGACCACGGTGGAAAACGGCGTGGCCGTCAAGGTGCAGGGCAATCCGGACCACCCCCAGACCGGCGGCGTGCTCTGCACCAAGGTCTCACGCTACACCGAACGCAGTTACCACCCCGAGCGCGTGCTGCAGCCGCTCAAGCGTGTCGGGCCCAAGGGTTCAGGCCGCTTCGAATCGGTCAGTTGGGACAGCGCGCTCGACGAAATTGCGGCGCGCCTCAAAGCCATCGCCGCGCGCAACCCGGAAGCCATCGCGCCCTACAGCTACGCCGGCACCATGGGCCTGGTGCAGGCCGAAGGCATGGCCGCGCGCTTTTTCAACAAGCTGGGCGCCTCGCTGCTGGAGCGCACCATCTGTTCGGCAGCCGGCACCGAGGCCCTGACCCAGACCCTGGGCGGCAAGGTCGGCATGAAGGTGGAGTTTTTTGCCGAGTCCAAACTCATCATCATCTGGGGCAGCAACTCGATTGCCAGCAACCTGCATTTCTGGCGCCATGTGCAGGAGGCCAAGCGTCAGGGCGCACGCATTGTCTGCCTCGACCCGCGCAAAACCGAAACCGCCGACAAATGCCATGAGCACATCGCGCTGCGGCCTGGCACCGACGCCGCGCTGGCGCTGGCGCTGATGCACGAACTGATCGTCCATGACTGGCTGGACCATGACTACATCGCGCAGCACACGGTGGGCTGGGAGCAACTGAAAGCGCGCGCGCTGCTCTGGCCGCCGGCACGCGCGGCCGAAGTCTGCGGTGTGCCGGTGGCCCAGATCACCACATTGGCGCGCGACTATGGCACGACACAACCCGCGGCAATCCGCCTGAACTACGGCATGCAGCGCGTGCGCGGCGGCGGCAATGCGGCGCGTGCGATCGCTTGCCTGCCGGCGCTGACGGGTGCCTGGCGGCATCGCGCTGGCGGCTTGCTGCTGTCAAGCTCGGGCATGTTCCCGATCAACAAGGCGGCGCTGCAACGCCCCGATCTGCTGGCCGGGCGCCGGCCGCGCACGCTGAACATGAGCACCATCGGCGACGACCTGCTGCGCGACAGTTCGGCTGACTTCGGCCCGAAGATTGAAGCACTGATCGTCTACAACAGCAACCCGGTCGCCGTCGCGCCCGAATCCGGCAAAGTGGTACAGGGTTTTGAGCGCGAGGATTTGTTCACCGTGGTGCTGGAGCACTTCCAGACCGACACTGCCGACTACGCGGACTTCATCCTGCCGGCAACGACCCAGCTTGAACACTGGGACATCCATGCCTCTTACGGTCACACCGATGTCGTACTGAACCGGCCCGCGATTGCGCCCGTCGGCCAAGCGCGGTCCAACAGCGCCATCTTCCGAGCGCTGGCCGCGCGCATGGGCTTCACCGAGCCCTGCTTTCTGGAGGACGACGAAACCCTGTGCCGCGCGGCCTTCAGCCATGCCGACGGCGACAAGGTGGATTTTCAGGAGTTGTTGGACAAAGGTTTTGCCACCCTGCCGGTTCCCGACGCACCGTTTGCGGACGGCGTGTTTCCAACACCGTCCGGCAAGTGCGAGTTTTTCAGCGCACGGCTGGCGGCGCAGGGCCTGGATGGCCTGCCCGACCACTTGGACAATCACGAAACCGCGGGCAGTTCCAGCGACTACCCACTGGCCATGATTTCGCCGCCGGCGCGCAATTTTCTCAACTCGACTTTTGTCAACGTCAAAAGCCTGCGCGATATCGAAGGCGAACCGCTGCTCGAAATCCATGCCGACGACGCGGCCGCGCGTGGCATCACCGATGGCGCCGTGGTGCGGGTCTTCAACCAGCGCGGCACCTATCGCTGCAAGGCCGAGGTTTCGAAGCGCGCGCGGCCTGGTGTGGTCAACGGCCTGGGCGTCTGGTGGCGCAAGCTCGGGCTGGATGGCACCAACGTGAACCAGCTCACCAGCCAGCAGTTGACCGACCTCGGGCGCGGCCCGGTGTTTTACGACTGCCTGGTCGAAGTGCAACTTGACGAGGCAACTCCCGTCTAAGGTCTGTGCGCCTCAAAAAACCAACCCTCGCCGTCCTTGCAGTTGCTGTGCTGGGCGTGTCCGGCTGCAGCACCATGGCTTATTACTGGCAGTCGGTCAGCGGCCACCTGGAACTGATGAACGCTGCGCGGCCGTTGCCGGAATGGCTCGGCGACAGCCAGACGCCGGAAAAACTCAAAGCACGGCTCGAACTCGCCCAGCGCATACGCCGCTTTGCAGTCAGCGAACTCCACCTGCCCGACAACGCGAGCTACCAGCGGTATGCCGATTTGCAGCGCAAGGCCGTGGTCTGGAACGTCACTGCGGCGCCGGCGCTGTCGCTGAAACCCAAGACCTGGTGTTTCCCGGTGGCTGGCTGCGTAGGTTACCGCGGCTATTTCGACGAGAAAGAGGCTCGCGCCGAAGCCGCACGCCTGCAGGCCACCGGCCTAGACGTGCATGTGTACGGCGTGCCGGCGTATTCCACACTGGGCTGGATGAACTGGGCCGGCGGTGACCCGCTGCTCAGCACTTTTGTGGGCTACCCGGAAGGCGACCTGGCACGGCTGATTTTCCACGAGCTGGCGCACCAAGTGGTTTATGTGCAGGACGACACACCGTTCAACGAGTCCTTCGCCACTGCCGTCGAGCGCCTGGGCGTGGCGCGCTGGCTGGCGGCCGCCCGCTCCGACAAGGCCAGGGCCGACTACGCCGCGCTGGAGCAGCAGCGGCGGCAATTCCGCACACTGACGCGGGACACGCGCCGGGCGCTGACCGGCATTTATGAATCGAAAACGACACCAGCCCTCACCCCGCAAGCGCAATTAGCTATGAAAACAATAGCAATGGACAACTTCAGGGCCGGCTACGCCGAGCTCAGAAAAACATGGGCTCCACCTGCCGGCACCATCGAAGCTTATGACCGCTGGGTGGCGCAGGCCAACAACGCCTCCTTCGGCGCGCAGGCCGCTTACGACGACCTGGTGCCCGGATTTGAAGCACTGTTTGCGCGCAGCGGCAGCAACTGGCCGGTCTTTTATGATGAGGTGCGGCAGCTTGCCGGCCTGCCCAAAGACGAGCGGCTCAAAAAGCTGGCGCTGCGCTGAAGCTACACACGGAGACACACATGGCAGACATCCACATCGAACGCAAACACAGCCTGGGCCTGCTCGAGGCGCGCAAGGTCGCCTTCAAATGGGCCGAGATGGCCGAGGAAAAGTTCGACATGGAATGTACCTACGAGGAAGGCGCCAGCGAAGACCTCGTCACCTTCACCCGCTCCGGCGTCAGCGGTGAGCTCAAGGTCACGCCCGACCTGCTGGAGCTGAATGCGAAGCTGGGCTTTCTGCTCGGCGCCTTCAAGGACAAGATTGAAGGTGAGATCGTGAAAAACCTCGACACCCTGCTGGCCAAAAAAGAGCCTGCGGCCAAAAAGAAGTCCGCAGCCAAATGACCGCTGCGGCGCCCGCCGGCCCGCTGGCGGGCCTCAAGGTGGTGGAACTGGGCCAGCTTATCGCCGGGCCGTTTGCCGCCAAAACCCTGGCCGACTTCGGCGCCGATGTCATCAAAATCGAAGCACCCCCAGACCCGAACCGACCGGGAGCGGTCGGGGGTGACCCGCTGCGCCAATGGCGGCTGCTGAAAGACGGCACCTCGGTCTGGTGGCAGGTGCAGTCGCGCAACAAGCGCTCCGTGGTGCTGGACCTGCGCCAAGCTGAAGCGCAGCAGATTGTCCGCAAGCTCGCGCAGGATGCCGATGTGCTGATCGAGAACTTCCGCCCCGGCGCCATGGAAGGCTGGGGCCTGGGCCCCGACGAGCTGCTTAAGCTGAATCCGCGCCTCGTCATGCTGCGCATCAGCGGCTACGGCCAGACCGGCCCTTACCGCGACCGCCCCGGTTTCGGCGTGGTGGCCGAAGCCATGAGCGGCCTGCGGCACCTGACCGGCGAGCCCGGCCGCGTTCCGGTGCGCGTCGGCGTCAGCATAGGCGACACGCTGGCCGCATTACACGGCGTGATCGGCATTTTGCTGGCGCTGCAACACCGCCAAACCTCGGGCAAGGGCCAGGTTGTTGATGTGGCGCTGTACGAGGCCGTCTTCAACTGCATGGAAAGCCTGCTGCCCGAATACAGCGCCTTCGGCGCCGTGCGCGGCCCGGCCGGCAGTGCCCTGCCAGGCATCGCGCCCAGCAACGCCTACCGCTGTAAGGACAAGGGTTATGCACTCATCGCCGGCAATGGCGACAGCATCTTCAAACGCCTGATGACGGTGATGGGTCGCGCCGACCTGGCCGCCGATCCCGCGCTGGCCGACAACGCCGGCCGCGTGGCGCGTGTGCAGGAGATCGATGCAGCGATTGGCCAATGGACCGCCGGCCTGACGGTGGAAGAAGTACTCGCAGCGCTGGAAGGCGCAGAAGTGCCTGCCGGAAAAATCTACACCGTCGCCGACATCGCCGCCGACCCGCACTACGCCGCGCGCGGCATGCTGCAGACCGTGCAGATGGACGACGGCACCGAACTCGCCGTGCCGGGCTTCGTGCCCAAACTCTCAGCCACCCCCGGCAGCCAGCGCCGCAATGCGCCGGCGCTGGGCCAGGATACCGATGCGGTGCTGCGTGAGGTGGGGCTCACGGAGGCGCAGATTGCGGCGTTGCGGGAACGCAGGGTAGTGGGGTGAGTGGCTGAATGCTATTTTATTGATAGCTATTGGCGCCTGTGGCATAAGGGCCAGCGCCTCGTTTGGCTTAGAATAGGCCCAGCTTGGAATCAGGCAGTGTTTGATGTGCGATTTAACTGCATGACAAGTAGCGTCCGTGCATGAAAACTCTGGACACAGCAAGGGCTTAGCGGAAAATCAGTGATCGGAGTTACACCACAGCAGCCAAGTTATACGGCAGGTACTGCGGTATAACTTCTTTAGACTGCACTGATGATCATCTTGGACGACCCCACAAACTGCCCGGGCTGTGGTGCCGCCTTCCCACATCGAGATGGCCCGACCCATTCCTACATGGTGTCATCGCCTGCTTGCTGGGCTGCCTTTGGGGACGTCCTTGCGCGCGAGTACAGCAATCCGGCCCTGCTATCGATTGAGCGTAGACGCCTACGCCGTACAACACCCGGGCGTACCCTCACGACAAAGCATTCAATCCGTTGGTTTGCACTTGATCCGGCTATGCTTGTTTCTAGAGCACGGCTTGATGCCAGAGAAAGCTAATGAGGCCATGCTCATCGCTGGAAAGATCAAGCACACGTTCACGTGGTTAGAACCCCCCTCGGCAATGGGCAACATTACCGTGAAGGATGTTGAATCGCCCCGGGTTTCATGGAGGCTGTTTGAATCGCCCCGGGTTTCATGGAGGCTGTTTGGTTTAAGTCATGCCTCCACCGTGGAGGCTTGACTGGCGAGTTGCCGGTAGTAGTTTGCCTCAGCTTCTGCCGGAGGTATATATCCGATAGGGC
>NZ_JACDDD010000016.1 GCF_013817205.1 Polaromonas sp.
CTCGCCTCGGTGCTCCTGCACCATACGGACCGCGCGTTCGCGTACTTCGGGGGAAAACTTGTTTGATTTCTTCATGGCTCCATCTTCTCAAAGGTTGGAGCCTCCTCAATTCCCGGGGCGATTCACACAGACGCTGGCAGCTTAGGCGCTGATGTCATCAGGTCAGTTAACTAAGCCAACCTTGCCTCGTGCCACCAGGGCTTCCAACAGAGATGCTTTTTTTGCACACCGCGTCAGGCGTCAGATGCCTTCGGGATGTTGCGTGAGCCCATCGTCGATGGACCACCACGAAGCCTTCGAGTCCACATAAGCGTGTGAGGCTACTTTCGCCGCAACAGGCTCAGCCAGCAGCCCGGCGCGAATTCGAACGACGCCTGGCAGCGAGCTGCGCTCACTGAGCACCGGCGAGCCACAGATGGCGCAGAAGGCCCTTGTCTTGCCGGGCGAGGACTCGTAGCGATGCAACAGGTCCAGTCCCCGACAGGAACTTCAGCTTGGCCGTTTCCACGGGAATGTTGGCGCCAAAGGCACCGCCTTGCGCTTGCCGACACTGGCTGCAATGGCAGATCTGGATGGGGGCAAGTTCACCTTCGATGATGAAGTGGACGCCTTTGCACAGGCAAGAACCGCGATGCTGAGTTGTCATGGCTGTCAAAGCTCCGGAATTGAAGCGCCGTGTGGTCGCTCCTCGAAATTCTATGGCGGCACCAGCGGCCAACTATCGCGGTGGCGACTCGCCTGCAGCCACCGCCGGTGCAGTTCATCGCATCACGCCGCTCTGAGGGCAAAATGTCCCCATGAACTCCCTAGACGGCATCCGCATCCTCGACCTCTCCCGCGTGCTGGCGGGTCCCTGGTGTACCCAGACTTTGGCCGACCTGGGTGCCGACGTGATCAAGATCGAGCGCCCCGGCACGGGTGATGACACGCGCACCTGGGGGCCGCCGTTTTTGCAGGACAGTGTTGGCGCTGATACGGCCGAAGCAGCGTATTACCTGGGCACCAACCGCAACAAGCGTTCGGTCACCTGTGACATTGCCAAGCCGGAAGGCCAGGCCCTAATTCGTGAACTGGTCAAACACTGCGATGTGTTTGTCGAGAACTTCAAGGTTGGCGACATGGCGCGTTATGGGCTGGAGTATGCCTCGCTGATAAAGCTCAACCCGAAACTGGTTTACTGCTCTGTCACCGGCTTTGGCCAGACCGGGCCGTATGCCGAACGCGCGGGGTATGACTACGCGATTCAAGGCATGGGCGGGTTGATGAGTGTGACGGGTGAGCGTGACGATTTAGGTGGCGGGCCACAAAAGGTGGGTGTGGCGGTGGCTGATTTGATGACCGGCATGTACGCCACGGTCGCCATCCTGGCCGCGCTGCGCCATGCTGAAAAAACTGGCGAAGGCCAGCAGGTGGACATGGCCTTGCTGGACACGCAGGTGGCCATGCTGGCCAACCTGGGCGCCAACTATTTGGTTAGCGGCTCTGTGCCTGGGCGCGCGGGCAATGCGCACCAGAACATCGTGCCCTATCAAGTGTTCGAAGTTGCACCCAATAAGGACGGCAGCAAGGACCATCTCATTCTGGCCGTGGGCAATGACAGCCAGTACGCCAAATTTTGCGCAGTGGCAGGCCACCCCGAGTTGGCCGGTGACCCGCGCTATGTCAAAAACCAGGACCGCGTGCGCAACCGCGCAGTGCTTGTGCCTTTGCTGGCCGCCATCATGCTTCAGCGCAGCAAGGCCGACTGGCTGGCCACGCTGGAAGCGGCCAAGGTGCCTTGCGGCGCCATCAACAATATTGCTGAGGTTTTTGCAGACCCCCAAATCCAGCAGCGCGCCATGGTGACCGACTGGCAGCACCCGCTGGCAAGCAAGGTACGGCTGGTGTCCAGCCCCATGAAGCTGAGCGCCACGCCAGTGCGCACAGACCTGCCGCCGCCGCTGCTGGGCCAGCACACACAAGAGGTGCTGCGTGAGGTGTTGAACTACTCCGACGCGCAGCTGTCTGACCTGAAACAACAAGGAGTGATCTGATGGCTAATTTTGTATTGGTGCATGGTGCCTGGCACGGCGGCTGGTGTTGGCAACGCGTGACCTCTGCGCTGCAGGCGCAGGGCCACCGCGTGCATGCCGTCACGCTGACTGGGCTGGGCGAGCGCGCCCATTTGCTCGCGCCCAGCATCACGCTGGACACGCACATCGACGACGTGATCAGCGCCATCGAGGTAGAAGAGCTGCACGACGTCATCCTGGTCGTGCACTCCTACGCGGGCATGATTGGCACCGCGGTCGCAGACCGGCTTGGTAAGCATTTGAAGCATCTGGTCTATGTCGATGCGGTGATCCCCAAGCCCGGCGAAAGCTGGAGCAGCACGCAGTCGGCAGCGACGCAGCAGCAGCGGCTGTCGGCCGCGCAGTCGACAACGCGCTTCAGCTTTCCGCCGCCAGACCCGGAGGTGTTTGGCCTGATTGATGCCGACCACGCTTGGGTCAAGCGCCGGCAGACGCCGCACCCCGGCAACACCTACCAGGCGCCGCTGGACTTTGATGTGAAACGTGTCTCCGCCATACCGCGCACCTTTGTCAACTGCACCGAGCCGGCGCTGGGCACCATTGAGCCAAGCCGCCTGCGCGTCAAAGACCCCAAATTCTGGGATGGCGCCTGGCTGCCCAACTCGAAAATAGTCGAGATCAAGACCGGGCACGACCCGATGATCACTGAGCCAGCCGCGCTGACAAAAATTTTGCTCGACTGCGCTGCATGAACATGCTGGACCGCCGCCACTTCACGGCCGCCTTGGCAGGCGGGCTTTTGCTGCCACCGCTGGCACTGGCCAAAGACACGGCGCTGCCAGTGCCAACCTCTCTACCAGGCGCAGCGCAAACCGCTGCCGCCAAAAAAGAGCCGCTGGTGCTGCTGGTCAGCCTGCCCGGTTGCCCTTATTGCGAGGTGGTGCGGCGCAACTACCTGCTGCCTGCGCAACGTGATGGCAGCCTGCAGGCCTGGCAGCTCAACATCAGCGACAAGACCACACCGCTGGTCGGTTTCGACGGCAAGGCGACCACAGCTACGGCGCAAATCGCGGTGTGGAAAGCCGGCTTCACGCCGACCGTGCTGTTTCTCGGCCCGCAGGGGCAGGAGCTGGCCGAAAGGCTGGTGGGCCTGGGCTCCAACGACTTTTACGGTGCCTACCTGGACGACCGGCTGGCGACGGCGCGCAAGGTGCTGGCATCGGTCCGCTAGAAGCCGCCCATGCAAGCATTTGCCGATCCGTCCGTGGAAGCCGTCTTCAAGGCCTGCCCGCCCGCGCTGAAGAAAAAACTGCTGTCCCTGCGCGCCATGATCTTCGAGGTAGCGGCCAGCACTCCGGGGGTGGGTGAACTGCAGGAAACCCTGAAGTGGAACGAACCGGCCTACCTGACGACACAATCAAAAAGCGGAAGCACGATCAGGATCGCGCCGAAAAAATCCGGCGCCACGCAGTACGCGATGTATTTCAATTGCCAGACCCGTCTGGTCGACACCTTCAGGACGCTGTTTCCGGCAGAGTTCAACTACGAAGGCAACCGCGCCATCGTGTTTGATACGGACCAGGCCGTGCATGAAGACGCGCTGCGCTTTTGTATCGCCATGACACTGACTTACCACCGCAACAAAACCGGGGTGGGCGCTTGAACAGCGACGAGTCTCTGCAGGCGGCCATTCACGAAGAAGTGGCCCTAGAAGCCTACAACGAGGCCTGGCCGGCGATGTTTGTGGCCGAGCGGGACCGCCTTCTCGGGCTGCTTCCGCTGAGCTTCATAGACATCGAACACATCGGCAGCACTGCCGTACCCGGCCTGATCGCCAAGCCGGTTATTGACCTGCTTGCGGGTGTGGAAAGCATGGGCATGGCCCGCTCGCTCAGCGGCGCGCTACTGGAAGCCGGCTACACCACTTCAGCCGAATTCAACGCCACACTGACAGACCGGCAGTGGTTCATGCGATGGGCTGATGGACACCGCACGCACCATCTGCACATCGTAGTGCACGGCAGTCCGGCCTGGGACCAACGCCTGCGCTTTCGGGATGCCCTGCTCAGCCATCCGGTCATTGTCACCCGTTATGCCGCATTAAAGGCAGCGCTGGCCTTGCGGCATAGCGCGGACCGCGAGGCCTACACCAAAGCCAAAACCACGTTTGTGCAGTCGGTGACGGGGCCCGACTGAGACTGAAACGCTCTAATTTTGATAGCTGCTTGTGCCTGACAGATAAGGGCTGGATGCGGATTTTCTTCATCACCAGTGTGGAAAGTACCCCAAGGCCAAGCAGGTGGAGTCTGTTTGTGCGTCAAATCGGTCATCAGTCTTATGCCGCCGCGAGTTGACTCGCCAAGCCGTCTTCAAAGGTCACGGAGCACTCACCATGCGAAGCTTGATGCATTACGCGCCCGCGGCCGTGGTGGTTAACAACGCGGGCGACATCATCTACATCAGTGGTCGCACCGGCAAGTACCTGGAGCCAGCCGCAGGCAAGGCGAACTGGAACTTTCACGCCATGGTGCGCGAGGGCCTGCGCTCACCGTTGGTCGACGCTCTGAAGCTTGCCGCCACCCAGACCGAAGCAGTTCATTTGCCTAAACTGCGTACACACTTGGCTGGGGACGCGCAGATTGTCGATGTCACCGTGCAGGCGATCCGGGACCTTTCCGCTCTGCAAGGCATGCTGATGATCGTGTTCCGTGACGTGGCGGCAGAACCCGTTGGACGGGGCCGTCGCAAATGGTTCATGAGCTGGGCCGACGGGCACAGCACCCACCACCTGCACGTGGTGGTGCACGGTGGCCCGGTGTGGATGCAACGCCTGCGCTTTCGCGACGCCCTGCGCAGCGATGCCGTTCTTGCTGCGCGTTATGCCGCACTGAAGGCAACCCTGGCCTTGCGGCACGGCACAGACCGCGAGGTCTACACCGAAGCTAAAGCGGCGTTTGTGCAGTCAGTCGCGGGGCCGGACTGAATAGCAATTTGCTCTGTCTTTGATAGCTACTTGCGCTTGTCTGACGGGGGCTGGGATGTGTTTTGATGCATCGAGCGGCGACAAACCGGCCCGGCAGCACGACCGCAGGCCATGTTGATGAACCAAATCGGGCTGCGGCCCATGTGTGGCGAGCGCTGCAAGCTATCAAAACAGTAGCGCCTCGAAGACCGTTGCTGCTGAGCGTCCCCGCTGACCACAAGCCGTGACCTTGCCAGACCATGCAGCCACTGGCGAGCGGGGCCTGCGGTGTAACGGAACAAACCTTCGACCGCGAACTGCGAACTGCGAACTGCGAACTGCGAACTGCGAACTTTTTAGTTCGTTTTTGCGCGTTTTCTCGTCGGAAATTTGTGATTTATGTCTTTTCCGTGACAAAACGCAAAGTTTCGAAGTAACAAAACGTTCTTAAAGGCGCGTTTTCGTGGAAACTCGCTTCGAGGGCGGTTGCCCCGGGCAGGCGAGACAGCCTGCAATCATTCCAACAAAACAGGAACATGTCATGAAGATTCACAGCTACTGCGGCTTTCTGCTTTCGTCCGCAGCTTTTGTCCTGGCGCCCGCAGCGGCCCAGACCGATGGCAGTGCGCCACGCGCCCGGCCTGCAGCCAAACCGGCACCAGCAGCGCCCGCCTACACCGGTCCACGCGAGAAAATGGTAGTGGCCATGCCCAAGACCTACGGCAAAAGCGAAACCATGGCGCTGTGGGGCGACTATTTCAGCCACCTGTCGCGCTGCGGCAATATCGACCTGCACAATGCCTTGGGCGAATCGCTGGACAAGACCTCCAATGTCGACATCCTTGGTGAAAAAGAACTGATTGAAGCCATTTCGACCGGCAAAGCCCAGCTCGCCCAAGTCAACCCCGGCCTGGCCGCGCAACTCGTCACCGCGGGCCAGCCAGCGCCGTTCGGCGTGCCTGGCAACAAGACCAGCGGCGTGCGCAACTCCTACAAGCTAATCCTGATCAGCCGCGTCGACAGTCCTTTCAAGGAGCCGAAGGACCTGGTGGGGAAAAAGGTCGCGCACACCACACCGACCTCGAACTCCGGCAACCTGGCGCCGCGCGCGCTGTTCCCTGCGCTGGGCCTGGCGCCTGACAAGGACTACGAAGTGGTTTTTTCCAACGGGCATGAGCGCTCAGTCACCGGCGTGATGCACGGTTTTTACCCCGCCGCGGCCGTGGCCAGCGATTTGTACCAGCGCATGATCGTCAAGGGCGACGTCAAGGGCTCGAGCATTCGCACGATCTGGGAAAGCCCGCCTTTCATGACCGAAACCTGGACCATGAGCAAGGACGTCTCGCCTGAATTGCAGGCGCGGGTGAAAAAGTGCTCGTTCAGCTACAACTTCTCACCAAACCTGCAGAAGCAGTTGCCGGGCAATGACACCTTCTTGCCCATCAACTTTGATCGCGACTTTGCCACCGTGATGGAAGTTTTCCGCAAGTCCCAAGCCGCGAAGAAGTAGGCCCCACGTCCAGGCTTACTGCTTGTAGCCCGTTCCCCCTCGAGGGGGCGGTGCCTGCGGGCATAACTGAGCGACCGTGGCGGCCCTACTTCATCGAACCGAAGACGCGTTTCAGGATCGCGCTGCCGGTGCCAATCGGGTCCTGGCGTATCTTTTTTTCTTCCTCGCCAATGATCAGGTAGAGGCCGTCGAGCGACTTGCCGGTCACGTACTGCTGGATATTGGCGTCTTCCTTTTTGACCAAGCCGAAGCCTGCGGCCTTGCCGGCGAACTCGTTGTACTTGTTGGCCAGGCCCACCTTGGCGGTGGCCTGCGTCACCACCGGCAAAAACCGCACGGCCAGCGGCTCGCGGGTCTTTTCGGCGAAGAAGGTGGTGACGGAGGTTTCACCGCCCTGCAGGATGTTTTTGGCATCGTTGACGTTCATGGAACGCACGGCGCTGACCAGCAGGTCCTTGCCCATGGGCACGGCGGCTTCGGCGGCGCGGTTGATGGCGGTGACCAGCTCGTCGATGCGTTTGCCCTGGCCGAAGTTTCGCAAAAATTTGGAGGCCTCCTCAAGGTATCCCGGCAAAGGGATGCGAACTTTCGGGTTGCCGAGGAATCCATCCGTCTTACCCAGCAGGGCCACGGCCGCCAGCGCCCCTTTTTCCAGGGCGGCTTTCAGGCCGCTGGACGCTTCGGCGTTGGTCAGGTCGCCGAGTGACAAGGCCCGCGCCTGCTGGTGGGTGGCCAGGATCAGTATGCCAAGTGCGCTGATACCGGCTTGGTTAAAATTGCGACGTTGCATGATGAATACCTTCCAGAAGTTGAATCCCGTGTCCGCGTCAGTATGCCGGATCGTGCTGGCCTCGGCATTGGCCCTGGGCTCGCTCGCCGCGCTGTCGGGCTGCGGCGGCGCGCAGGCCGCGCCCGAGTCGACCTTTGTACTGCTTAACGGCAGCAAGCAGACTACGGCTGACATGAAGGGCAAAGTCACGCTGGTCAATTTTTGGGCCACCAGCTGCGTCACCTGCGTGGCCGAGATGCCCCAGCTCGTCGCGACTTATGACAAGTACAAGGCCAGGGGCTACGACACGCTGGCAGTCGCCATGAGTTACGACCCGCCCAGCTACGTCGTCAACTACGCCGAAACCCGCCAACTGCCCTTCAAGGTCGCCATCGACAATACCGGCGCAGTGGCCAAAGCCTGGGGCGACGTGCAACTCACCCCCACCACCTACATCGTCAACAAACGCGGCGAGATCGTCAAACGGTATGTCGGCGAGCCGGATTTTGCCGATTTGCACAAGTTGATAGAAAAATTGCTCGCTGAAACCTGAGTACCCAACTTCAACACCAAAGAAAATGGCTGCTCCCGGAAAGGAACCGACCATTTTTACGCTGACCGCAGGCGTCTCCAACAGGCTCTTAGGCCAGCAGGGGCCGCGGAACCGGCTTAGCCGGGCCGCAGGCGCCGCCCCCCCCCCTGCAAGGGGGGAAGGCGCTACACGCAGTGAGCGTCCGACGGGGGTGTGCCGATTACTCTTTTCGATATGCGTCGTGGCACGCTTTGCAAGTACCGGCGGTTGCGGCAAAAGCGGTCTTGACGGCGTCGAGGTTGCCGGTTTTGGCGGCGGCAGACAGCTTGGCGGACTCGGCAATCAGCTTGTCGGCGCCTTCCTTGAACTTGGCCTGCTCGGTCCAGATTTCAGGCTTGGCTTTGGTGGTGCCCTTGTCGGTGCCAGGTCCGAAACCGGCCCATGGAAGCTTGGCCATGTCGGCCACGATCTCCGCATTGTCGGCTGCGACCTTGGCATCAAACGGCGCACGGCCGGAAGCCATGGCGCCCACACGACCAAAATGGGTGCCCATCACCGAGAGGGCACTCTGGCGGTACTTGACGGCATCTTCAGGTTTGGCAAACTGGGCCGAAGCCGGGGCGGCAAAGGCCATCAATGTGGCTGCTGCGGCAATACAGGCAAATACTTTCATGTGTTCCTCTCGTGGTGTATTGAGTTATCGTGCTGGCAGCGCGGGCAGGCCGTTGCCACACAGCTGGAGTTTGGCAGGAAGTGATAAGTTCCGCTGGAACCAATGCTGTACGGGAAAGCACCAAGCTGCAGCCTGGCAGCCTACCTGCCAATCCGCCCCTGAAAAACAAACTACAGCGAGGAGTGCATATGTACAACAACGAGACACTGAACAAGGTGCGGGTGTGGGATCTGCCGACACGAGTTTTTCACTGGGCGCTGGTCGCCGGCGTACTGGGACTGGCCATCAGCGGCACCATTGGCGGTAACGCGATGATCTGGCACTTTCGCTTCGGTTATGCAGTGCTGACCTTGTTGCTGTTTCGCCTCGTCTGGGGCCTGATCGGTGGGCGCTGGTCCCGTTTTGGTGCTTTCATCTACTCGCCGCAAAGTGTTTTCGACTACCTCAAGGGCCGCGGCAAGGCTGACCATGCCGTCGGCCACAGCCCGATAGGCGCGGGCTCGGTGTTTGCGATGCTGGGCATCCTGCTGGCGCAGGTCGGCAGCGGACTGCTCAGCGACGACGAAATTGCCTTTGCCGGGCCGCTGACGCGTTTTGTCTCCAATGCCACCGTCAGCCTAGCCACGAATTACCACAAGAATATCGGCAAATGGATTGTGCTGGCGCTGGTGCTGCTGCACATTGCAGCGATTGTTTTTTACCTCTGGCGCAAGCACAACCTGGTTGGCGCCATGCTGCACGGCGACAAGGAGTTGGTCGCGCGTGTTGCGCCATCGCGTGATGACGCAGCATCGCGCACCGCGGCACTGGTGGTGCTGGCGGCCTGCGCCGGCGGGGTGTACTGGATCAGCACGCTGGCAGCACCGGCCTTCTGAGGCAGACCGAAAAAGCCGATACACTGGGCCGACATGAGCCCCGCCCAGCCCGACGCCCATACCCAGCCCGCTTACGAGTTCATCACACCGGACACCCCGGCGCTGCTGGAGGCCACCCGCCAGATCTTCCGCGAGTACGCTGCCCAGCTAGGCATCGACCTGTGCTTCCAGAACTTCGACGAGGAACTGGCCGCGCTACCAGGCGACTATGCGGCACCCCAGGGCTGCCTGTTGCTGGCGATGCAGAACGGCGAGGTGGCCGGCTGCTGCGCGCTGCGGCCGCTGGACAATGTTGACTACCCCAACGCCTCCGAGATGAAGCGCTTGTACGTGCGGCAGGCGCACCGCCGCTCCGGCCTGGGCCGGCAACTGGCCGAAGCGATTCTGGACGCTGCGCGTGTGGCCGGCTACCACAGCGTGCTGCTCGACACCCTCAGCGACATGGAGGCGGCGCGCGCGCTGTACGACGACCTCGGCTTCAAGAACATCCCGCCCTACTACCACAACCCGATAGCGGGCGCTCACTACCTGAAGGTGGATTTGGAGTAAAAAGGGCCTCTACCCCTCGTCCATCGGGCGGGAGTAGCTCTTATTTTGATAGCAGTTTCGAGCCACAGGGCCAGCAAGGCTACGCTCCAATGGGCACAAAAAAAGCCGCAGGTCGCACGACCTGCGGCTTTTTCTTTTGCGGGTTGCGAGCTGGCGAGTGAGCGCCAGCCACACTTCAGACCATCAGCCCTTGGCTTGCGCCAGCAGGGTGGCCGCGTCGCTGACCTCGAACTTGCCAGGAGCCTCAACATTCAGCGAAGCAACCTTTCCGTCCTTGACCAGCATCGAATAACGGTTGCTGCGCACCCCCATGCCGCGTGTGGTCAAGTCCAGCGTCAGTCCGGTGGCGTTGGCAAAGTCGGCGCTGCCATCGGCCAGCATGCGGACCTTGGTTCCTGTCTTCTGGTCACGCGCCCACGCACCCATGACAAATGCATCATTGACGCTGACGCACCAGATTTCGTCAACGCCGGCCTTTTTGAATTCCTCCACCTGCTCAACGTAGCCGGGCACATGTTTGGCCGAGCAGGTCGGCGTGAATGCGCCGGGCAGGGCAAACAGAGCAATCGTCTTGCCGGCGCTGGCCTTGGCCACGTCCACCGGGTTGGGGCCGATGCTGCAGCCGTTGCCTTCGACTTCGGAAAACTCCATCAGCGTGGCTGCGGGAAGGGTGTCGCCTACTTTGATCATGTGTCTGCTCCTCGGGGGTTGGTGATGAATCGGTACAACGCATTTTCAACCATTGCGCGAAGCCTTTGAAAACGCGGGGCAAAAACAAAAGCGGCCCACAGGGGGCCGCTTTTGATGAGGGGATAGCTGAAGTCCGGAAGACTTAAACCACCGCCGCTTTTTCCAGCAACTTGGTCACAACCCAGTTCTTGGTCTTGGAGATAGGACGGCTTTCTGTGATCTCGATCAGGTCGCCGGTCTTGTACTCGCCTTTTTCGTCATGGGCGTGGTACTTGCTCGACAGCGAAACGATCTTGCCATACAGCTCGTGCTTGACGCGACGCTCAACCAGCACCGTCACGGTTTTTGCGCGCTTGTCGCTGACCACACGGCCAACCAGGGTGCGCTTGAGGGATTTTTTAGCTTCCGTCATTATTTCGCTCCTTGGCGGGCGTTGGTCTCGGCCAGGATGGTCTTGGCACGAGCGATGTCACGGCGTGCGGAACGCAGCGTGGCAGTGTTGGTGAGTTGTTGCGTGGCCTTTTGCATGCGCAGGCCGAAGTGGGCCCTTTGCAGCTCTTTGACTTCGGTTTTCAGGCCGGCAACGTCTTTTTTACGCAGTTCAGTAGATTTGGTCATGCTCATTTCCCCTTACTGGCCGATCATGCGGCTGACGAAGGTGGTGCGCAGCGGCAGCTTGGCAGAAGCCAGGCGGAATGCTTCGCGGGCCAGCTCTTCAGGCACACCGACAATTTCAAAGACGATCTTGCCGGGCTGGATCTCAGCCACGTAGTACTCGGGATTGCCTTTACCGTTACCCATACGCACTTCAGCAGGCTTTTGGGAAATCGGCTTGTCCGGGAAGACACGGATCCAGATACGGCCGCCACGTTTGACGTGACGGGAAATCGCACGGCGTGCGGCTTCGATTTGACGGGCCGTCAGGCGGCCACGGTCGGTGCATTTGAGACCGAAGTCACCGAACGCCACCGAGTTGCCTCGAGTGGCGATGCCGGTGTTGCGGCCTTTTTGCTCTTTGCGGTATTTTCTGCGCGCGGGTTGCAGCATTTGTATTCTCCGTAGTTAGACCGATTACTCGGTCTTGGCACCGTCAGCTGCTGCAGCTGGCGCGGCTTTGCGGACGCGCTTAACGGTGGTTTTCGGTGCATCGGCGCCGGCTGCCGCTGGTGCGGCACCCGTAGCTTCTGCAGGTTTGTCGCTGCCGTCTGCAGGGGCCGTGTTCACACCACCGACAGGGCCGCGCGCTGGGCGTGCGGCTCCACGGGGTGCGGACGGACGGTCCGTGCGGTCGCCAGGACGCGCGTCGCGGCGAGGGCCGCGGGGCTTGCGTTCTTCGTCGGAAGGAGCGGCATCCAGCTTGGCGCCAGGCGAATCGCCACGGCCCAGGTTGTCGCCCTTGTAGACCCAGACCTTGACGCCGATCACACCATAGGTGGTCTTGGCTTCAGAGGTGCCGTAGTCGATGTCGGCGCGCAGGGTGTGGAGGGGCACGCGACCTTCGCGGTACCACTCGCAACGTGCGATCTCGATGCCGTTCAGGCGGCCAGACGACATGATCTTGATGCCCAGGGCACCCAGACGCATGGCGTTTTGCATGGCGCGCTTCATGGCACGGCGGAACATGATGCGTTTTTCAAGCTGCTGGGTGATGCTGTCTGCGATCAGCTTGGCATCAATTTCAGGCTTGCGAACTTCTTCGATGTTCACGGCGACCGGCACGCCCAGTTGGCGGCTCAGTTCTTTTTTCAGTGCTTCGATGTCTTCGCCTTTTTTGCCGATCACAACGCCCGGACGTGCCGAGAAAATCGTGATGCGGGCGTTCTTGGCAGGACGCTCGATCAGAACGCGCGACACTGCGGCGTTCTTCAGTTTGGCTTTGAGGTACTCGCGAACCTTGATGTCTTCCGCCAGCATGCCGGCGAAGTCCTTGTTGCTTGCGTACCAGCGGCTGGACCAGTTACGGCTGACCGCAAGGCGAAACCCGGTTGGGTTGATTTTTTGTCCCATATCCTGTCTGCCTTCTTAATTGCCAACCACAACGTACACATGGCACGTGGGCTTGCTGATACGGTTGCCGCGGCCCTTGGCGCGCGCCGAGAAACGCTTGAGCGTGGTGCCCTGCTCGACGTAGATGGTTTTCACCTTCAGTTCGTCGATGTCGGCGCCATCGTTGTGTTCTGCATTGGCAATGGCGGACTCAACGACTTTCTTGATGATTCCCGCAGCTTTTTTCTGCGTGAAGTTCAGGATGTTGAGCGCTTGATCCACTTTTTTACCGCGGATCAGGTCAGCGACCAGACGGCCTTTGTCGACCGACAGACGAACGCCCCGGAGGGTTGCACGTGTTTCCATGGTCTTTCCTTACTTTCTCACAACTTTTTTGTCAGCCGGGTGACCTTTGAAAGTCCGGGTGAGTGCGAACTCGCCCAGCTTGTGGCCAACCATTTGATCGGTGATGTAGACAGGGACGTGCTGCTTGCCGTTGTGCACGGCGATGGTCAGGCCGATGAACTCGGGCAGGATCATGGAGCGGCGCGACCAGGTCTTGATCGGCTTTTTGTCTTTGTTGGTAACAGCCTTGTCGGCCTTGGCCACCAGGTGCTGGTCGACAAAGGGACCTTTTTTGAGTGAACGTGTCATGGGTTAGCCTTACTTCTTGCGACGCGAAACAATCATCACTTGCGTGCGCTTGTTGTTGCGGGTGCGGTAGCCTTTGGTCAGGTTACCCCATGGATCGACAGGATGGCGGCCTTCGCCGGTCTTGCCTTCGCCGCCACCGTGTGGGTGATCGACCGGGTTCATGACCACACCGCGAACCGTCGGGCGGATACCCATCCAGCGCTTGACACCGGCCTTGCCGAGACGGCGCAGGCTGTGTTCTTCGTTGGCGACCTCGCCAATGGTGGCGCGGCACTCGATGTGGATCTTGCGAACCTCACCGGAGCGCATGCGGACCTGGGCGTAAGTGCCTTCGCGGGCCAGCAGCGTTGCCGAGGTGCCGGCCGAACGTGCAATCTGCGCGCCTTTGCCGATTTGCATCTCGATGCAGTGGATCGTCGAACCCACCGGGATGTTGCGGATCGGCAGGGTGTTGCCGACGCGGATCGGGGCTTCAGAACCGCTGACCAGCGTGGCGCCGACTTCAAGGCCGCGTGGGGCGATGATGTAGGCACGCTCGCCGTCGGCGTAGCAGATCAGCGCAATGTGGGCCGTGCGGTTTGGGTCGTACTCGATACGCTCGACTTTGGCCGGAATGGCGTCCTTGTTGCGCTTGAAGTCCACCACGCGGTAGTGGTGCTTGTGACCGCCGCCCTTGTGGCGAACGGTGATGTGCCCGTTGTTGTTACGGCCGGATTTCTGGAATTGTGGCTCCAGCAGTGGCGCGTAAGGCTCACCCTTGTGCAGGTGATCCCGGGAAATCTTCACCATCCCGCGCATGCCGGGAGAAGTGGGTTTCATTTTGATGACAGCCATGATTACGCAGCCTCCCCACCGATGTTGAGCTCTTGACCCGGCTTCAGCGTCACATAGGCCTTGCGAATGTTGTCGCGGCGACCTGTGGATTTGCCAAAACGCTTGGTCTTGCCCTTTTGGTTGAGTACGGAAACGGCCTTGACGTCCACTTTGAACATCAGCTCCACGGCAGCCTTGATTTCAGGCTTGGTGGCGTCCTGCAGCACCTTGAAGAGCACGGCATTGGACTTATCCGCGACCATGGTGGCTTTTTCAGACACGATGGGAGCGACCAGCACCTGCATCAGGCGGCCTTCGTCAAATTTTGGTTTGGTGTTCACGGCGCTCATGCGAACATCTCCTTGAGTTTGTCCATGGCAGCCTTGGTGACCAGGACCTTCTTGAAGTGAACCAGCGACACCGGATCGGCGTAGCGGGGCTCAACCACCAGGATGTTGGTCAGGTTGCGGGAAGCCAGGTACAGGTTTTCGTCGACTTCGTCAGCGATCACCAGCACCGATTTGAGGTTCATGGCCTTGAACTTGTCGGCCAGGACTTTCGTCTTGGGCGAGTCCACGGTCAGCGAATCAACCACAGCCAAGCGGCCTTCACGGGCCAGTTGGGAGAAGATGGAGGCCATGCCGGCGCGGTACATCTTCTTGTTGATTTTCTGCGTGAAGTTCTCGTCAGGCATGTTCGGGAAAATACGACCACCACCGCGCCACAGCGGGGAGGAAGTCATACCGGCGCGAGCGCGGCCAGTTCCCTTTTGCTTGAACGGCTTTTTCGTCGAGTGGCGGACCTGCTCACGGTCTTTCTGGGCACGGGTGCCTTGACGGGCGTTGGCCTGGAAGGCCACGACCACCTGATGAATCAGGCTTTCGTTGTATTCGCGACCAAACACGGTATCGGGCACGTCCACTTTGGACGAAGCCAGACCCTGGTCATTCAGGAGTTCGACCTGCATCAGTTCGCTCCTTTGGCAGCGGTTGGTTTGGCCTTGATGGCGGCACGAACCGTCACAAAACCACCTTTGGAACCAGGCACGGCGCCACGGATCATCAGCAGCTGACGGGCTTCGTCAATGCGAACGATGTCGAGGTTTTGCGTGGTTTTGGTGACATCACCGAGGTGACCCGTCATGCGTTTGCCAGGAAACACGCGGCCGGGATCCTGCGCCATACCGATGGAGCCGGGCACGTTGTGCGAACGGCTGTTACCGTGCGACGCGCGCTGCGAGCTCATCTTGTGGCGCTTGATGGTGCCGGCGAAGCCTTTACCGATGGAAGTGCCCTGCACGTCCACCTTCTGGCCCACAACAAACACGTCAGCAGCGGGCACAACAGTGCCGGCGGCGTATTTGCCTGCGACGTCAGCCGTCACGCGGAATTCTTTGAGGATTTCACCGGCTTCAACGCCTGCTTTCGCAAGGTGGCCAGCGGCCGGCTTGGTGATGCGCGACGCCTTGCGCGCACCGAATGCCACTTGCAGGGCATCGTAGCCGTCATTTGCTTCGGTTTTAACCTGGGTCACGCGGTTGTTGGATACATCCACCACCGTGACAGGAACTGTGTCCCCATCATCAGTGAACAGACGCATCATGCCAACCTTGCGGCCCAGCAACCCGAGGGAGTTGCTCAGACTCATGATGTGTTCTTTCGTAACTTCCACCGCTGCGACTTCAATTGGCCGCAGACGTTTTGATGTGGAAGACTGTTAATAAAACCGCCCAAAAACCGCTTTCGCAAGTTCAGGACAGCCCGAGAGTATAGCGCGGACTTGCCTGATTGGCAAATCCGCGCTGAATTCCGGTCTTTTGGAGGCCCCGGCTTTCGCCGAAACCCCCATTTCTTCTTACTGCAGCTTGATTTCGACGTCCACACCAGCGGGCAGATCGAGCTTCATCAAGGCATCAACGGTTTTGTCCGTCGGGTCAACGATGTCCATCAGGCGCTGGTGGGTGCGGATTTCCAGCTGGTCGCGGCTCGTCTTGTTGACGTGGGGCGAACGCAGGATGTCAAAACGCTTCATGCGGGTCGGCAGGGGCACAGGGCCCTTGACGATCGCACCGGTACGCTTGGCGGTGTCAACAATTTCAGCTGCCGACTGGTCGATCAGCTTGTAGTCAAACGCTTTCAAGCGGATGCGGATTTTTTGCTTGGTGGTGGCCATGGTAATTCCTTAAGTTATGCGGAATTACGCAATGATCTTGGCCACAACACCGGCGCCGACGGTCTTGCCGCCCTCGCGGATGGCGAAACGCAGACCCTCTTCCATGGCGATCGGGTTGATCAGCTTGACGGTGATCGACACGTTGTCGCCTGGCATCACCATTTCTTTGCCTTCTGGCAACTCGATCGCACCGGTCACGTCCGTCGTGCGGAAGTAGAACTGGGGACGGTAGTTGTTGAAGAATGGTGTGTGACGGCCGCCTTCGTCTTTTGACAGAACGTAGATCTCGCCAGTGAAGTGGGTGTGCGGCTTGATCGAACCTGGCTTGCACAGGACTTGACCACGCTGGACGTCTTCGCGCTTGGTGCCGCGCAGCAGGATACCGACGTTGTCGCCGGCCTGGCCCTGGTCGAGCAGTTTGCGGAACATTTCCACGCCGGTGCAGATGGTCTTTTGGGTATCTGCAATACCGACGATTTCGATCTCTTCGCCGACTTTGACCACACCGCGCTCAACACGGCCGGTCACGACGGTGCCGCGGCCGGAGATGGAGAAGACGTCTTCAACTGGCATCAGGAAGGCGCCGTCGACTGCGCGCTCTGGCAGGGGGATGTAGGTGTCCAGGGCTTCGGCCAGCTTGATGATGGCTTCTTCTCCGAGGGGGCCTTTGTCGCCTTCCATGGCGAGCTTGGCTGAGCCGTGGATGATGGGGGTGGCGTCGCCTGGGAAGTCATACTTGTCCAGGAGCTCGCGCACTTCCATCTCGACCAGTTCAAGGAGCTCAGCGTCATCTACCATGTCGCATTTGTTCAGGAACACGATGATGTAAGGCACGCCCACCTGGCGGGCCAGCAGGATGTGCTCGCGGGTCTGGGGCATGGGGCCGTCAGCGGCGGAGCACACCAGGATGGCGCCGTCCATCTGGGCAGCGCCGGTGATCATGTTTTTGACATAGTCGGCGTGGCCGGGGCAGTCAACGTGGGCGTAGTGGCGGTTGGCCGTTTCGTATTCCACGTGGGCGGTGTTGATGGTGATGCCGCGGGCTTTTTCTTCCGGAGCTGCATCGATCTGGTCGTAGCCTTTGGCTTCGCCGCCGAACTTGGCCGCAAGCACGGTCGTGATCGCAGCTGTCAGCGTGGTCTTGCCATGGTCAACGTGCCCAATCGTGCCGACGTTGACGTGCGGTTTTGTCCGCTCAAATTTGCCTTTTGCCATTTTTAACTCCAGATAAAGAACGCGCCCGTGTATGGTTTAACGTTTGCACTGTGTTGCTGGTTCCATCACCACGGGCAGTGAGGGGCACACAATCGCAGACAGGAAAAGAGTGATGCCGGCCCTTGCGGAACCGGCACCGGTTTTACTTACTTGGCGCGTGCAGCCATGATGGCTTCGGACACATTGCGCGGGGCCTCGGAGTAGTGCTTGAACTCCATGGTGTAGGTTGCACGGCCCTGCGACATCGAACGCAGCGTGGTCGAGTAACCGAACATCTCGGACAGCGGCACTTCCGCCTTGATGGCCTTGCCGCCACCAACCATGTCTTCCATGCCCTGCACCATGCCGCGGCGTGAGGACAGATCGCCCATCACGTTGCCGGCGTAGTCTTCAGGTGTTTCCACCTCGACAGCCATCATCGGCTCCAGAATCACCGGGCCGGCCTTGCGGCAGCCTTCCTTGAAACCAAAGATTGCAGCCATCTTGAACGCCATCTCGTTCGAGTCCACATCGTGGTACGAGCCGAAATGCAGCGTGACCTTGACGTCAACGACCGGGTAGCCAGCGAGCACGCCCGAGGTCACGGCCTCGTGAATGCCTTTTTCGACCGCGGGGATGTACTCGCGCGGAACCACACCGCCCTTGATGGCGTCGATGAACTCAATGCCCTTGCCCATTTCATTGGGTTCGATCTTGAGCACCACGTGGCCGTACTGGCCCTTGCCGCCCGACTGGCGAACGAATTTGCCTTCGGCATCTTCGATGGTCTTGCGGATAGTCTCGCGGTAAGCCACCTGGGGCTTGCCGACGTTGGCTTCCACGCCGAACTCGCGCTTCATGCGGTCCACAATGATTTCCAGATGCAGCTCGCCCATACCGGCGATCAGGGTCTGGCCGGACTCTTCGTCGGTCTTGACGCGGAACGACGGATCTTCCTGGGCCAGGCGCTGCAGTGCGATGCCCATTTTTTCCTGGTCGGCCTTGGTCTTGGGTTCCACGGCCTGGGTAATCACGGGCTCGGGGAAGACCATGCGCTCGAGCATGACGATGGCATCAGGATCGCACAGGGTTTCGCCCGTGGTCACGTCTTTGAGGCCCACGCAGGCAGCGATGTCGCCGGCGCGGATTTCGCTGACTTCTTCGCGGTTGTTCGCGTGCATTTGCACGATACGTCCGATACGCTCTTTCTTGCCCTTGATCGGGTTGTAAACGCTGTCGCCCTTTTTCAGCACGCCGGAATACACGCGCACAAAGGTGAGCTGTCCCACAAACGGGTCAGTCATCAGTTTGAATGCCAGCGCAGAGAATTTCTCTTCGTCGTCGGCCTTGCGGGTCACAGGCGCCTCGTCTTCATCCATGCCCTTGACAGGCGGGATGTCGATAGGCGACGGCATGAATTCAATCACGGCGTCCAGCATGCGCTGCACGCCCTTGTTCTTGAACGCGGAGCCGCAGTACATCGGCTGGATCTCGCTGGCGATGGTGCGCGTGCGGATGCCCAGCTTGATTTCTTCTTCACTCAAATCACCTTCTTCAAGGTATTTGTTCATGAATTCTTCAGACGCCTCGGCAGCAGCCTCAACCATCTTCTCGCGCCACTCCTTGGCCAGCTCGACGAGCTCGGCAGGGATTTCGCTGTAGGTGAACTTCATGCCCTGGGAAGCTTCGTCCCAGATGATGGCTTTCATCTTCAGCAGATCGACCACGCCGGTGAAGTTTTCTTCAGCGCCGATGGGGATCACCATGGGCACAGGGCTGGCTTTCAGGCGCAGTTTCATCTGGTCAACGACCTTGAAGAAGTTGGCACCGGTGCGGTCCATCTTGTTGACAAAGGCCAGACGCGGCACCTTGTATTTGTTGGCCTGGCGCCAGACGGTTTCCGACTGAGGCTGCACGCCACCCACGGCGCAATAAACCATGCAGGCGCCATCCAGCACGCGCATGGAGCGCTCGACTTCGATCGTGAAGTCCACGTGACCGGGGGTGTCGATGATGTTGATGCGGTGTTCTGGCAGCGACGTGTCCATGCCCTTCCAGAAGCAGGTAGTTGCAGCGGAAGTAATCGTGATGCCACGCTCCTGCTCCTGCTCCATCCAGTCCATGGTGGCGGCGCCGTCATGAACTTCACCGATCTTGTGGTTCACACCGGTGTAAAAGAGGATCCGCTCGGTGGTCGTGGTTTTGCCGGCGTCAATGTGCGCGGAAATACCAATATTGCGGTAGTTTTGAATGGGGGTAGCGCGGGACATAAATTACTTTCAGTTCGAAAGACGAACAAAGACTCGTTGCTAAAACACTTTTCATGTTTTTTCTACGCGTCTGCCAAGCTGCACGTTTTGCACGCAGCCGGCAGGAAATGGGGTTGAACCGGCAGGAATCAATGCGCCGGGGCGCCTTTGACTTCAGCCGGCAACGCGTCAAATCCGCGCAGCAAACATGGCTCCCGCTCTTAGAAGCGGAAGTGGCTGAATGCCTTGTTGGCTTCGGCCATGCGGTGAACTTCGTCACGCTTTTTCATGGCGCCGCCACGGCCTTCGGTGGCCTCCATCAGCTCATTGGCCAGACGCAGGGACATCGATTTTTCACCGCGCTTTTTGGCGGCTTCTTTCAGCCAGCGCATGGCCAGCGCCATGCGGCGGACCGGACGCACTTCAACCGGCACCTGGTAGTTGGCACCACCAACGCGGCGGGACTTCACTTCAACCATGGGCTTGATGTTGCCGATGGCCATGTGGAAGGCCTCCAGCGGATCTTTGCCCGGGTTCTTTTTCTCGATGAAGTCGAGCGCGCCGTAAATGATGCGCTCTGCGACGGCTTTCTTGCCGCCTTGCATGATCACGTTCATGAATTTGGCAAGGTCAACATTGCCGTATTTCGGATCAGGAAGAATTTCACGTTTAGGGACTTCGCGACGACGTGGCATTTTTTCACCTCTTTGCTTCAGTTGGCAGGGCCGTTTCGGGCCATGCCGCGAGGGTTATCAAAACCCTCACTTACTCGACCGGCACAACAATTTGCACTTGGGTCACTTCGTTTCAACCACCTGCCAGGACGATTGAAACACCTTGTTTTGAAGACGTTGTGACAACTTCTTCGGGCGCGGAATTCTTACCTGAAGGCAAAAACCCGAGCCGGGCCGGATTATTTGGCCTTTGGCTTCTTCGCACCGTACTTGGAGCGCGATTGCTTGCGGTCTTTCACGCCTTGCAGATCGAGCGAGCCACGGACGATGTGGTAACGCACACCAGGCAAGTCCTTGACACGACCGCCGCGAACCAGCACCACGCTGTGTTCCTGCAGGTTGTGGCCTTCGCCGCCGATGTAGGAAATGATTTCAAAACCGTTGGTCAGGCGCACTTTGGCGACTTTACGCAGAGCGGAGTTGGGCTTCTTGGGCGTCGTGGTGTACACACGGGTGCACACACCGCGGCGCTGCGGTGAGTTTTCCATCGCAGGGCTCTTGGACTTGATCTTTTCGACCTCGCGCCCCTGACGGACTAGCTGATTAATGGTTGGCATGTAAAAACGTCCCTAAACGTCTGATTTCTGACTTGACTGAAATACGTGAATATTTACGTGAAAACGAGAATCTCCCCGGAATTTCCGGAAAAGCCTTCGAGTGTAGCAGTTTGGACGCCCTGCCGCAAATCAGGCCGGGCCAACCCGGCGCCCCGGGCCCAAAACGGCCTGGAAGCCGCGCCAGGCGGGCTTTACTTGATCCAGAGCCGGACAGCATCCCAGGCGCGGCCCAGAATACCGGCCTCCTCGACCGCCTCCAGCGCGACCAGCGGGATGTCCGCCACCGGCTGGCCGGCACCGGTTGTGACTTTCAGGGTTCCGAGGGCCTGGCCTTTGACAAAAGGCGCCACCAGCGGGTCCGGCCGGGCGACCTGGGTCTGGAGTTTGGCCGAGCTGCCGGCGGGAATGGCCAGCACGATGGCCTGCGGGCGGCCCAGTTTGACCGTGTTCGACTTGCCCTTCCAGACGGCGGGCGTTGCCACGGCCTGGCCGGCGTCGAACAATTTCACCGCTTCAAACGCGGTGTAGCCCCAGTTCAGCAGTTTCTGCGACTCGTTGGCCCGCTCGCTGTCGCTGGCAGCGCCCAGCACAATCGCCAGCAGGCGGCGGCTGCCGGGGGCACCGGCAGCGCCCAGGTTCGGGAAGTCGCGTTTGGCGGTGGCGATCATGCAGTAACCGGCGGCGTTGGTGTGGCCGGTTTTCAGGCCATCGACCGTGGGATCGCGAAACAGCAGGGTGTTGCGGTTGGTGTCGTTGGCAGCTGGCGTGCCGGGGTAGCGGTACTTCTTGATGGCCGAAAAACCCATGTAATCCGGAAAATCCTGCATCAGGCGGACCGACAGAATGCTGAGGTCACGCGCCGTTGTGGTGTGCCCGGGCTCGGTCAGTCCTTCCGGGTTTTTGTAGCTGGTCGAGTTCATGCCCAGCGCCTTGGCCTGCTGGTTCATGAGTTTGACGAAGTTTTCGGCCGTGCCGCCCACACCCTCGGCCAGCGCCATGGTGGCGTCGTTGCCAGACTGCACGATCATGCCCTTGATCAGGTCTTCCACCGGCACCTGCATCTTGGGGTCGATGAACATGCGGGAGCCGGGCATCTTCCAGGCGCGTTGGCTCACGGGAAAGGTCTGCTTGAGGTCGATTTTTTTGGACTTCAGCGCGTCAAACACCAGGTACTCGGTCATGAGTTTGGTCAGCGAGGCTTGCTCGACCGGCGAATCGATGTCCTTGGCCGCCAGGATCTGGTTGGCCGTGACGTCGAGCAGCAGATAAGAGCGCGCAGCCACTTCGGGCGGCTGCGGCATCTGGGCATGCGCCGCGGGCAGAAAACAAGCGGACGACACCAAAAACAGGGGAGCGGCCAGGCCGCGGAAAGCTGTCAGAAAACGCATGGGGAAATAAGACCTGGAAATGGAAAGGCAGAAGAAAAGCAGACGGGATTGAAAAAACTCAGCGCAGGTGCCGCGCGACCAGACTTTTCAGCAGCGGCAATTGTCCATGAAAGAAATGCCCACCACCCGGAACAACCGTAACAGGCAGTAGCTGTGGCCGGGCCCAGTCCATCACTGCCTGCAGCGGCACGGTGTCGTCCTGCTCGCCGTGAATCACCAGCGTTTGCTCGTGCGCAGCCTCTGCCACCGGGGCAACCGCGAAGCGGCTGGCCGCCGGCGCCACCAACACCAGTTTGTCGATGGCCCGATCTGGCTGCAGGCGCGCAAACACCTGCGAGGTGACAAAGCCGCCAAAGGAAAAACCAGCCAGCGCCAGCGCGCCCCCGGGCGCCGTCTGCTGCACCACCGCGAGCATGTCCTCGACCTCGCCGCGGCCCTCGTCATACGTCCCCTCACTGGCGCCGACGCCGCGAAAGTTGAAACGAACCGCCGTCCAGCCACTCTGGGTGAAGGCGCGCGCCAGCGTCTGCACCACCTTGTTGTCCAGCGTGCCGCCGAACAACGGGTGCGGGTGGGCGATCACCGCGACACCGCGCGGCACTCCGGCTGGGGCGTCGAGGGCGACCTCAAGGGCGCCGACCGGGCCTGAGAAGGTGGTTTTTTGGGTATGGGCGTTCAAGAGGTGTTTTTCCTGGGTTTGACATGCTATCGAATTCATAGCTGCTTGCGCCCGTCCGACGAGGGCTAGAAGCACAAATCATCCGTTTTCAGGACGCCCGGCCATCAGCGACCAAGGTGCGCTGGCGTCAGCAGGCGCTCGACAACCTTGCCGTTTTTGAGGTGTGACTCGACGATCTCGTCAATGTCATGTTCGTCCACATAGGTGTACCAGACGGCTTCCGGATAAACCACAGCCACCGGCCCAGCAGCGCAGCGGTCCAGGCAGCCCGCTTTGTTGACACGCACCTTGCCCGGGCCGGAAAGGCCGGCGGCCTTGACCTGCGACTTGCAGCGGTCAAAGCCCAATTGCGCGCGGTGGTTGGCACAGCAATCCTCGCCGTTTTCGCGCTGGTTCAGGCAAAAGAAGATGTGTCGCTCGTAATAGGAATCCGGGGTGGCTGCGGCTGGAGCCGCGCCTGTCGCGCTGGTAGGGGTCATGCCCCGATTTTACTTTCGCCCGCATCGCCGGCCTTGCGCATGGACAAACGTACCAGCACGTAGACCAGCGCCGCGAACGGCCAGAGCCAGCCCAGCCACTGGGCCAAGCCGTTGAAGCGCACAAAACGGCCCTGCTCCCAGATCTGCAGGGTTTCGGCAAAGTAGGGCCCGACGGGCGCCTGGTTGAGCAGGGACAGATGCACGCACAGCGCGACCAGCAACAGCGCCGCACTCGCCCGGCGCGGTACCGGCAGCAGCAGCAACGCCAGCACCCCGCCCATACCCAGGCCCACCTGCACCGGCAGGTCCAGCCAGGCCCACGCATGCTCCGGTCCGTAGCTCAAAGCTGCTGACAGGGCTGTCAGTGTGACGCCGCCCGCCAGCGCCATCACCAGAAAAAATGCCCGTTGCGGCCAGGTGCGCACAATGCCATAAGCGAGCAGGCAGGGAATCAGTGCGCCCAGCGCCACGCAGATGACCTCGGCGCCGGGCACCAGGGGCTGCAGTTCGATGTCACGCACCGGCAGCCACTCCAGGAAGGGCGTGTCGGCCAGCATCTCGGCCAGCCAGTATTCCAGGCGCTCGGCCACCTGACCCAAACCCAGCGGCACCGATGCGGGAAACAGCAGCGCCACTGGCCACAGCGCCAGCAGCACCAAGGCGCCGCGCGCGTCGCGCACAAACCAGCGATCGCGCACGCGACTCCAGCGCGCAATCGCACCGAATTTCTCCAGTAACAAGGCGCTGCAGGCGCCCAGCCAGGCGCCGGCGGTGTTCAGCGCGAAATCAACATTGGACGGTACACGCGACGGCAGATAACTCTGCAGGGTTTCCATCAGCAGCGACAACAGGCCCGCGCTGATCACCGCCACAGTCACCGCCCAGCGCACGCGCCTGCTGCGCAACCCGGCGAGTGCCAGCAAAAAGCCCATGGGGGCGTAGCCCGCAAGGTTGATGCCCACGTCGAAACCCGTCCAGTAACGCGGCAGCGGCGCCATCAGGAACCTGAGCGGCGAGATGCCCTGGTTGCGCCACTCAGCGAAAGGGTAGAGGCTGGCGTAAACAATCAGGCAGATGGTGGCGAGGGCGAGGGGCCAGCTGGCTGATTGCACACCCCTATCGTCTTCACTACGCTTTGCTCCGCGTAATTCCTTTTCCCCTTGCAGGGAAACAGGTGGCACACCCCTGACACCCTCGCGATGCTGCGCATCGTGTAGTTCTGCCTCCCCTTGCAGGGGACGACGCATTGCGCCCGGCGAAGCCGGTTCGCCCGCGTCCGCTGGCATGACGTCTGGTGAATTCGGAGGGCTCACGCTGCGCGGCCTCGGTGGTTAAAAAGGCTTGACGACGACCAGCACCACGGCTGCGAGCAGCAGCAGCACCGGTACCTCGTTGAACCAGCGCCACCACATGTGGCTGTGCGTGTTGCGCTGGGCGATGAATTTCGCGAGGATGCGGCTGCAGGCATGGTGGTAACCGATGGCCAGCACCACCACGGCCAGCTTGGCATGCATCCACCCATTGCCCGGTCCGCGACCGATGCCGTAGCCCAGGTACATCCAAAAGCCAAAGGCCAGCGCAGGCACCGCCAGCAGGGTGGAAAAGCGCAGCAGCTTGCGCGCCATCAGGAGCAGGCGCTCGCGCTCGGCGACGCTTTCGGGCGGCACCATTGCCAGGTTCACAAAAATGCGCGGCAGGTAGAACAGGCCTGCAAACCAGCTGGCGACAAAAACAATGTGAAGTGATTTGACCCAGAGCATGGGCGAAGTGTAGCCCGCAGGCCCACGCAACGAGCAGGCTCCGGGGATTCGGCCCGGGCCTTGTCACTTCCAGCCCGGGCGACTAAAATTAATATGTGTTGTTACCTTTTGGTGACAGCGCCCCGCTTTTCCTCCCTGAGCGGGTGCCTTGACGTGTCACAGCAAAAAGGCTTCCAGGCCCGGTTGACCCAGTGTCATCCGGGCATTTTTTTGTCTGCCACCCTGCCCCGCAGGTCATGGGAAAAATTAATCGCTGCTGCAGCACAAAAGCTTTGGCACAATTTGCCGATGACAGTTCATGCCCCCTACCCCGCTGGCCGGCCGCGCCGCCTGCGCCGCGACACTTTCACGCGCAACCTGGTGCGTGAAAACACACTGAGCGCCCACGACCTGATCTATCCGGTGTTTGTCACTGACGGCAACAACCGGCGCGAAGCCTTGGCTTCCATGCCCGGTGTTGAACGCCTGAGCCTGGACCTGCTGCTGCCGGTGGCTGAGGAATGCGTTCAACTCGGAATTCCCGTGATGGCCTTGTTCCCGGTGATCGACGCGTCACTCAAGACCTATGACGGCAAGGAAGCGCTCAACCCCGACGGCCTGGTGCCCCGCGTGGTGCGCGAGCTGAAGAAACGTTTTCCCGAACTCGGCGTGATGACCGATGTGGCGCTGGACCCTTTCACCAGCCACGGCCAGGATGGGCTGCCTGATAAAGAGACCGGCTACATCCTCAATGACGAAACCATTGAGCTGCTGGTTGGGCAGGCACTGGCCCAGGCCGAAGCCGGGGTCGACATCGTTGCGCCCAGCGACATGATGGACGGCCGTATTGGCGCGATTCGCAACGCACTTGAATCACGCAAGCTGATCCACACCCGCATCATGGCCTACAGCGCTAAATACGCGAGCGCCTTTTACGGCCCCTTCCGCGACGCGGTCGGCTCTGCCGGCAACCTCGGCAAGGCCGACAAAAAGGTCTATCAGATGGACCCGGGCAACAGCGACGAGGCCCTGCGCGAAGTCGCCATGGACATTGCCGAAGGCGCCGACATGGTGATGGTCAAGCCCGGCATGCCTTACCTGGACGTGGTGCGCCGCGTGAAGGACGAGTTCGGCGTGCCGACCTTTGCCTACCAGGTCAGCGGTGAATACGCGATGCTCAAGGCCGCCGCACAAAACGGCTGGCTGGACCACGACGCGGTGATGATGGAAAGCCTGCTGGCATTCAAGCGCGCGGGCGCCGACGGCGTGCTCAGCTACTTCGCCGTGGCTGCCGCTCGATTGCTATTAAAATAATAGCTACTCGCGCAGCATTGACGAGGGCTATAAGCCGATTTGGCTTGAAACCGGACACACGCCGTGCAAATTGTTGAATTCACCGCTGACAGCCTGCGCTTTTCAGACAGCCTGCCCGCCAAAGCACCGACCGACGGTTTTGTCTGGGTGTTTGTTGACCGCGAGGAGTTCGAAAGCCACCAGGCCTTGCTGCAGCAGGCGGCTCAGCAGCTCGGCGGCTCGGCCCTGCTGGACCTGCATTGCCAGGATCTGCGCAACGCGCTTCACCCCTCGCACTACGACTTCACCTCGATTTACGACCTGGTCATCTTCCGGCGGCTGGCCACGCCGGATGAAACACGCGCCGAGGTCGAAGATGAGACTGCGGCCCAGGCCAAGCGCGGCCAGGCGCACAGCAAACCGGGTGGCAGCCTGCCAGCCTTCAACCGCATCAGCTCGCGCGCCGTCGGGTTTGTGATGTTTGACCGGCTGCTGATCAGCGTGCACCCGCGCGGCTGCTACACCGCCAAAAGTTTCATCGAGCGGTCCCTGACAGACGCAAGGCTCAGTGTGAACGCCGTGTCGGCGCGCAGCCGCATTCCGTCCAGCCCCGCCGATCTGGTGCTGCGCATGGTCAATGCCATGGTGGACAGCTACCTCGACGTGCGCAAAGAACTCACGACACAGCTCGAGCACTGGCAGGGCGAGCTGCTCAAGCCCAATTCGCGTTTTATCAACTGGGGCTCGCTGATGGGCGCGCGCAGCCAGCTGCATGTGCTGGAAGACCTGTGCGACGAGCAGCACGACGCGATGCAGGAGTGGCTGGACTCATTGCGCGAGCAGCCGATGTCGTCCTTTGCCGCCGATGCCCAGCTTGCGCAGACGCGCCGTGACCAGATGGTGGCGCGGGCGCGCGATGTGATCGAACATATCGAACGGGTGGTGCACCATGCGCGCCGGCTTGAGCAATCGGCCGAAACCGTGGTGCAGATCCACTTCAGCGCGCAGGGCAATCGCACCAACGACATCATGCGCACGCTGACCGCGCTGACCGCCATCTTCCTGCCGCTGAACCTGATCACCGGCTTTTTCGGCATGAACTTCGAGTTCCTGCCGCTGATTCAAACGGCCGCCGGCTTCTGGTGGGTGGCCGGCTTCATGATCCTGCTGGGCATCGTGGTGGTGATGGTGTTCTGGCGCAAGCAGTATCTGGCCAGGACCCGGCACTGATGCCAGGCGGGGCGGCGACATTACGCATCGCTTGCGCCGGCTGGAGCCTGCCGCGCGAAAGCTGGCCACAGTTTCCCGAGGCCGGGACACATCTGGAGCGCTACGCCGGTCGTCTGGTCGCTGCAGAAATCAACTCCTCGTTTTACCGGCCGCACCAGCCGGCCACCTATGCGGGCTGGGCAGGCAGCGTGCCGCCGGGCTTCCGTTTTTCAGTCAAGCTGCCCAAAACCATCACGCATGAAAAGCGGCTGCGCGACTGCGGCGCATTGCTGGACGATTTCCTGCTGCAAGCGGCGGGCTTGGGCGACTCGTTGGGCTGCCTGCTGGTGCAACTGCCGCCCAGCCTGGCTTTCGACAAGCGAGCCGCTGTCGGGTTTTTCACCAGCCTGCGCAAGCGCCATGCGGGCGCGGTCGCGCTGGAGCCCCGTCACGCGAGCTGGTTCACGCCAGAAGCCGATACCCTGCTGAAAAGGCAGCGCATTGGCCGCGTACTGGCCGACCCGGTGTTGCATGACGCAGGCAGCGCGCCGGGCGGGTGGCCCGGCCTGGTGTACCTGCGGCTGCATGGCTCGCCGCGCATGTATTACTCGTCTTACGCTCCCGCGCTGCTGCAGGCCTTGGCCGCGAAACTGCGCGAGGCGGCGGAATGCGGCGCCGACGTCTGGTGCATCTTCGACAACACCGCGTCAGGCGCTGCGGTCAGCAACGCGCTGGAACTCCAGACTCTGCTTGAACGCTAGACAAAGGGCGGGGAGAGTTCTTCCGCCGCCAACACGCGTTGCACCGCAGGGCGGTCCAGCATGCGCTGCAGGTAGGGCCCGAGCTGCGGCCGCGTGCGCGCGGCAGGCGAAGCGAAATTGCGCGTCCAGCGGCACAGGGTGAACACATAGGCATCGAGCAGGCTGTAGTCTTTGGCGGCAAACCAGGGCCCGCCATGGCGGGCTAGTTCGGCGTCCAGCTGATCCAGCATGCCGCCGATTTTCAGTTCGGCCTGCGCTTTGACCTCTGCCGCACCGGCCGTGTTGCCCGGGGCCACCGATCGCTCCGGATAGAAATAAACGATCAGCGTCGCCTGCAGCGTGTTGGTCAACCACATCAGCCATTTGTAGCAATGCGCACGTTCCACGCTACCCAGCGGTGGCACCAGCCCGGCGCCAGGATGCTTGTCGCTGAGGTGCAGGCAGATCGCGGCGGTTTCATACAGCACCAGATCGCCATCGACCAGAACCGGCATCAGCCCGTTCGGGTTGAGGCGGAGATAGTCCGGCGCCTTGTGCGCATTCTGCGTGCGGTCCACCAGCACACGCTGGTAAGGCAGGCCGATTTCTTCGAGCAGGATGTGCGGCACCATGGCTGCGGTGCTGGGGTAGTAGTGCAGATGCATCATGGCCGATATTGTGCCCCCACACTCCCCCACTTCGTGTGGGTCGCTGCCCCTCGATGGGGCCGCTGCGCCTGCGGACTGGCAGAGCCAGATCCGCGGCCCCTGCTTGAAAATTCGGGGAAGTGCATTGAACCGTTTATGGCTTGGCAACGCCAAACAAGCTCGCACCATTGTCCCAGCCGATCTTGCGTGCCACATCGGGGGGCAGGTCCCCCAGCCAGGCGCGGTAGCCCTTCATGAGTTCGTCGTAATACTGCCAGCGCTGGTTGACCCAGGTGTCCGAACCGATCATGAAACGCGACGGGTACTTGAGCAGCAAGGCGCGCCACTCGGGGCACAGCGTCCCACTGTCACACGTCAGGCCAGGCCGGTAAGACAACTCGCCCATCAAGGTCGGATAACGCGCGAACAGCGCGTCCACGCGCGCAGCCGGTGCGCCGCCAATACCCGTGTGCGCCCAGATCAGCCGCGCGCCAGGGGCATGTGCCATCAGCAAATCAATCGCCACGTCGTCCACATGCGCCAGGATGGCGAGCTTGTTTTTCTCGGCAAACTGCATCAGCTTCTTCGCCACCGGCCCGTTGGCATTGGCGCTGTCATACAAATGAAATTCGCCAATGCCTTTGTACGGCCCGGCCTGGGCGCCGCTGACGCCGCGCGCGAATTCGGCCTGCACCATCTCGTAAATCGTCTCGTCGCGGAACCAGTTGTCGTAGTCCGCGCGGTTGCGGTAGAGGCGGATGAAGGGCACCACCGTCACACCGGCCTGTTTGGTCTCGGCCATGGAGGCCAGTGCCTTGGTGCCATCGTTGGGCCGCGAGTTGGCGACGATGGCCCTGACCCCGTTGCGTTTCATGCGCGCCAGCACATCGGCGGGGCCGTGTGGTCCGGCCCGGCCATCCCAAGCCTCTTCGTTGTAATGCAGGTGGGCGTCGAACAGCGGTCCGCTGTAATCAGCCGCTTGTGCCAGCGCCGAAAACGCTACAAAAATAATAGCTGCTTGCGCCCGCCACACAAGGGCTGAGGGCCAAAAATGCTTGAAATTCCGACCGCAAACCATGCTCAGGCCAAGTGTTGGGCGAAAAACGCGAGCGTGCGCTCTTTGGCAAGTTTGGCTGCTGCTTCGTTGTACGAGCCGCGCTGGTCGCAGTTGAAACCGTGGTTGGCATCGTATACATGCACCTCGACACCGGGCTGCGCCTTTTTGAAGGCTTCGACGGTGTCCAGCGGAATCCAGTGGTCCTGGTTGCCGAAGTGGGCCATCACCGGGCAGGCCGGCTGGCGCGCCGGCTCGTCACCGGCTGTCATGCCGCCGCCGTAATAAGGCACAGCCGCCGACAGACCGGACAACGTGCAGGCCGCGCGCCAGGTCAGCAGGCCGCCCCAGCAGAAACCGACGATGCCGACTTTGCCGCCTGAGGTTTGCGCCGCGTGGTTGATGGCAGCCTGGATGTCTTGCAAAACGCCGGGCGCTGGCAGTGCTTCCACCGCAGTCTTGAGTGCAAAACCGGCGTTCATGTCAGCGTCGGTGTAGTCCAAGTCAACGCCCGGCTTGACGCGGTGGAAGGTAGCGGGCGCAACGGCCAGATAGCCTGCAGCCGCATACCCGTCAGCAACAGAGCGGATGTGCGAATTGACGCCGAAAATCTCCTGCAGCACCACCACGGCGCCTTTGGGCTTGGCGGCCGGTTCAGCTACATAGCCTGGGAATAAGAATCCGTCGGCGGACTGGAGGTCGATAAAATTGGCCATGGGTGTCTCCTGTTTATGGAAGGGTTGCAAATTCAGTGACGGCTGCTGACAAGTCAGCCGCGCGCGAGCCGGCGCTCCAAGTAGTCCAGCCTGTCCTGGCCCCAGAAGATCTCCCCGTTCACAACGTAACTGGGCGCGCCGAAGACGCCTGCAGCTATGGCTTGCTGCGTGTGCGCCTCATAAGTCTGTTGAATGTCGGGGCCCTTCGATTGCGCAAGCCGGGCCGGGTCGCGGCCAGCGGCCTGAAGAATCTCCGCCAGCACCTGCTCGCTGGCAATGTCACGCTCTTCTGCCCATACCGCGCGGAAAATGGCACCCGCCAAGGCCAGCGCTGCGGTGCTGCCGTCGTGCTGGTCTACGGCCATGATCAGCCGCGCTGCCGGGTCGCCGCCCACCGGGAAAAATTTGGGCTGCCGGTTCAACGGCATCTGCAGGTGTTCGCTGAAACGCTGCAGCTCTACCAGCCGGTAGGCCTGGCGCTGCGGCGCACGCTGGCCCAGCGGCAAGCCGCCGGAGATCGGAAAAATCTTGCCAAAGTCCACCGGCAGCACTCGCACCGCCGCACCGGCTGCACTAGCCATCCGCACAAAACGATCGTGGCCCAGATAAGTCCAGGGACTTTGCGGCGTGAAGTAGTAGTCGATGCTGATGCTCAAGGGGCGTCTCCTGTGGGCTTTGCAGCCGATTGATGTACATTGATTTGGTCCCCGGTTGTAACCGGGATTGCCCTTTTTTGCTGGAGGCCGGATTTGTCCCAGATTGTTTTGATCACTGGCGCCTCGCGCGGTATTGGCGCCGCCACCGTGCTGCTGGCCGCGCGTCAGGGTTACACCGTCGCCGTCAATTACAGCGCCAATTCGCTTGCTGCCGACGAGGTGGTGCGCCAGATTCGCCAGGGCGGCGGCACGGCGATCACGGTGCAGGCCGACGTGGCCGATGAGGCCCAGGTGCTGGCCATGTTTGAAAAAGTCGACGCCAAACTCGGCCGGCTCACGGCGCTGGTCAACAACGCCGGCGTGGTGGACCGCACCGAACGGGTGGACGGCATGAGCGTGGCACGCCTCAAGCGCATGTTCAACATCAACGTGATTGGCACCATGGTCTGCGCGCGGGAAGCGGTCAAGCGCATGAGCACACGTTACGGCGGCGCAGGCGGCGCGATTGTCAACGTCTCCAGCGCTGCCGCGAGGCTCGGCGCGCCGGGCCAATACGTGGACTACGCGGCGGCCAAGGGCGCGGTGGACACCTTCACCATCGGCCTGGCCAAAGAGGTCGCAGCCGAAGGCATACGCGTCAATGCTGTGCGGCCCGGCATCATCGAGACAGAGATCCACGCTTCGGGTGGCCTGCCCGACCGCGCGCGCGACCTGGCGCCGCAGGTTCCGATGCAGCGCGCGGGCAGCGCCGACGAAGTGGCACGCGCCATTGTGTGGCTGCTGTCGGAAGAGTCCAGTTACACCACGGGGGCCATGGTGGATGTGGCGGGGGGCAGGTAGGTAAGCGTTTAGGAGCTGCAAGCGCCGGCTCTATTCATCGCCGTCTCCCTGCTGCTGCCTGAAGGAGCACTCCCAGGTCAGCGACGTTCATAGTCTTCCACGAGAACATATTGCCGTCGAAGTCTACAGAGTAATCGTTAATGACATTACCCATAACTTCAGCTGCGTCATCCAGCTCCTGCCACCGAATGGGCGCTTCATTTTGAAGGCGCGCCCGGTCGAAGAAGTAGTCCTTGTCGAAGTGCCCGTGAAACTTATCCCGTCGAATCCGGATGCTCTTCAAAGCAGATAGAGAACGTATCTTTGATCGGTCTTCCTCAATCGATTCCAAGGTGATCGGTATTCGATTCTGCAACATCCAGTGGTCGTCGGGGTAGCCGCGTCGACGTTGGAGCTCTTTCGTCGTGAGCCACTCTCGGTTGTATTCAACGAAGGTAAGGAAGTTGAACAGACCGCGCTCCCCGCGTTCATCGAACAGTTTGTCAGCCCATAGCACAATCGTCGTGAACAGGGCGCCCTCAATCGTGCGAAAGAACGCCGGTGCCAAATTGAGTTCGGCCAGATGATCTTTCGTTCGGTCGCTAATCTGGCGATACACAGATGCGCAATCGCAGAAACGATGAATCTCGGTGCGAAGATGTTCTCGATATTGCGCGAACATATGGTCGAAATCGTCACGCCGCAACTTCATGGAGACTCACGCAATCTATACCGCACACTCTGCGGTATAAAACCACCAATCCAACAGAAAGCGGCGCTTGAACGTTGCGCTAAATCATTGACAGTCAATATCTCTTCTCTCATTTTGACAATCTGGAAAGGCTGATAAAAATCAGCACTCACCGCAGATTTCAGCTGAACTCATTGTTAGCTGTACGGCGGGAAGTTCAGACCGAACGACGCAGTCTGTTGAATTACGAAAACATCAACTGCGGCAGCGGCGCAAACGGTTTCAGGCCACCATCGGCGCGGGTTGAACCTGCATGGGCGCAGTCTTGAATCGTTGTGCGGCCTGCCACACGTCGTAGGCGCTTTGCTCTGCCAACCACAAACGGGCCTCGCCGCCGCGCGCAACACCCAGCCAGGCCTCGATGCGCAGGGCCATTTCAGGCGAAATGGCGGCACGGCCATTGAGCACGCGGGACAGCGCCACGCGGGAAACGTCAAGCTGCTGCGCTGCCTCGGTCACGGTCAGCCCTAGCGCAGGCAACACATCGTCGCGCAGCGTCAGGCCAGGGTGCGGGGGGTTAAACATGCGTGCCATCTTCGTTACTCCAGTTGCTCAGTGATAGTCCTGGTAATCCACCAGCACAGCATCCGTGCCGTCAAAGGTGAAAGTCATGCGCCAGTTGCCGTTCACCCAAACCGAAAAATGCCCTTTCAGGTCGCGCCCTTTCAGCGGGTGCAATCCCCAGCCTGGCAGATTCATACCTTGGGCGTTGGTCGTTTCGTTCAGGCGTCGCAGCATGGCGGCCAGTCTTGGGGCGTGGGCGGCCTGAATGCCTGCCATGCTCCCTTTCTCGAAAAAGGCTTTCAGCCCCTTGTGCCTGAACGTCTTGATCATGTGGGATTGTATCGCGTATCGTTACAGCATACAACCCCTGACCGATTTCAATAGCTATAGCCCGATTCTTTGCTGAACTCTCGGCCGCTTGAGGTATAACGACGTCGTTCAAGCCGTCATTTGACGAACGAGCCGTAAAAGAAACTTCTATGGATTTCAAACCTCTCGTCACCCTGCTGGCCATCGTCAACCCGCTGGCCATCGTGCCGTTTTTTATCCACTACACGCAGGGCTTTTCCACCGCGCAGCGGCGCCGCACCATCGTCACTGCGTCATTCAGCGCGTTTTTGGTGATTGCCACCAGTGCGCTGCTGGGTCTGCAGATTTTGGAGTTTTTCAGCATCTCGCTGGCGAGCTTCCAGGTCGGCGGCGGCATGCTGCTGCTGATCAGCTCGATGAACATGCTCAACGCGCAGCCGGCCGAGGTCAAGGCGCAAACCCACGAGCTGGAAGATGGTGCCGAGAAAGCGGCCATGGGCGCCAGCATCGCGGTGGTACCGCTGACCATTCCGCTGCTGACGGGCCCGGCCACCATGTCCACGGTGGTGATCTACGCTGAAAAAGCCCAGAACGCCCTGCAGCTGGCCGCGCTGGTCGGCTACGGCGTGGTGATCGGGCTGGCGACGGCCGCGTGTTTTGCGCTGGCTGACCCGATTGCGCGTGTGCTCGGCAAAACCGGCATCAACGTGATGACCCGCCTGATGGGCCTGATTCTGGCGGCCTTGGCCATCGAGGTGATGACCGGCGGGCTGGTCAAGCTGTTTCCCATCCTGGCGCGCTGAAGGCACAGGATGGCCGGAGCCAGGGTGTTGCTTGTCGAAGACGACCCGGCCATTGCCCGGTCCATCATTTTCGCGCTGGAGCGAGGGGGCCTGACGGTCACGCACAGCCTGCTCCTCGGCGATGCCCGCAGGCAGCTGGACCTGCGCCCCCCGGATATGCTGATCCTGGATATCGGCTTGCCCGATGGCAACGGACTCGACCTGTGCCGGGAGGTCCGCGCCGCCGGCGGCCTGCCGGTGCTGATACTGAGCGCTCATGGAGAAGAAATCGACCGCGTCCTCGGCCTTGAGCTCGGCGCCGACGACTACGTGAGCAAACCTTTCAGCCCACGCGAGTTGCTGGCCCGAGTACGTGGCATGCTGCGGCGCGCCCAGATGCAGGCACCAGTCCAGAGGCGTTCTTCAGATACCGGACCCTTCGACATCGACATAGCCGGCCAGCGCATCAGCCTGCATGGGCGTGTGCTGGCCTTGACGCGGCGTGAGTTCGGCTTGTTGTCTGACTTGCTGCAGCACCGCAACCGCATCCGGTCGCGGGAAGAACTTCTGCACGCGGTCTGGGGAAGCGGTTCGGACCGCATGGACCGGACGGTCGATACCCACATCAAGACACTGCGCGCCAAATTGCAGGAGGTCGCCCCAGGGCACGATTACATCGCAACGCATCGCGGCATGGGTTATTCAATATGACCCCCCCGTTGCGGCTCACTGCGTGTAGCCGCCTCCCCCCCTGCAGGGGGCGACGCCTGCGGCCTGGCGAAGCCAGTTCCGCGGCGTCTGCTGGTATTGCGCCGTGCCAGCTTCACGCGTTTGCGCATAGCGCACTGAGCAACTGAAATGCGCCTAGGCATACGCCTGCTCTTCGGCTTTTTTCTGGTGACAGGGTTGGCGGCTTTTTTTGTGCTGCGGGTTTTCATGACCGAGGTGCGGCCCAGCGTGCGCGAGGTCATGGAAGACATGATGGTGGACACGGCCAATATCCTGGCCGAACTTGCCAGCGACGATCTCGCTGCGGGCAGCATGGCAACCGGGCGCTTCGCGCAGCAGGTTCAGGGCTACGCCCGCCGGCCCGTCGACGTTCGCATCTGGGGAATGGCCAAGCAGTCGCTGGATTTCCGGGTATACGTCACCGACATCCGGGGAACCGTCGTATTCGACTCGGAAAACAGCGCGGCCATTGGCCAGGACTATTCGCGCTGGCGCGATGTCGCCCTCACCCTGCGCGGCGAATACGGCGCCCGCGCCACCCGCGAGGTCCAGCACGACGACCGCACCTCCGTGATGTATGTCGCCGCTCCGGTGCAGCAGGGCGGAAAGACCATAGGCGTACTGACGGTGGCCAAACCGATGTCCACCATCCAGGCGTTCATTGACCGGGCCGAGCGCAAGATCCTCCTGCGCGGTCTGCTGCTGCTTGCACTGTCATTGGTCATCGGTGTGGCAGTGACACTTTGGGTGGTGTGGAGCATCCGCAAGCTGCGCCACTATGCCCATGCCGTCGGCGAGGGCGGCAAACCCCCGGTGCCGCAGATACCCGGTGAACTCGGCGAGCTCGCGCTGGCGGTCGATGCCATGCGGCTCAAGCTCGAGGGCCATGAGTACATCGAGGGCTACGTGCGCGCATTGACGCACGAACTGAAGAGCCCGCTGGCGGCGATTCGCGGTGCCGGTGAGCTGCTCCAGGACGACTTGCCCGAAGACGCGCGCCGCGAGTTTTCGGGGCAGGTGCTCACGCAGTCCGCTCGCCTGCAGGCGCTGGTGGATCGCATGCTCGAGCTGACGAAGCTGGAGCAACGTCATGCACAGGTCCAACGCGAGAATCTCCTTTGGCTTGATGTGCTCCAGCCACTTGCCACCGGTGGCCTGCTGCACAAGACCCGACCCGCTATGCAGGTGACCGTGACCCCCGAACGCGCCGGCGTGCACGCCGAACCCGGCTTGCTGGCACTGGCGCTGGGCAATCTTCTGGAAAACGCCCGCTCGTTCGCGCCGGAAGGTTCCACCATCACTGTGCAGGCATCTCACAACTTCGTCGCCGTTCAGGATGCAGGGCCCGGCGTGGCGGACTTTGCCCTGCCCCGACTGGGGGAGCGATTTTTCTCCACAGTGCGCCCCGACGGGCAAACCAAAGGCTCTGGCCTCGGGCTGGCCATCGTGCGGCAAATCATGGTGCTGCATGGCGGCCGGATGGTCGTGCGCAACACCAGCCCCGGACTCAGGGTGGAGTTGCACTTCTGAGGCAACAAAAGTGACGGGCACACGCATCATGTGACAGCCTTGGCAGGTTCGCTGTTACGGAAGCGGGCGTACCAGTCGATACGGCGAGTCAGAAGCATGATGCTGGCCAGCACGACGAACAAGGCCACGGCGCCCACCACCAGAGCGGTCTGCTCCATCTGCAACAGCACAAAGAGCATGCCGTACAGCACCGCGATGCCCAGCCCGAAAGGCAGGCCACGCGCCCAGCTGCCGAGCATGTGACTGGCGTAATAGGCGAGCAAAAGCACGCAGGACGACGAGGCAATCACATAGGCGACGTCAAACCGCATGTGCTCAGAGAGACTGACAAGGAGCAGGAAAAACATGCTCATCGCCGCGCCCACCAAAAAGTACTGGATCGGGTGCACACGCAGGGCTTTCATGAACTCGAACAGGCCGACCGCAAGAAAGGTCAGTCCGATAAAGAGCAGGCCATATTTGGTGGCGCGATCGCTCAGGGCATAGGTGTTGGCCGGATCGACAAAGGTGACGCTGAAAGCCTCGACGCATCCGCTGCCCGGCGTTCCGTCGTCGGACGGCGCGCACGCTCTCTTTTCGGCAGCGCCGCCGTTGCTGGCCATGTCCTGCTGCGCCGTACTGGCCAGCGCGCTGACCCGCCAGTTTGCTTCAAATCCCTGATCGCTGATCTTTCGCGCGACAGGCAGAAACTGGCCGCCAAAGCTCGGGTGGGGCCAGTTGGAGCTCAGTTGCATTTGCGTGTCGCCGCCCAGTGGCACGACAGAGATACTTTGTGTGCCGACCAATTCCAGCTGAAACTCGGCCTGCAGCGGCTGGGCACGCGCCAGGGCGGGCGGCAGGGGAACATGGACGCCGCGGGGATAACGGCCAAAAAAAGTGCCTGGCTTGAGTGGCAGAAGCTGGTCGCCGACCTTCGCGCTGGCGTGCCGGATGCCCCGGGCATCGGAGACTGCCATCATCAGCAGCGGCTGGCCGCAACTCATGCGTGAGCCGCCATGCTGGGCGACCGGCTTGAGCGCTTCGGTGTCTGTCCATTGCGCGACCACCTGTGCCTTGAGGCTGAATACCTGCGTTGCATGCAGCCCCCTTGCACGGGGCTCAAGTTCGCTGCTTCCCTTGATCGACAGCAGCGCAGGGGTGGCCACCAGATGAAACTCGCGCCGCTCGGGACGCGTTTCCTTGTCGGTCCGGCTTTCCCACTCTTCCGTACAGGCCATGTGGATCAGGGGCCCGGTCAGCGTCTGCGCGCCAGCCAGGCTCTGCGCCACACTTTGGACCGCGATGTTGCGGTACAGCTGCCGGTCATGCACCACCGCACTGATCTGTAGCAGTGCAATGACCAGCAAGACAAGCACCAGGGCGATGGATATCAATTTTGACTTCACGTGGATCCTTTCGTTGATGACGAAAGACAGTGTGCAAACCGACGGTGAAGCCAGCAGGGAGAAAGATCCGCTGTGTGAAGCCGGTGTGAAGTCAGGCGGAAAAACTACTCTTTTTGCAGCATTTTGACCATCCGGTTGCTGGTGTTGCGCAGGCGCTGGGCCAACAGCTGGGTGATCTTGACGACCAGTTTGGCGCCTACACCGGGGTGTTGGCGGATCAACTGGCCGATGGCGGCGCGGCTCAGCACAGCGGCCTCCACCACGTCAATGGCGGTGCAAGTGGCGTAACGCACGTCGCGGTCAAACATGGACATCTCGCCCAGGGTCGCGCCTTCGGTGGCCACACCCAGGCGGGAAAAGCTTTCATTGGACTGGGCTTCGTCGTCCGTTGGCGGCGTGGACTTGGTCACGTCCACCGTGCCGCTGAGTAACAACAGCATCCAGTCGCCCTGGTCGCCTTCGCTGAGCAGCACCTGGCCCGGTTGCGCGCGTACCAGCAGCATGGACTCGCCCAGGGTGTCGAGCTCCTGCGGTGTGAAATCTTCCAGAATCGCCGAATGCTCAAGCAGGCCAGGCCCGCGCCCGGACATCTTCTGGCAGTTGCCCAGCAGCTCCAGCCCGGCATCCTGCAGCTTCTGCTCCAGTGAGATGGCCCCCACGTCGGTGTTCGGTTCGCTCTCAGTTTGTCGAACGCCACCCGGGGGGGCCGGGCTTGCCTGGGCCGGCTCTGCGCTGCGCTCCTGGGGCGCGCCGCCTGCGGCGTCGGGCTTCAAGGGATCTGTTGCAGCCATGTCGCTATCTCTTCGATTGCGGCGTCTGTCGCGGCGGTGAGTGCGCGCACGCCGCCGGGCGCATCGGTGCTAGGCGCCGGGCGCACCACTGTGATGCTGCGCTGGGCCAGCAGCTTTTCACCGCTGGGCGTGGCTTCCACCAGGGTGGCTCGCAGGCGGATCAGTCCCACGCTGGTGGCCGGGGACTCAAAGAAATGGCTGAACTCGTCAAGCTCGAGCTGCAGCACGCGCGGCAACACGCCTTGATTGGCGCTGCGATTCAGCGCCGGGCCTTCGCCGGCGTTGAGCACGGCGCGCGTGCGGCCCAGCGTGTCGCGCAGGCGCTGGCGGATCAACTGCGCCGGCGGCATACTCCAGCGCGCCTGCGCGTACGGGCGCAGTTGCTGCGCATCGTCATAAGCCAGCCGGTAAAGCACGGTCTGATTGTCGAGCACGCCACCGGGCGTTGTGATCTCTGCCAGTGCAATCGGTGCCAGAGGTGCCTGTCGCGTAGCGGGCATGGACACCATGGCACCGGGCCCGAAGTCGTAGAGCGCGGCGCGCAATGGTTTGTCTGGCAGGGCCGAGCAGGCGCCCAGTAACAGGGCCAGCGACAACATCAAGCCAAATCGGCCTCCAGCCCTTGATTTACGGGCATATGTTGCTCCTGTATTCATAGCAAATAAGCAGGTCATGGTTTTCCTCCGGGAGGGATAAAGCCTTTTTCGCCTGGGCCTGGTACAGGCGGGCCGTTGCCAAAAATAAGCGACTGCGGGTTGTCGTCCACCGAGTTGACGGTGCGACGCAGCTGACGCATGGCGCGGGCGGTTTCCTCGGCCACCTCGGCAACGCGCGGTAGCGTCGTGGCACTGAAGGTCTCCACGGTGGTCGCAAGTGCGGCAGTGCCTTCGGCAACTTTGTCGATCGGTCCGCCCTTGGCGTTCAGTCGATCAGAGGTGGCTGTCACACTGTTGGCGGTTGTTGACACATCGTCGGCCGCAGTCTTGAGCGACTTCATGGTTGCACCCGCTTCCCGGCTCAGCTTGGGCAAACTGGCCACCACCGGCTCCATCTTGAGCACCACCTTGTTGATGCTGTCAGCCGCCTGGCTGAAATTGTTGACCGCTCCCATCAGCGCCTGCTGGTTGCCGTCGCCCAGCAGCTTGTTGAGCTGGGTGCTGGCGGCCTCGACCTGGTTCATGATGACCTCGCTCTTCTTCAGCAGCTTGTCCAGCAGCCCGGGCTTGAGCGGGATGCGCGGCGGGTCGTCGTCGTTGGCTACCAGCGCCACGGTGGAGGGACCGTCGTCTTCCAGCTGGATGAAGCCCAGGCCGGTGACACCCTGCGAGCTGATGGACGCAAAAGTGGACTGGGTCAGCGGCGTGCCGATCTCGACCGAGATCCGGATCAGCACATTGCCGGCAATCTTGTGGTCGAAGCCGATGAATTCAACCTTGCCGACCGGCACGCCGCGAAAACGCACCTGCGCCTGCGGCTGCAGGCCGGAGATGGTTTCACGCGTGGACAGCTCATAAAGATTGCGTTCACCGTCGTCGCGCGTCAGCCAGACGGCCAGCACCGCCAGCAAGGCGGCAACCACCAGCACAAACGCGCCGGCGGCGATGGCATGGGCTTTGTTTTCCATTTTAAAAACCTCTCTATCTAGTAGCTGTGGCGATGCATGGCTGAAAATTCAGATTTTTGGGATGAAATGCAAGGCGCCCGGAGCACAGCAACCGGAATGTACCCAGGTACATGAGGATTGCGAGCACCGCGCAACGCCGCAGTTCGCCCAAAAAATGAATTTGCAGTCATGCATCAAACAGTAAACGGGTATTCGCGCAGCAACTCCATCGCGCGCTGCCCGCGTTCGCCCAGGAAGAAGTTGCGGATAAAGGGATGCGGAAAGGCAATCACGTCGCGCGGTGGGCCGCTGACAATCACCTTCTGGTCGGCCAGCACGGCGATGCGGGTGCTGAGCTCGAACAGGGTGTCCAGGTCGTGGGTGACCATCACCACCGTCAGGCCCATGCCCTTGTGCAGGGCGCGCAGCAGCGCGCAAAAGCTGTCCGAGCTGTCCGGGTCCAGGCCAGCCGTCGGCTCGTCAAGCAGCAACAGCGGCGGGTCCATGATCAGGGCCCTGGCCAGCGACACGCGCTTGACCATACCGCCCGACAAATCGCTGGGCATCTTGTCGGCGTGTTCGGGCGCCAGCCCGACCATCTGCAGCTTGACCATGGCCGCCTCGTAAATCAGCGAGTTCGGCAGGGTCTTGAGCTCGCGCAGCGGGAAGGCGATGTTTTCCAGCACGGTGAAGGCCGAGAACAGCGCGCCCTGCTGGAACAGCATGCCCACGCGCTGTGCCGCGCCGCGTTTGCTTAGCTCTGCTGCGGGTTTGCCCAGCACCGTGATGTCGCCGGCAGTCGGCTGCTCCAGCCCCAGCATCTGGCGCAACAGCACTGTCTTGCCAGTACCCGAGCCGCCAACCAGCGACAAAAATTCGCCGCGATGTATCGTCAGGTCCAGATCCTTGTGCACCACCGACTGCTTGTCCCTGTTGGTGAAGACGGTGGACAGGCCTGAGATGTCGACGATCACCTCACTCATCGCGCACTCCTGATATTAGCGCTGTCACTCTTGAACCAAACAGGGGCCGCGGGGCTGGCTTTGCCAGACCGCAGGCGCAGCGCCCCCCCCCTGGGGGCAGCGACCCACACGCAGTGGGGGAGCGTGGGGGTCATGTTCAGATTCCAATGTTTTTGAACAGCACCGCAAACAGCGCATCCACCAGAATCACCACGGTGATCGACGTGACGACGGATGCCGTCGTGCCCTGGCCCAGGCTTTCGGTGTTCGGCTTGACGCGCAGGCCGAAGTGGCAGCCGATCAGCGCAATCAGCACGCCGAAGACCACCGATTTGGCAGTCGCCAGCGTGAGGTTGGATGCATCTACCGCAGCTGGCAATGCGTTGATGAAAAACGAGGGCGTGATGCCCATGGCCAGGTCGGCAGCCAGCATGCCGCCAATCAACGCTGCTACGGTGGTCCACGCGCTGATCAGTGGCATGACCACCGCCAGCGCCAGCGCGCGCGGCATCACCAGGCGGTAGCTGTGGGCAATGCCCATCACCCGCATGGCGTCCAGCTCTTCAGTCACCCGCATCACGCCGATCTGCGCTGTAATGGCCGACCCCGACCGCCCCGCAATCAGGATGGCGGCCAGCACAGGCCCCAGCTCGCGAATCAGGGAAATGCCGAGAATGTCGACGATGAAGGCGTCGGCGCCAAACTGCTTGAGCTGCTGCGAAATCAGGTAAGCCAGCACCACGCCGATGAGAAAACCTACCAGCGCAGTGATCGGCAAGGCAGTGGCACCGATGTGATACAGGTGTCCCGACAGGTCGCGCCACGGGCCATCGCCCGGTCGCCTGGCCAGCTTGCCCAGATTGAGCATCAGCCGGCCGACCAACGCCACCAGGTCGGTGAAATGATGAAATACTTCGATCAGGCCTTCACCGAGATTGAGAAAAGCCTGTTTAAAGCCAGGTGCTGGCGTGGCAGGCCTGTCCACGCTGAACTCGGCCACGCGCTCCAGTACGGCGCGCTGGGCGTCTTCGACTTCGATTTTTTCGGGCCATTGCCGGCCCCAGTGGTTCCACAGCACCTGGGCACCCAGGTGGTCAAGCTGATCCATCTGGCGCAAATCCCAGACCACGCCACGGCCGGCTTCGCTGCCCTGGGCCTTCAGGCTGGCGGTCAGCGCATCCCAGACCGGGCGCGCCGTCAACTCCCCGCCAGTCCAGAAGCCCAGCACCAGGCAGGACGCGCCTTCCGGCGCTTCCTGAACATCGATGTGCGGAGCGGATTCGCCTGCAGCTTTTTCCTCCGGAGATGACATGTGTTTGATAGTGCGCGCGCTGGGAAAGTCAGACAAAAAAGACCGGCGCCTGTCGCAGATGTGTGGGGCGCCGCGTGAATGAAACTGATAGTAATGCAGCAGGTCACTGCGCGGCTACAGGCATTTAGCGCCAAAACTGGGGCCTCCTGTCCTACAGACTGCCCGCACACATCGGGATGCAGTCGCTTTGCGGCAATGGGATTGACTGGTGGACGAAAGGTGCGCCGGCTCACCAGCAAGGCGAGCTACCGTCCGGAAATTGAGAATACAGCCCCCGGCCAGGAGACCGGGCGGGAACGTGTCATGAGCGCATTGCCGATGCTTTTTAGCTGGTCGGCGGCTCGTGGGTGCTGGTTTGTCCGGTGCGCAGTAGAGGGGATCTGAGAATGATCTGGGCGGTAGAGAAAAAATGCTGCTCCAGGGCGCGCAACGCGGCTGCTTCGTCGCGCTTGAGCACGGCCGCCATGAGCTGCCGGTGTTCACCGCGTACATCGCGCTTGTCTGTCTCCAATGGCGCCGACAGGCGGCGGTAGCGCTCACTTTGCTCATGCAGCAGTGCGCGCAAGCGCAGCAACCACGGGCTGGGGCAAGCGCTGACGAGCGCTTCGTGAAACTCCCGGTGAGAGTTGCTCCAGACCTGGGTCACACGCGTTTCTGCATCGGCCGGCGAATCCTGTAGCCGCTCCATGCGATGGGCGGCGGCGACGATACGGCTTTCCCATTCGACGTCGCCGTTTTTCATGGCTTGCGCCAGGCACAGCGACTCGACCTCGACACGCGTGCGCGTCAGGTCCATCAGCTCCTCACCGCTGACCGGGCTCACGCGATAGCCGCGCTGTGCTTCGGCAATCACCATGCCCTCAGCGCTCAGACGTGACAGCGCTTCGCGTATCGCACCCAGGCTCACGTCAAACCTTTTCTCCAGGGCGCCAATGTTCAACTTCGCGCCCGCGGGCAACTGGCCATCGAGGATTTCAGCCCTGATGAGGCGGCAAACAGTTTCTGCTTGGGTGGGTTTACTGGAGGTCAGCATGGCTGATGGGATTTTATCGGGTATGTACTAAGTAATAAATAATAGATTATTTGATAAATTATACATATCACCCCTGACGAGCAACGTCACGCAAGGGTTGACTCAAGGAGAAATAATGAAACTGGTTCGATTCCTGTCAAAAGGGCGGGAAGGGTGGGCGGTCCATGACCCCGCGACGGATAGCTGGCATGGCACGACCACCGATTCGCAGGCCTATCCCGGCACCATGGACGCCCTGATCCGCAAAGGCGGCGACGCGCTGGCGCAGGCCGCCGGGGTCATGGCGCACCAGGCCGCTATTGACCTGGCCAACGTGCAGTTCCTGGCGCCTGTGGCCAACCCGCCCAAAATTATCTGCGTTGGGCTGAACTACAAGGACCACTCTGAAGAGAGCGGCTTCAAGCAACCCGACTACCCCACACTGTTTTCGCGCTTCAACACCAGTGTGATTGGCCACGGTGACGCGCTGCTTCATACCAGCCTGTCGGACACCCTGGACTATGAGGGCGAGCTGGTGGTGGTGATCGGCAAGGGCGGCGTCAACATCGCCCGCGAGAACGCCCTCTCGCACGTGCTGGCCTACTCGGTCTTCAACGACGGCAGCATCCGCGAGTACCAGTTCAAGTCGCCCCAGTGGATGATGGGCAAGAACTTTGACGGCACCGGCGCCTTCGGCCCCTGGATGGTCACTGCCGACGAACTGCCGCCAGGCGCGCGCGGCCTGCTGCTGGAGACTCGCCTGAACGGCCAGACCGTGCAGTCGGCCAATACCGACGACATGGTGTTCGACGTCGAGTCCCTGATTGTCATTCTCAGCGAGGTCTTCACGCTTGAAGCCGGCGACCTGATCGTCGCTGGCACACCTTCAGGCATCGGCCACGCACGCGAACCGAAGCTGTACATGCGGCCTGGCGACGTCTGCGAAGTCGAGATCGAACGCATCGGCCTGCTGCGCAACAAGGTGCAGAGCAGAGTCACCGCCCCGTCCACTGTCAACCACTGAAAGCACACCATGAAACTGAACCGATTTCTGTCCGCCACCGCAGTCGCACTGATGGCCATTGCACCGCTGGGTGCCATGGCCCAGGACAAAGCGCGCACCACGCGTTTCGGCCACGGCATGGCCGACAGCCACCCGGCTGGCCAGGCCGCAAAAATGTTTTCCGCCGAGATGGAAAAAGTCACTGGCGGCCGCATCAAGACCAGCGTCATCGCCAATCAGGCCCTCGGGCCAGACCCGCAGATGCTGGGCGCGCTGCAAGGCGGTGTCCAGGAGTTTTACACCGGCAGCGCCCTGGGCATGCTGGGCCAGGTGAAGGAGCTGGGCTTTCAGGATGTCCCCTTCCTCTTCAACACGGAAGCTGAAGCACACGCCGTGTTTGACGGGCCGGTCGGCAAACACCTCAACGACAAACTCAGCGCGGTCGGCATCCATGTGCTCGGCTGGTGGGAAAACGGCTTTCGCCATATCACCAACTCCAAACGGCCGGTCAACACGCTCGATGACCTGAAGGGTCTGAAGCTGCGCACGCAGCCCAACCCGCTGACACTGGACGCCTTCAAGGCCATAGGCGCCAATGCGTCGCCGCTGCCGTGGTCCGAACTTTTTGTGGCACTGGAAACCAAAGCCTTCGACGGCCAGGAAAATCCGATCGTGCTGATGTACACGCAGCGCTTTTATGAAGTGCAGAAGTACATGACGCTGTCTGGCCACGTCTATTCGCCGCTGATCTTCGCCGTCTCCAAAAAATATTGGGACAGCCTGTCGCCTGCCGACAAACAGCTGATGACAACCGCCGCCGCCAACGCCACGGCCTTCCAGCGCAAGGCCACCGCAGCCGAGGCCGGTAGCGCCCTGCAAGGCATGAAGGACAAAGGCATGCAGGTCACGCAGTTTTCTGCCGCTGATCTGCAGGCCATTCGCGATCGGGTGCCGCCAGCGATCGCACCGCATCTTGAAAAAATCGGCCCCGAGTTCATGACACTGGTCCGCACCGAGATCGCTCGGGTACGCGCCAAAAAATAAGCGAATGGTCTGGATGTGCGGGCCTGCTGACTCTGGCAGCGGCCTGCACAGCCACTTCAGCGCTCTACGTTCGGCGTTCAGTGATTTCTTTCTTCGCGGGGCGCGCTTGGCGCCCGCCATCTCCCGCCCTGATCCATCCATGTCCACCCATCCACCCCTGGCTCCTGATTTTCTTGTCCGCCTGACGGCCCTGCTCGGCGACCGTGTGTCCACCAGTGCCGCCGTGCGAGAGCACCATGGCAGGGACGAGTCCATCTTTCCCGCCATGCCGCCCGACGCGGTGGCCTTTGTACGCAACACCGACGAGGTGGTTGCCACCGTGCGCTTGTGCCAGCAGTACCGCGTCCCCATCGTTCCCTACGGTGCGGGTTCGTCGCTAGAAGGCCATACGCTGGCCGCTCGCGGCGGCTTGACCCTGAACTTGCAGCAGATGGACCAGGTGCTGGCCATCCATGACCAAGACCAGACCGCGACCGTGCAGCCGGGCGTGACGCGCAAAGCGCTCAATGCGGCCCTGCGCGACACCGGTCTGTTCTTTCCTGTGGACCCTGGCGCCGACGCCAGCTTCGGCGGCATGTGCGCGACCCGCGCCTCGGGAACCAACGCCGTGCGTTACGGGACCATGCGCGAGAACGTCCTCAACCTCACGGTGGTGACAGCCGACGGCGAGATCATCAAGACCGGGCGGCGCGCCAAGAAATCATCCGCCGGTTACGACCTGACGCGCCTGTTTGTGGGATCCGAGGGAACCTTGGGCGTGGTCGTCGAGGCGACTGTGCGGACCTACCCCTTGCCTGAAAGCATCCTCGCCGCCGTGTGCGCTTTTCCCGATATCAACACGGCGGTACAGGCAGTGGTTCAGTCGATCCAGCTCGGGGTACCCCTCGCACGGGTTGAATTTGTGGACAGTGTCGCCATCCGCGCCATCAATGCCTACAGCAAGACCGCTTTGCCCGAGCAACCCCATCTGTTCTTCGAGTTTCATGGCAGCGAGTCGGGCGTGCGTGAGCAGGTCGAGATGGTGCAGGACATTTGCAATGAAGGCGGAGGCGCGCAATTCCAGTGGGCGCGCACCCCAGAGGAGCGCACCAGGCTGTGGGAGGCCCGCCACAATATCTACTTTGCGGCCCTGCAGCTCAGGCCCGGCAGCCGGTCTGTGGTGACTGATGTGTGCGTGCCGATCTCGCAACTCGCCGAATGCGTCAACGAAACCGCCCGCGATCTTCAGGAGTCGGGCATGCTCGCACCCATCGTCGGCCATGTGGGCGACGGCAACTTCCACGTCCAGATGCTTGTCGATGCAGCCAATCACGACGAGGTGCAGGCTGCGGAGCAACTCAACGCCCGCCTGGTGGCGCGCGCGCTGGCGATGGACGGGACCTGCACCGGCGAACACGGCGTAGGCCTGCACAAGCAGGATTTTCTGGTTGATGAGCTCGGCAGCGCTTCGGTGCATGTGATGCGGCAGATCAAACACGCGATGGACCCGAATAACATCATGAATCCCGGAAAAATCTTTGCGTTCTGACCGCCTCGGCCCACCGGGCCAGCGGTCCTCATCTACCAGGACCCCTCCCATGCAGAAAATTATTCACTGGTACTACAAGGCGCTTGAGCTGATCGTGGTGCTGGCCCTGGCGGCGATGTGCGTCATGGTGTTCGGCAATGTGGTGTTGCGGCACTTCTTCGATTCCGGTATCAACACTTCGGAAGAGTTGTCGCGCTTCATGTTCATCTGGCTCACCTTTCTCGGCGCCATAGTGGCGATGCGCGAAGGCGGGCATCTGGGCGTAGACATGGTGGTGCGCCGGCTGTCGGGCAAGACACAGTTTGCGGCGGTGCTGCTGGCGCAACTCATCGTTCTGCTTTGCTGTGCGGTGCTTCTGTGGGGATTGATGCGACAGCATTCGCTCAACGTCGCCAACACCGGTATGGTCACGGGTATTTCCTTGAGTGTGGTGTATTCGGTGGCCTACCTGTGCGCCGCCTCGATCGGCATCCTGACCCTTGCCAATATCGTCAAGTTATTGACGGGCCGGATCTCGCCGGCTTCGTTGATACCGACCACCAACAGCGACTGAGGCCGCCCCGTGATCGTCGCCATTTTTGTTGTCTCACTCCTGGCGGCCATGGCCATCGGGGTGCCTGTCGCCTTCGCTCTCATGGCCTGCAGCATGGCCATGATGCTGTACATGAATTTTTTCGATGCGCAGATCATGGCGCAGAACATGCTGTCCGGCGCCGACAGCTTCCCCCTGATGGCCATTCCCTTCTTCGTGCTCGCAGGAGAACTGATGAATGCGGGCGGCATCTCGCGGCGCATCGTCGATGTGGCAGGCGCCTGGGTCGGCCACTTCAAGGGCGGGCTCGGCTACGTGGCGATCTTCGCTTGTGTGGTCATGGCCTCCTTGTCGGGCTCTGCCATCGCCGATACGGCCGCTGTCGCCGCGCTGCTGATCCCGATGATGCGCAATGCCGGCTACAACCTGCCACGCGCATCCGGACTGATCGCCGCAGGCGGCATCATCGCACCGGTGATCCCGCCATCCATCGGGTTCGTGATGCTGGGTGTTGTCGGAAACATTTCAATCACCAAGCTGTTCATCGCCGGCATCTTTCCCGGCCTTTTGATGGCACTGGCGCTGGTGCTGACCTGGGCCTTCCAGGCGAAGCGCGACAACATGCCACGCGGGGAAAAGCTGCCCGTCCGCAAACGCTGGGAAGCCACCTTCGCAGGCGCCTGGGCGCTGCTGCTGCCAATTCTCATCGTCGGCGGACTGAAAGCCGGGTATTTCACGCCGACCGAGGCGGCGGTGGTCGCGGTGTTCTACGCCCTGTTCGTTGGCTTCGTGGTCTACCGGGAGCTGAAGGTCTCCCAGTTGTACAGCCTGCTGCTGACCGCTGGCAAGACCTCGGCTGTGGTGATGTTCCTGGTGGCCGCAGCGCAGGTGTCTGCCTGGCTGATCGCCGCTGCCAACATTTCGATGGCGGTGGCCGACATGCTCCAGCCGCTGGTGGACAGCCCCATGCTGCTGATGCTGGTGATCATGGGGCTGATTTTCGTGGTGGGCACCGCGCTCGACTTCGCGCCCACCATCCTGATCATGGTTCCGGTGCTGATGCCGGTTGTGCGCATGGCCGGCATTGACCCGGTTTACTTCGGTGTGCTGTTCATCATGAACAATGCCATTGGCCTGATTACACCGCCTGTGGGAACGGTTCTCAATGTGGTTTGCGGGGTGGCCCGGCAACGCATGGAGCCGGTGATCCGGGCCGTGGTGCCCTATTTGCTGGCGCAAATGACCGTGCTGTTGTTGTTGATCGTCTTTCCGCAGCTCGTGATGGTGCCGCTGAAATTCCTGACGCGGTAAAGCACCCTCGCATCACGCCCAGACGGCTTCAAGTGCCTTCCAGGCGCTGGCCACTACCGGTGCCTGGCGCTGCGACTGGAGGCTGACAAAACCCAGCACGCTTTGCAGGCTGACCTGATCGGCGATCACCAGGCCGGCCGCATGGGACTCGCGCATGGCGATCGAGTCGCGCACCAGGCTCAGGCCCACGCCGGACTTGACCAGGTCCAGCATGGAGGCCTCCTGATCCACCAATGCCACCCGGTGCGGCTCGACGCCGAGCGGCTCAAACACGCTGGCCAACAGGCGGTGGTGCGCAGAGGCCGGCGGCGTGGCAATCCACGGCAGGGCAGCCAGCGCCTTCCAGCCCTTGCCGCGCACCTGCGGCCCCCAACCGGCCGGCGCCAGCACCCGGTAGGTGAAGTGGGTCAGTTCACGCACGGCAAACAGCGGCTGCCCGCTGCCCTGCCGGCTTGCTACTGAATTGATAGCTGGATGCGCCCGTACAGAAAGGGCTGGAGGCCGATTTGGCTCATAATTCACGGCGCCGCCGGGTCCTTGCCCTGGGGAGCCGAGATAGAACCCCACATCCAGCTCGCCGCGTTCTATCTGGGCCAGCACCTCACCGCTCATAGCCTGGCGCAACTCGGTCTCGACCTGGGGCGCCATTTCCACCAGCACCTTCAAAAAGGCCCCCAGCCGGGTGAACTCGGGGTCGAGGATGGTGCCTATGCGCAGCCGCCCGCGCACCTGCGTGTGCAGGCTGGCGGCGGCGTTTTTGAAGTCGCCCTGCGCGGCCAACACTTTTTCAGCCAGCGGCAAAAGGGCCGCACCGTCGCGCGTCAGGTTCATGCCTTGGGCGCTGCGCGTGAAGAGGGTGAGGCCCGTAGCAGCCTGCAGTCCTTTGATCTGCAGGCTGACGGCAGGCTGCGTCAGGGCCAGCTTGTCGGCAGCGCGCGAGAGATTGCCCTCCCGGGCGACGGCCGCAAAAATCCGCAGGGTCTGGATGTCCATTATTAGAAGTATTTATATCACTACTGAGAAATACAAACTTGCGCCCACTGGCTTCGGCCGCTAATCTTGGGGACTACCCAATGGAGTCTGTGAAATGAATGATATGAGTCGCCCAAATATGAACCAGCACGCGACAGCCATCGGCCACGCCATCAATGGCGTCATGGTCCCCGGGCAGTCCGGCCGCAGCCAGGACGTCTTCAACCCCGCCACCGGGGCAGTGACAGGGCGGGTAGCGCTGGCCAACGCCGCCGAAGTCGATGCTGCTGTAGCCGCAGGGCAGGCCGCCTTCCCCGCCTGGGCCGCCACCCCACCGATCCGCCGTGCGCGCGTGATGTTCAAGTTTCTTGAACTGCTCAACCAGAACAAAGACACCCTGGCCCACATGATCACCGCCGAACACGGCAAGGTCTTCACCGACGCCCAGGGCGAGGTCTCACGCGGCATTGACATCGTGGAATTTGCCTGCGGCATTCCGCAACTGCTCAAGGGCGACTTCACCGACCAGGTCTCCACCGGTATTGACAACTGGACCCTGCGCCAGCCGCTGGGCGTGGTCGCCGGCATCACCCCGTTCAACTTCCCGGTGATGGTGCCCATGTGGATGTTCCCGGTGGCGATTGCCGCCGGCAACTGCTTTGTGCTCAAGCCCAGCCCGATTGACCCCAGCCCCAGCCTGTTCATCGCCGAACTCTTGAAACAAGCCGGCCTGCCCGACGGCGTGTTCAGCGTGGTGCAGGGTGACAAGGAAGCGGTCGATGCGCTGCTGGTGCATCCGGACGTCAAGGCCATTTCATTTGTGGGCTCCACGCCGATTGCCAACTACATCTACGAAACCGGCGCGCACCACGGCAAGCGGGTGCAGGCGCTGGGCGGGGCCAAAAACCACATGGTAGTGATGCCGGATGCCGACATCGACCAGGCCGTCGATGCACTGATAGGCGCAGGCTACGGCTCGGCCGGCGAACGCTGTATGGCGATCTCGGTGGCGGTGCTGGTGGGGGATGCTGCCGAGCGGCTGATTCCCAAGCTGGTGGCACGTGCAAAAACCCTGAAGGTGCTGGACGGGGAGAACCTGGCGGCGGAGATGGGACCCATCGTGACGGCGGCAGCGCACAGCCGCATCACCGGCTACATCGACATCGGCGTCAAGGAAGGCGCGAAGCTGCTGGTGGATGGCCGAGGCTTTGCCGGTAAACAAGCCGGCGGCGGTTGCGACAACGGTTTCTGGATGGGCGGCACGCTGTTTGACCATGTCACACCAGAGATGAAGATCTACAAGGAAGAGATCTTCGGGCCGGTGCTGTCGTGTGTGCGGGTGAAAGATCTAAAGGAAGCCGTCGATCTGATCAATGCCCATGAGTTTGGCAACGGGGTGAGCTGCTTCACGCGGGATGGCCATGTGGCGCGCGAGTTCAGCCGGCGCATCGAGGTGGGCATGGTGGGCATCAATGTGCCGATTCCGGTGCCCATGGCCTGGCATGGCTTTGGCGGCTGGAAGAAGTCGCTGTTTGGCGACATGCATGCTTACGGTGAGGAAGGTGTGCGGTTCTACACCAAACAAAAGTCCATCATGCAGCGCTGGCCCGAGAGTATTGGCAAGGGGGCGGAGTTTGTCATGCCTACCGCCAAGTGATGGCCCCCCGCGGTCGCTCACTGCGTGTAGC
>NZ_JACDDD010000097.1 GCF_013817205.1 Polaromonas sp.
AATGGAGTGCCCAAGCACACGTTCTACCTGCACTTGAAAGAAACTGAGTTCCGGTTCAATCACCGGCACATAAGCCTCTACAAAGCGCTGCTATCCTTGCTACGCAGCAATCCTCTTTAACGGGCTTTGCTTCCTAAGCCCCTAAATTAATAGCTACTTGTTGACCTGCCCCCACCCAGCCGTACCATCGTAAAAGAGAGAAGTCCGCCAACCCAGGAAAATGGCGGACATGAGAAAAAGCAGATACACCGAAGAGCAGATCATCGGCTTCATCAAGCAGGCTGAGGCTGGACTGCCGATCAAGGAGCTGTGCCGAAAAGGCGGCTTCAGCGACGCCACCTTTTACAAATGGCGCGCCAAGTACGGCGGCATGGACGTGCCCGATGCCAGGCGGCTGCGGGAGCTGGAGGCAGAGAACAACAAGCTCAAGAAGTTGTTGGCCGAAGCCCACCTGGACATTCATGCGCTGAACACCGCGTTCGGGGTAAAGCGCTAGCCCCGCAGGCCAGGCGCGAGGCTGTCGCCGTGATGATCGAGCAATGCGATCTGAGCGAGCGCCGCGCGTGCAGGCTTGTGGGGCTCTCCCGAGACAGCTATCGCCACCCACCCGAGGTCGATCCGATGAACCAGGATTTGCAAAAGAGCATCGTGGAAATTGCCCACGCCCGTAGGCGCTTTGGCTATCGGCGAATTCACGACCTGCTGCGCCCCGAGTTCCCGGGCGTGAACCACAAGCGCGTGTATAGGCTGTACAGCAAAGCCAATCTGGCGGTACGCCGGCGCAAGAAAACCCGCAGGCCGGCCTCTGAGCGCGTGCCGCTGCAAATAGCGTGCAACGTCAACGAGGTGTGGAGCATGGATTTTGTGAGTGACAGCCTGGCCAATGCCAGGCGCATCAAATGCCTGACGGTGGCCGACGACTTCAGCCACGAGTGCGTGGACATTGCAGTGGACTGGGGTATCTCTGGCGAATACGTCACACGCATCCTGGACCGCGCTGCGCTGTTTAGAGGCTACCCGCTGGCGGTGAGGACAGACAACGGCCCGGAGTTCACCAGCCGGGCCTTCATGGCCTGGGCGAACAGCCACGGTATCCGGCACATCCTGATCCAGCCAGGACGGCCCATGCAAAATGGCTACATCGAGAGTTTCAACGGGAAGTTCAGGGATGAATGCCTGAACGAGCAATGGTTTGAGACGCTGCAACAGGCACGCTCGGCCATCGGGATCTGGCGGCAGGACTACAACGAAGTCAGGCCGCATAGCAGCGTGGGGCGCATGCCGCCTGCGCGATTCGCCGAGTTGCATCGCCAGCGCGCTGGCGATGCAACTCAATCTTTAACCATCACGGAAATCAATTAACCTTCAATCTCGGACTTCCTCACAATGAATGGTACGACGAGAGGGGGCAGGTCATTGTCCCCGTAAACAAAGGGCAAGGTGCCGATTTGATGCATAAGCCCGGCTCAGGGCGGCGGGAATCGGCTTTACTGCAATTGGGGCGCGTCAGGCAACTCGTTGACGTTGTCGAAAGCCTGGCCCGGCGTCAATGCAAAGTGCTGCATGAGAACTGCCGACGTTTCTTCCAGGCCGTGGGTCAGGCCATCTTCGTAGCGCTTTTCGCGAAACGCCTTGCCCATTTGCACCACCAGTGCTTTCCATTGCTCAGGTGTGACGTGTGTATTGAGACCGCGATCAGCGACGATTTCAATCGCATGCTCGGCCAGCAACACGTAAATCAAAACGCCATTGTTCTGCGCGGTGTCCCACACGCCGAGCTTGCCAAACATGGCAATGGCGCGCTCCCGTATCGCTTTCGGCAGTGGGCTGAGGCTGCCCACCCTGGCCAGGTAGCTCAGCGGCAGTGAAGCTTCGACGCAGATGCGAATTTCGCCGCTGTGGCGCCGCTCGCTTGCAGCCACGCGCTGCGTGACGCGGGTCAAAACGTCTGGCGGAATCACCCGCTCGGCGTCGGACGCGTCCAGCCACAGGTGGCGCAAAATCAGTGTGAGCTTGTTCATCATGAGGTCTACCAGTCGCCCGAGGCGCCGCCTCCGCCAAAGTCTCCGCCCCCACCGCTGCCGAAGCCACCGCCGCCACCACCACCAAAACCCCCGCCGCCTCCGCCAAAGCCACCCCCGCCGCCGCCCCATCCAGTGGATCTGGGCGCGCCCAGTGAACCGAGGCTGGCCACCAGAGCAAAGATCAAACCGGCCACTGCCGCAATGCCGCCTATCAGCACGCTGCTGGTGAAAAGCCAGGCGAGTCCGCCGACCGCGCCACCCGTAGCGACAGAGCCCAACTTGCGCCCCAGCACCCCGGACAGTAGGCGCGCACCGATGGGCACAGCAAAGAACAAAAAGATCGCCATGTCGGTCCAGGCAAACCCATCGCCAAGGTTGGGAGTGGTTTGCCCGGCCGGAGCGGGCAGGTTCTCACCCGTGATGCGCGCCATGAGCTGGTCGGCAGCGGCATTAAGCCCGGCGGCAAAGTTGCCTTGTCTGAAGTTGGGCGTGATAACGCTGTCGATGATCTGCCGGGCCGCCAAGTCGGGTATGGCGCCTTCCAGAGTCTTGCTGGTTTCGATCCGTACCTTGCGGTCGTTTTTGGCGACCACCAGCAGCAGGCCGTCACCAATGCCCTTGCGGCCAATTTTCCAGCTGTCGCCAATTCGCTGCGCGTAGGCGGCAATATCTTCCGGCTGGGTGGTGGCCACCATCAGCATCACAATCTGCGCGCCCCGGCTCTGCTCAAAGGCTGCAAGCTTGGCCTCCAGCGCCTGAAGCTGCCCGGCATCCAGCGTACCGGTGCTGTCCATCACCCGCGCGGTCAGCGCCGGCACAGGCTGCACATCCTGCGCCCACCCGGCCGCTGGCCAGCAGGCACCCAGAAGCCAGAAAACAAGTGCAGCAGTGCGGGCGCTCAGGCCAGACATCAAGCGAAACCGGGGTGACAATGTGGGCGGGTGCTTACTTCTTGTTGAAGTCCACCACAGGCGGTGCAGAAATCTGGGCTTCGTTCGCCACCGCGAAAGTGGGTTTGACGCTGTAGCCAAAAATCATGGCGGTGATGTTGTTGGGGAAGCTGCGTGTCAACACGTTGTACCCCTGCACCGACTGAATGTAGCGGTTGCGCGCCACGGTGATGCGGTTTTCAGTGCCTTCAAGTTGCACCCGCAGATCGCGGAAGCCCTGGTTGGCTTTCAGGTCGGGATAACGTTCGCTCACCACCATCAGGCGGCTGAGCGCGCTGCCCAGTTCGCCCTGGGCTGCCTGAAATTTGCTGAAGGCAGCCGGGTCATTCAGGGTCTCGGGCGTCACCTGAATGGAGGTCGCCTTGGCGCGCGCCTCAATCACCTTGGTCAGCGTCTCCTGCTCGAAGGCGGCCTCGCCCTTGACAGTGGCGACGATGTTGGGCACCAGGTCGGCGCGACGCTGGTACTGGTTGAGCACCTCGGACCAAGCCGACTTGGTCTGCTCGTCCAGGCTCTGGAAGTCGTTGTAACCGCAGCCTGTCAGCAGCACGGCGAGTGTTGCAGTAAAAAACCAGTTCAGAAAACGCAATTTCATGGCAAGCCTCCAAAAATCAATTCGTAACACTACCATAGTCATATGCCACCGAGTGTCATCCAATCCCCAATGTTCGCGAGCCCGCTGCAGGCCTTGCAGTCGGCGTGGCGGCCCGCGACCGCCGGGGTGGCTGTCAAACCCGGCCTGCTGATCGCGGGCGCGACCGGAGCGCTGGGCAGCGAAGTGTTGCGTCGGCTCGCGGGCAGCGGGCGTTTCGCGCGCACCCAGGTGCTGGCGCGCGAGCCGATGAGCACCGCGCTGGCGCAGGTCGCAATCGTGCCAGCCGGGGGCGATGACATCGCCACCTGGCCGCTGTGCCCGGTGCCGGTGCACACCGGAGTGGTCATGTTCGAGCCGCCCCGGCTGTACCATGATCGCGAGCGTGCGCTTTGGACGCCCGAGCCGGACCAGTTGTTGGCGCTGGCGCAGTGGTTCAGGCGCTGCGGCGCGCAGACGCTGGTGGTCGTGTTGCCGCACGCTCAGGGCAGCCTGCCTCAGGCGCTGCGCCAGGGCCTGGCCAGCATCGACGAACAGTCAGTGGCCGCGCTCGGGTTTGAGCGCGTGCTGCTGGTGCGCTCGGCGCAAAAACCGAAAGCCCAAGCGGGCCGGCCTGCGCTTGAAAACCTGGCGGCCTGGATGTTGTCCGTTCTGAGCTACATGATCCCGGCCTCCTCCATGCCGGTGCGGCCCACCCGGCTGGCCGAGTTTGTGGAAGCGGCGCTGCGTGTGCTGCCGCCCGGCACTCACGTTGCCGCGCCGGAGCTGCTCTGGCGGGCCGGGCAGGCGGTCGACATGCAGGGCGTCATCAAGGCGTGGCTTAATACGGACGCATCCAAAGCAGTGCAGAACACGTATTCCAGCGAATGAACCCATGCGACGACCCAAAGTTCCTCCGGCCAGCAGCGGCAACGCCGACGATATCGAGGCGGCCTTTTACGAAGCGCTGCAAGGCGGCGACATTGACAAACTCATGGCCTGCTGGGCCGACGAGGATGACATCGTCTGCGTGCACCCGGGCGGGCCGCGCCTACTTGGCCAGGGGTCCATTCGTGCGGCTTTTGATGCCATGTTTGCTCACGGCAGCATACGCGCGCAACCCGAAAAAGTCCGCAAGGTCGAGACCATGAGCGCCAGCGTGCACAGTGTGCTCGAGCGCATCGAGGTGTTGACCGAAGAAGGGCCACGCCACGCCTATGTCATTGCCACCAACGTGTATCACAAGACCGCCCAGGGCTGGCGCATGGTGGCCCACCACACCAGCCCCGGCACGCCGCGCGAAATGCAGGAAGTCTCGGACAGCCCGCAGGTGCTGCACTGAACCCGCCGGCCGTGCCCACCCCCATGACCTACCAGGCCCCGTGGTGGCTGCCCGGTGGCAATCTGCAGACGATTTATGCGGCGCTGCGTTCTCAGCGTTATCTGGCTGAGGCGCCGAGCTTCCGGCGCGAACGCTGGGTCACGCCGGATGACGATTTTGTCGATGTTGATTTCGCGCAGCACGCCATCAGCGCGGCCGAAGCACCGCTGCTGGTGGTTTTTCACGGTCTGGAAGGCTCGTCGGCCAGCCACTATGCTGAAGCCTTTGCCGATGTCGCGCGGGTGCGCGGCTGGGCTTGCGCTGTGCCGCACTTTCGGGGCTGCTCGGGCGAGCTCAATCGCGCGCCGCGCGCTTACCACTCGGGCGACTTCGAGGAGATCGACTGGATTTTGCGGCGCTTCCAGCTTGGACACTCAGGGCCCATCCTCGCCGTGGGCATTTCGCTAGGCGGCAATGCGCTAATGCGCTGGGCCGGCGAACTCGGCAGCGCGGCTAGCAGCGTGGTCAGCGCCGTGGCCTCGGTCTGCTCGCCGCTGGATCTTGCCGCCAGCGGCCATGCCATCGGCCAGGGCTTCAACCGACTGGTCTACACCCGCATGTTCCTCGGCTCCATGGTGCCCAAGGCACTGAAAAAACTGGAGCAGCACCCCGGCCTTTTCAGCGCTGAGGCTCTGCTGGCCGCGCGCGATCTGTACGCCTTCGACAACGTGGTTACTGCGCCGCTGCATGGGTTCAAGAACACTGAAGACTACTGGGAGCGTGCTTCTGCCAAGCCGCACATGCGACGCATTGCGGTGCCGGCGCTGGCGCTCAATGCGCTCAACGATCCGTTCGTGCCGGCAGCCAGCCTGCCGCAGGCCGGCGATGTCAGCCCGGCCGTAACGCTCTGGCAGCCGCGTCAGGGCGGCCATGTCGGCTTTCCGTCGGCGCCCTTTCCTGGCCATGTGCGTGCCATGCCCGAGGCGGTGTGCGGGTTTTTTGCCGCTCAACTCTGACCGGGGGCAGAATCGGGGCATGGATGACATTGTTCGCCAAGCGATTGCCAAATGGCCCAACGTGCCCGACTGCTATGGCTGGCTGGGGCTGGATGCGCGCGGCAACTGGTACATGCGCGACGACCAGGCGCAGGCGGCGGGCCCCTTTGCCGGGGGGGCTCCTGCCGGCAAGGGATCGCTGCTCAAACATGACAAGCTGATCGACTTCATCGCCCGCAACTACGAAAGCGACAAGACCGGGCAGTGGTTTTTCCAGAACGGTCCGCAGCGCGTGTATGTGGAATTGGAGGCCACACCGCTGGTATGGCGCATCGGCAGCGCGCCGGACTTTGCGGTGACGTCGCACACCGGCGACGCGGCGCGGGTGCAGCGCTGCATCATCGATGAGCATGGTCGGGTCTACCTCGACACCCATCTGGGGTTTGGCTTGGTGCACACCCAGGACATGCTGCACGCGGCCGAGGCCATTGAGCAGGGGCTGTGGGTGCCGCAGGAAGTGCCTGTACGTGACCTGCCGCAGCGCTTCGCCTATGTGCGCAGCCCCGCCGCCGCCCAGCCTTCCAAAGTTTGATGCTATCAAATCAGTAGCTGTTGACGCACGTCAGACGTGGGCTGAGGGCCTTTTTAAGCACACAAACAAAAAAGCCGGTCCTCGACCGGCTTTTTTGCGAGATGTCCGCCTTACTTGACGGTGCTGACCATGTACTGCACGACGGCCTTGATGTCGGCATCCGAGCCGGTCGAGCCACCGCGTGGCGGCATGGCGCCCTTGCCCTTGATGACGCTGGCGGTCAGGCCGTCCACACCCAGGGCGAGGCGAGGTGCCCAGCCCGCCTTATCGCCCAGCTTGGGCGCATTCGCGACACCGGCGATATGGCACGCCGCGCAGGCCTGGGTGTAGAGGGCCGGAACGGCGCCGGATGCGGCTACGGGTGCTGCGGCAGGGGCTGCTGCGGTCTTGTTCGCGGCAGCGACGGCGGCCATCACGTCTGCGGACGGGGCAGCGGCAACGGGCGCTGAGGCTGCCGGCGCAGTCGCGACTGCGGCAGCGCGCTGCGGCTCGGCAAACTTTGCCCCGGCGGCGTTGGCCATGTGGGCCACCGCGCGGCCAATTTCAGCATCCTCAAAATCACCACCACCTTGCGGGCCCATGGCACCTTTGCCCTTGAGGGAGGACGTGAGCAGGGCTTCATAACCGGTTGTGATGCGCGGTGCCCAGGCTGCAGCGTCGCCGAACTTGGGCGCGCCGGCAACACCCGCGGCGTGGCAGGCTGCGCACTGCGCAGCATAAACTTCGGCGCCGGGTTTCAGCGGGCGATTCGCGTCACGGATATTAACCACGCCGACCTTCTGGATGCGCTCCGCCACGGCCTTTTCCATGTCGCCGGCGCCGGCTGCAGGGCGCTTGTCCGATGTGACGAAATACACCAGCGCAATGATCGCGAAAATCGGGATGACAAAAGAGAAAAAAATCGCTGCCAGCAGCTGCTGGGGTGTCTTGATGGGGCCAGAGTGGTCTTCTTCGTGGGCCGTCGTTTGATCGTTTGCGCTCATGGCTTCCTCAAAAAGGCAGAAATCGGGGGACTAAAGCAACTCATATTCGACAACCTTCGATTATAGCTGCCGCCCCCTTGCAGAGCGGGGAACGCAAGCCCGGCTGGTAGAATCCACAACTTCCACAGGATCAGCGCCCGACCGGCCTGTCCTGCGAACGCCCCAGCAACGCAAAATTGCTCAGGGCCGTCACTCCAGCGTTGCGGCTGTAGCTCAGTGGATAGAGTATTGGCCTCCGAAGGCTGTCGTCATTGGGGTAAAGCGCAACAGTTAGACTATTGGTCTCCAAGCAGCATGCGGCTGTAGCTCAGTGGATAGAGTATTGGCCTCCGAAGCCAAGGGTCGTGGGTTCGATCCCCGCCAGCCGCACCAAGCCTAGACTCACGCGCGAGTACTCGCTGTCCCGCGAAGCATAACCGTGCCGGCACGGCACGGTTATGCTTCATTCTTCGCCGGCACGGTTATGCTTCGGTCAGTTTGCAGCGCTGTTTGGTCGAATTAGCTCGTTTTAGGCGCTAAAGCCATCACCTTTCGGCACAGTTATGCTTCCAAGCGGCACGGTTATGGGTGCACGCGGCACAGTTATGCTTCAGACTGTCTAGGACCATCAGTTGCATCGAGTTGTCGCAGCACATGGGCAAGAAGGCAAGAGCAGCGCACACCGCGAGATATTTGGTCGTGTGCCTCGTACCGGTTTAACCTCAGAGGGCAACGTCATTCCTAGCAAACGCTTCACGACCTCGCGCGCGTAGAGGGACGCTTGCGACTTGATCAGACGGTCCTTAGGGAAAACCTCCGCGTGATCAAAGCTGCATATGACGCATCAGGCGGTGATCTCCCGAAAGCGTTGGATTGGTTTCGAACAGCGCAGCTTCCACCCTTCAGTCAAAAAACCGCAGAGCAAGCGGTTGCGGCGGGCCGAGCGGATGATGTTATTCGTCTGATTAGCTCTTTGCACGCCGGCGCAGGGGGCTAGCTATCGGTTACCTTTGACTTATTCTCGGCCGATCAGGGTTCCGTCCAGCAAAGCGCGGAGGAAGGCTGCCTGGGAATTCTTCGAAAGACTGGCGACGTGCGCACCGCATCTGTCCCTCCAGTCCTTCACCGCGGTTCGGCACCTATCCCTTTCCTTGAGCTGATTTTCATTGGTGGGTGTCGGGGTCACAACGTTGATCAATAGCGAATCAAGACACAAGGCCTCCATAAGCAGTATCACCCCCTGCAATCTTTTGGCTTGAAGTTGAGGTTCTTTCCTGAGATCTGCCAAGATCCGGCATGCGGCCAGCTGGCAGTCCACAAACACATCCATGCTCTGTGCTGCATAGCCCATTCTGGCTTCGAGTAGGCATATAACCAGGCTGTCCCATCTCTCGAACTCCGAATTCACTGCTCTCCTGGCGGCCAAAGTTTTCTTTAGATGCCAGAACTTCCCGCTTTCGGTGGCGGCGCGCTCGCCATCGATATCCACCCTCGCGACAAAATGCACATGAACGCTTTCGTCCAATCCAAGGTAAGTCGATTTCAACCAATTGAGATCAAGCTCTGACATCCAAGGTAAAAGGTCCCAAAGCGGCGTGTAGAACGCTCCATCCGTTTCGGGGAAAACCTTTGCAATGCGAGCCACCAGTGAGGTGGGAGACAGGGTGAGCGCCCCTTGAGGAACCACTTCCCCGCGCATATACCGGGACCAGAGGCCACTAGCCAGGGTGAGCCTATGCGTTCCACGCAATACCGCCTCCAGCTCCCCCACCTGACCGGCCCCGCTCGCCAACAAAACTGCGTGACTCCAAAACGACACCCGGAGCCGGTTGACTAACGGCGTTTTTGGGCGCCCGCGCTCGTAATTATTGTAAAAAGCCAAGACAAATAGGAAAAAAAGTAGTAATTTCCTTCCTCTGTCATCTCAATTGATTGACATAAAGAAGGGTCAGGTTATTTTGAAAGAGTCCATGCATAAGCAAGGCCTCCGCGTCAAAACAGCGCGGTGTTTATCAACCTCCAAGGAAACTGGAAAGTGCGAGCAATCAAAAATACTGGCTAAAAGCAAAAGAGCACGAGTCTTGGCGGACTCGTGCTCTTTCCATCGGCTGCTATAGCTTTGGCCTCAACACCTAAAGTATATGGCGACCGCCTTCTAAATCAAGAGGGCTGATGGGGTTTTGCCAATCTTTTGGAGTGACTTGCTACATACCTGTCCAGGTAATGCAAGGAGTCAGCCATGCTGACCGAAAACGAGCTAGTGGAACTGTGCCAAAGGCACCAGCTCACGGATGTTGCAATAACAATCGTGAGGAATATTCGAGAGAGCAATCCTTCTCGAAATGTACGTAGTGGCACACACAACGTCGTCACACATTACGCCAGCCGGAAAATGGGCTGCGTGGTTAAAGCGGAGGCTCGCAGCACTGAGCTGGCCGCAATCTATCGCTGGGATCATGACCGGGACACCTACGAGTTCTACGATCAGCCACCGCGTATAAAGAAAACCTACTTCTCCGCAGAGGGCCGGACCAGGGCGACGAGCTACACCCCGGATTTCTTCATTGTGTCCAAGGACTTCATCGGCTGGGTGGAATGCAAGGAAGAGAGCTGGCTGGTGGAAGCTTCTCAAGCAGACAACCCCCAGTACTTCCTGGATGAGCAGGGTCAGTGGCGCTGTCCGGCCGCTGAGGCTTACGCCCTGGCCAATGGCCTTGGTTTTGCGGTCAGTTCCTCGGCCGGCTTAAATCCCACCCTCACGCAGAACATTTCAGATCTGTCTGACTACTACCGGACCGACTGCCCTCCCGTAGATGCGGGGGTGCTTAATGGAGTCCGGCAGGTCATTGGTGACGCTGGCTGGTGCTGGCTTCGTGATCTTCTTCAAAATGACGCAGGTATCGTTGCAGATCTGATTTTTAAGCTGATTGCCGATGAGCAGCTCTTTGTAAATCTGTCGCAATTTCTCCTGATGAAAGAGGCGCACAGAGTACGGGTCTTTAGAACTCAGATATTGCTGGAGTCGAGTGAGCATTGGCTTCCTAGCCTGTTGGCGCCAGCGGTACAGGGCCTGCCGCAGGTGACCATGGTGCCTGGAACACAGTTGCTTTGGGATGGCAGGGCTTGTGAAATTCTCAATGTCGGACACGACAAGGTTTATCTGAAAACCGCTGAGACGCCCATGATCGGGATAGAAAGCGAACCGTTCGCTGCAATGGTTCGCGAGGGTGCCATTTGCGGAATGCAACAGCACGCAGATCCTCGATCGGAAAAGGCGGCGGAGGTATTGCGGCAGGCATCCGATGAAGATCTTAAATCTGCAACTCATCGCTACTACTGCTTGCACCCCGAATTTTGTCCACTGGATGAGCCGCATGCGGCATCGGAAAGGGGCCTGCGTAAGTGGCGGGCAATTGTGCGAGAGAGGATGGCAGAAGTTGGGAACGAGTTCGTTGCACTTATCCCTGAAGTCAGCCGACGCGGGAATCGCGGCAGGAAGGTTGACGCGCGTGCCGTGGAGTTGATGCACGAGGTCATAGATACCGAGGTGGCCTCCTCAACCCGCGGTGGAAATTTTGTATCCTGGTCGGTGCTCGTTGATAAGTGTGGCAAAGCCGGTCTGATGCCTCCCAGTCGCCGCACGTTTGAAACAGAAATTCACCGGGTTACTACACCCGAGGATCTCAAGAAGGCGCGAGAAGGCGAAAAAGCCGGATACAACCTGGAATTGCCTTACCTGAGCTTGGACCGCCAAACGCCCAAACACGGCTGCAGGCCATTCGACATTGCGCACATCGACCACACGATGCTGGATCTGCAGTTTGTGGACGAAAGCACCGGGCGGAGCATGAAAAAGGCCTGGCTCACCGTGCTGATTGATGCATTTACCCGGACGATTTTGGCGTGGGTAATTCTATTTGATCCACCCAGTTATCGATCTTGCATGCTGGTCATACGAGATTGCGTACGCCGCCATGGGAGGTTTCCCAGCACCGTCGTTGCGGATCAGGGATCTGATTTCAAAAGCAAGTTTTTCGACATGCTGGTGGCTTTCCTTGGGTCTCACAAACGAATGCGACCTGCAAGCCATCCTCGCTACGGCAGCATCATTGAGCGCTTTTTCGGCATGAACAACACGGATTTTGTTCATGCGCTGCGAGGAAATAATCAGGCCTTGCAAAGTCCACGTAGTATGTCCGCATCGCACAACCCGGTCAGCCTTGCCGTTTGGAATTTACGCGCATTCCGCGAGGCGTTCGAAGGATTCCTAACCGGGGTCTACCATGCCGCGGAACATCCCGCGCTGGGCGTCTCACCGGATAAGGCCATGGAAATTGGGAGGCTGCAATCTGGTGCCCGCAGCCATACCTTGATCTGCTATGGCCGGGACTTTGTGATTGCAACGATGCCGACCACTGACAAAGGCACGGCCAAAATCCAAAATGATGGCTCATTCAAGGCCAACGGCATCGAGTATCACTCGAGGGCCCTTGTCACCAATGCGCGATCCGATCTGGAAGTGAAGTACGACCCCTTTGATGCATCCAGGGCTTACGTTTTGGCCCCCGATGGTTGGGTAGAGGGGCGCAGTCCCTACGCTGATCTGCTCGTTGGGCGCTCCGAGAAGGAAATTGAGGCGATATCCCTTGAAATTAACGAACTCAATAGCCGCACAGGAATCCGGCAAACCGAAAAGGCTCAACTTCTGGGTCGCTTCATGGGCGGCATTCGCGAGCGCGAAGGTTCGTTGGCCATTGAGGTACAGGCGGCTCGAGATCGGGAACAACAGAGCACGTACGCCTACAACGGCTTGTTGAACGCCCCAGCGCCTATTGAGTTGCCCTTCGATGCCGAGGTTGGCTCCAATGTGATCACGCTAAAGCCTGATCCGAGGGCCAAAAACACCGTTAAGCAAAAGGCGCGCGAGGTTTTCAAGAGCACTGAGCGCAAGGTGTTTGGGGACTTTGAATGAAAAGAGTCATTCCACCACTATTTCCCGCGTCTCTCTTGGATGGTACCGACGAGGAGTGCCTTACATACTTTCGCTTGAAGAAGGTGAGACACCCACATCTCAGGAACGCCGTTAAATTAGCGCAAGACAACATTGACTTCGGCGCAGATCATGAAATTGTTGCTGTTGTTGGCCCCACAGAGGTTGGCACCACTACGCTTGGGGTAAGGCTCCATAACTTCTACGGGAGGGAGTGGCCCGGGTTGCAAAAAATGGGCGACGTGAAATCGATGGTCAGCAGCGTGGCCGTAGACGCTCCGAGCTCTGCCGGGCGGGTTGACGTCAATTACTGGAAGCGCTTGCTCAAGACAATGAATCGCCCCGGGAATTGAGGAGGCTCCAACCTTTGAGAAGATGGAGCCATGAAGAAATCAAACAAGTTTTCCCCCGAAGTACGCGAACGCGCGGTCCGTATGGTGCAGGAGCACCGAGGCGAGT
>NZ_JACDDD010000017.1:0-7592 GCF_013817205.1 Polaromonas sp.
GATATATACCTCCGGCAGAAGCTGAGGCAAACTACTACCGGCAACTCGCCAGTCAAGCCTCCACGGTGGAGGCATGACTTAAACCAAACAGCCTCCATGAAACCCGGGGCGATTCACACTCAGCTCGCTGCCAGGTGCTGCGCGGCATTCACTACACTGAGTCATTGTTGTAAAGGATCCCTCGCCCCGATGGAAATTTTTGTGCTCCTGCTGATGGTGGCAGCCTTCGCCGCCTACCAGCTCAAATCGAAAACTCAGAAAAAACGCATCACGCTGCTGGCCAGCCATCTGGGCCGCTACCAGGTCGAAAAGCTGATGGAAAGCCTGACCGAGGGGTACTTGCGCGCGCTGGGTGAAAAAGACGCGGAACGCCAGGTGCAGATATGGAACATGCTGGCGGTCTCTGAAGAACAACTGGTGGATCAGTTCCGGCGTTTCGCTGCGGATTTTTCAGCCGTGGATGTGGCGGATGCCCGCGTCAGCAAGCTGCCGGTGTTTCTGCCCGAGACCGACCGGTTTTTCCCTGACAACACTTTTGACATGCGCAAAATGCTCGCCGTCCACGCCGAGGGCATCGCCCGTGCTGTCAATAACGAGAAGGGCCGCCAGGCACGCGACAAGGCCTACACCTTGTCGGCCGAGCTGTTTTTGATGCAGCACAGCTGCCACTGGTATTGCCGCTCCAAAGCCATCGCCTCCGCGCGCATGCTGGCACGTCACCAGACGCCTTATCAGCAGCTGCTGGCGTCGGTGGACCCGCAGACTCGTGAGGCCTACCTGGCGGTGATAGGCCGGTGACCGGTCGGCTGCACTGCGCGGCCTGCCTGCGCCCGCAAAGCAGCTGCATCTGCCGCTGGATCACGCCGGTGGCCTACCGGGTCGAGGTGCTCATCTTGCAGCATCCGCTGGAAGCGGACAACCCCAAGGGCACAGCCCGATTGCTGCATCTGAGCCTGCCTTCCAGCCGGTTGATCGCCGGAGAGGTGTTTGCTGCGCAAGAGTGGCAGCCGCCCGGCAACACGCGGCACAACCTGCTGCTCTATCCTGACCTGCCGTCGGACCGCAGCGCCGGCCTGCCGCTGCCGCCTGAGCCGGCGCCCGAGCTGCTGCAGGACCCGTCGGGGCTGCGGCTGATCGTGCTCGACGGCACCTGGCGCAAAAGTCGCAAGCTGCTTTACCTCAACCCGTCGCTCCAGCGCCTGCCCCGGCTGGCGCTGCGAGATGTACAGCCATCCAACTACCGGCTACGCCGCGCTCGCCAGCCGGACCAGTTGTCCACGCTTGAAGCGGTGTGCGCCGCGCTGGCGCAAGTCGAAGGCGACGAGGGGCAGTTCCAGCCTCTGCTGAATGCGTTTGACGGTTTTGTGGCGCAGCAGATGGCTTTCTTGGGCAGGGCCGCAGCGGCATGAGCAGAGTGCTATTAAAAATATAGCTAATTACCTTTGATTGACGGGGGCTGTAGCCTGTTTTGATGCATGGTCTCGCCGGGCAACGGTGCCAGAGGACGGTGCCGGAGCCTAGCAGGGCGCTTGGTGGAAACCCCTTGGGCAGGCCTGATAATTGGCGGCTGCGCCCGGTGTGGGCTGCTTCTTTCCGGACTGACTGCGTGAACTTTCCCCTCATCACCGACCCATTTTTCTACACTTTCGCCATCCCGGCCGTCCTTCTGATGGGCATCAGCAAAAGCGGCTTCGGTGCTGGCTTCGGGTCGCTGGCCGTGCCCATGATGGCGCTGGCGGTCACGGTGCCGCAGGCAGCGGCCATCCTGATGCCCATCCTGCTGCTGATCGACATCCTGGGCATGGCGGCCTTCCGCAAGGATTTCGACATGCGGCTGGTGAAGTTTCTCCTGCCCTTTGGCCTGCTGGGCACGCTGGTTGGCACGCTGCTGTTCAGCATCATGCAGCCCAAGGTCGTGGCCGGCATCGTCGGCGTTTTCACGCTGCTGTTCCTGGCGCAGCGCCTGGCCTTTCCGCCCAAGCCCGACAGCCCGCCGCCGCCGCGCTGGCTCGGTGCGCTGCTGGGGGTGACCTCCGGCTTCACCAGCTTCATCTCCCACGCCGGCGGGCCGCCCCTGAGCGCCTACGTGATTCCGCTGAGGCTGTCGCCGGTGACCTTCACCGCCACCATGGCGTTTTTCTTTTTTGTCATCAACCTGTCCAAGTGGATCCCCTATGCCTGGCTGGGCTTGCTGGACATGCGCAACATGGCGACCTCGCTGGTGCTGCTGCCGCTGGCGCCGCTGGGCGTCTGGATCGGAGTGCGCCTGGCCAGGCGGATCGATCCGGTGCTGTTCTACCGGATTCTTTACGTCGGCATGTTTCTCACCGGCATCAAACTGCTCTGGGACGCTTTTCGCTAGCGGGTTGAGAGCCAGCATTAGGGGAAAACCGGTAAAAACCGCACAGGGTCTCGCCTGCTTTTGGGTGAAAATCTCTGCATGAGAACAAATGCTTACGTGTCGAGGCCAGCGACTGCCAAGGTCGCCGTTCTCGTCATGTCTTTGTTTGCGATGGCGCCTGCATGACCACCGTGGTGTTTGCCGACTTGGTGGGCAGTACCAGCATGTTCGAACGGCTCGGGGACGAAACCGCCTCGCGATTCGTCACGCAACTGGTGGGCGCGCTGAGCCAGGTTTTCGAGCAGCACAGTGGCCGTGTCGTCAAGTTGCTGGGCGACGGCCTGTTTGTGGTGTTTCCGCAGGAGGGTGATGCGTTGGCCGCCTGCATCAGCATCCAGAAACGTTTTCTTGAAAAGCCCATACGCCCCGGCGGCAGTGGCGCGCCGGTGCAGATGCAGATGGGCATCGAGTCGGGCGAGGTGGCGGAAATCGACGGTGACTGTTTTGGCGACACCGTCAATTCGGCGGCCCGACTGGCCGACCTGGCCGGTGCGGCGCAGATCCTCACCACGCAAAACGTCTGGTTGGCGCTGGGGCCGCTGCAGCAGGCCAGTCTGCGCAGCCTCGGGCCCATGCATTTGCGCGGCCGCGCCGAAGCCAGCCATGTCTACCGCGTGGAGTGGCAGGCCGGGCGAGACGAGGACGCCACCATGATGGGCCGATCCCTGGCTGACAGTGCGTCGTCCCAGGTGCTGTCGCTGGTGGCCGGCGAGCAAACGCTACAAATCGACGCCCGCAGCCTGGGCCTTTCCATCGGGCGCGGCGCTGGCGCCACCCTCACGCTGAATGACCCGCGCGTGTCGCGCATGCACGCCACGCTGGAGTGGCGCGGTGGGCAATTTGTCCTCAGTGATGCCTCAAGTTACGGCACCTGGGTGTATTTCGGCAACCAGAGCGACGCCGTGGTGCTGCGCCGCACCGAGTGTTATCTGGTCGGCAGCGGGCAAATCAGCGCCGGTTGTGAGCGCAGGGAAGGCAGTCCATTGATCAACTTTTCCATCAGCAGTTAAGACTTTTTCTGCGGGGCTTGCAGGCTAGAATCAATTTTGTTTCCAGACGTATCCAGCGTACCGCATCTAACCATGAGCCTGAACAAGCTTGGCCGTTACGACATCATCCGCGTGCTGGGCAAGGGCGCGATGGGACTGGTGTATGAGGCGCGGGATCCGAACCTGAACCGCCGCGTAGCGATCAAGACCATCAAGGTCGAGAATCTGTCGGAGGAAGCCGCAGCCGAGTACGAAGCGCGCTTCAAGACCGAGGCGCATTCGGCGGCGCGCCTGCAGCATCCCAACATCGTCAGCGTCTACGACTCCGACCGTCATGGCGACATGGCTTATCTGGTGATGGAGTTCATCCAGGGCGAGGACTTGAAGCACCATCTCAACAGCGGCAAGCGGTATTCGCTGGCGCAGTCGCTGGCCATGATGCGCGAGTTGCTGTCGGCGCTGGAGTACGCGCACCGCCAGGCCATCGTGCACCGCGACGTCAAGCCGGCCAACCTGCTGATCGAGGCCGACGGGCGGGTCAAGCTGACCGACTTTGGCGTGGCCCGCATCCAGGATTCCGGCGAAGCCACGCGCACCCAGGGGTCCATGGTCGGCACGCTCAAATACATGTCACCCGAGCAGGTGCAGGGCCAGCCGATCGACGCCAGGGCCGACCTGTTTGCCGTGGGCATCGTGCTCTACCAGTTGTTGACGGGCATGCGCCCCTTTGATGGTGACACCGATTTCGCCATCATTCAGCAGATCGTCAACCACACGCCGGCCGCGCCCAGCACAACCAACCCCCTGCTGCCAGCCGCCATCGACGCGGTGCTGGATCGGGCACTGGCCAAAAAGCGCGACCAGCGGTTTGGCACTGCGCAGGAGTTTGCCCAGGCGCTGCAGGATGCGATGGGCCAGGCGTCCGATCCGACGGTGGTTCCGCCGGCCAGCCAGCCAGGCCGGCGCGCCGGCAATGCCACGGATACCGGCCTGCAGCGTTCGCGCGCCGGCGGCTCGACGGTCCGGCTAGGGTCGGGCACCGACACCGGCTCGACCGTGACCCAGGAGCTGGAGCTGGTTTACTGGAAGGACATCAAGGACTCCGAGGACATCGAGGACCTGGCGGGTTTTCTTGAACGTTTCCCCTTGGGGATTTATGCGGACCTGGCGCGCCGCCGACTCAAGAAGCTGGGCGGCAACGTTGCCGAAGACGCGGCGAGCGGCACCGGGACCGCCTCGATCACCGTGGCCGCGCCGGCAGAGGACAGGGGAGAGTGGACCCGTCTGCAGGAGCTCGTTGCCCCGGCTGCAGAAGTGCCTGCTGTCGCACCTGGGTCGGCTGCGGCTCCCGTTGCCGCTACCTCGGCTGTAGTCAACGGTCCCAACGGAATGGGAACGGGAGGTGGGGCTGCGGATGCTCCGGCCACCGGGGCAGGATCGGCCGGGAAGCCGCCAGTGCGGCAATGGTTACTGTCTGTGGCGACAGCCTGCGGTGTGGCCCTGCTGATCGTGATGGCCATGGTGTTCCGCGGAGGGTCCGCCTCGCCTGCGCCCGCGGCTGAAGGAGCACCCGCCGGGTCTGTGTTGCCTGCCACCGCTGCCGGCACCGCGCCTGATGCCAAGCCCAAGCCGGGGGCAGTCGCACGGCCGGGCCCAGCGGTGGCGGAGGTCCCTGTAGCGGGAGCCGGGGGGAAACGTGTGTTGCCTGCGCCACCTGTGGCACCTGCAACACCTGTGGCAGCAGTCAAGGTAGCACCACCCAAGGCTGCGCCTGTGAAACCGGCACCAGAAACGGCGGCAACGCCTGAACCTGCTGCTGTTTCCCAGGCCTCCAGTCCGAACCAGTCTTGCGAGAACCGCATACTGCTGTCATTTCAGTCATGCATGAACGAACAGTGTGCCAAGCCCGCGTTTGCCAGGCATCCCATCTGCGTGGAGCGGCGCGCGGTCGAAAACCGTCGGCGCGAAGCGCAGCAAATACAGGAGATGCGGGGTTTTTGAGCGGGTTGCGGGTGCCTTTGCGAATAGCCCGTTTTGAATCTGCTATAAAAAACGGAGCTGCTTGCGACCGTGGCGTATGGGCCGATAGCCATTTTTATCAGCAAAAATAGCGCTGAAGGCCACAAGAGCCGACAGGCGGGCGCGCTGCTCGGTGGGTGTCCGGGGCGGCTGCCGTTACCATAGCGCTCAAACATCGGGAGATATCCATGCCTGTGGTTGTGATTGCCAATCCCAAGGGTGGCGTCGGTAAAACGACGCTGGCCACCAATGTTGCGGGGTATTTCGCCAGTCAGGGCCATGCGGTCATGCTCGGCGATGCGGACCGCCAGCAGTCGTCGCGGCTGTGGCTGGGGCTGCGCCCGGCGGCCGCCCGGCCCATCGCCACCTGGGATGTCAATGCGGACCTGATCGTCAAGCCGCCCAAGGGCACGACCCATGTGGTGCTCGACACGCCCGGTGGCCTGCATGGCTGGCGCTTCAATGACGTGATCAAGCTGGCAGACAAGGTCATCGTGCCCTTGCAGCCCAGCATCTTCGACATCTTCGCCACGCGGGCTTTTCTGGACCAGCTCGCCGAACACCGCAGCGCCGGCAAGGTGCAGGTCGGCATCGTTGGCATGCGGGTGGATTCGCGCACGATTGCTGCCGACAAGCTGCGCAGTTTTGTCGAAGGCCTGGGTCTGCCGGTGCTTGGTTATGTGCGCGATACGCAGAACTACATCCATCTGGCGGCGCGCGGCCTGACGCTGTTCGACGTGGCGCCCAGCCGCCTCGAAAAGGACCTGGAGCAATGGGCCGGCATCTGCCGCTGGCTGGAGCAGTGAGTTGATGTCACTGGCTGGACAAGCCGGTGCGTGCAGCGGCCTTACAGTGGACGCATGAAAACTTTCCAGACCCTTTCCGAATTGGCGGCCTGTGTTGGCCAGGAAGTCGCCGTCAGCGACTGGCTCACCATCACCCAAGCCCAGGTCAATCTGTTCGCCGAGGCCACCGGCGACCATCAGTGGATCCATGTCGATCCCGAAAAAGCCAAAGTCGGGCCGTTTGGCGCGCCGATTGCCCATGGCTTCCTGACCCTGTCCCTGCTGCCGAAGTTTTTCGAATCCTCGTTCGAGATCGTGCAAAGCCGCATGGGCGTTAACTACGGCCTGAACAAGGTGCGTTTTACCTCGCCGGTGCCGGTCGGCAGCCGCCTGCGCGCGCGTATGAAACTGCTGGCCTGCGAACAGATTCCCGACGAGGGGGTGCAGATGACCTGGGAAGTCCTGGTGGAACGCGAAGGTTCAGCCAAGCCGGTATGTGTGGCCGAGTCGCTGGTCCGCCGCTATCCGTGAGAGCGGCGTATCAGATCGCCTGCAGCTGACGCGACGGCACCCAGCCTGCAAAGGCATCGAGCAAATTATTGATGCGAAGGGTGGCTTCGGCCTGGTTGTGCGCCCGGGCGACGCACTGGTGCAGGTCGCTGCGCAACAGCCACAGTTCCGCAGGTGTGGCCGCCACATTGATGCGGTAGATGACGCGTTGGGTGCTCATGTCCTTGCAGTCGGCCACAGCCTGGTACATCCGCTGGCGGATCTGTTCCAGCGTCAGGGGTGCGGAGTGCGCAGGCTGCCGCGCGGCAAAAATGGAGATAACCATGGTCGGGAGGAATGCTCGGCCGGTCATAGGGACCAGCGAGGTGTTGCAGGAGCCTGGCGCCGGTGCTCGACACGCAAGTTGTATAGACAGCAATTCTAGGGTTTTCACCTATTTTTCGTAAATCGCCGACCTTAAATCCCCTTGCAAAAATGCCAATATTGCCCGGATAAAGGTAAAAACTCGCCGGCATGGGCGTGTGCGCGGCGCCGGACAGGGCGAGCCTTACCTTTTGTCGCGCATGCCGGTTGCGCAGCATCCGGCATGCGGCATCCTGGTGCAGGTGCTGCGAGACTGGGCGTCGAGAATGCTTACAGCCGGACGCCGAAGCCGTTTTGCCGCCACGCTTCGAACACGGTCACGGCCACGGCGTTCGATAAATTCAGGCTGCGTTGCCCTTCCCGCATGGGCAGCTTCAGGCGCTGCGAGGGCGCAAAAGTCCCGCGCAGTTCCGGGGCCAATCCGCGTGTTTCCGAGCCAAACACCAGCCAGTCGCCCGGTGCAAACGCCGTGTCATGCACGCGGCGGGTGCCATGAGTGGTCAGCGCAAACAGGCGCAGCGGATC
>NZ_JACDDD010000017.1:7602-51763 GCF_013817205.1 Polaromonas sp.
GGGCTGCGCCGCCGTCAGAAACGCGGCCCAGTTGGCGTGGCGCGTGAGCTCGGCGTACTCGTGGTAATCCAGCCCGGCGCGCCGCATGTGTTTGTCGTCCATCGAAAACCCCAGCGGCTCAATCAGGTGCAGCCGGCAGCCGGTGTTCGCAGCAAGGCGGATCACGTTGCCCGTGTTGGGCGGGATTTCGGGCTCGACCAGAACAATGTTGAACATGGGCTGATTGTCGCCGCCGACAGTGGCTATTCGGTTCGGGCGAAAACCATCGCAGTCACAGTCGCTGCGCCGGCTTCACGCAAGGCCTGTGCGGCAGCAAACAGGGAGGCGCCGCTGGTCATCACGTCGTCGACCAGCAGGGCGCGGCGGCCGCGAAGGTCCGCCACCCGCAGGGGGTCAACGGCAAAGGCGTCCTGAAGATTGCGCAGGCGGGCTTCGCGCCCGAGCCGCGCTTGCGGCGCGGTGTCCCGGATGCGCAGCAGCAGGCGGGCGTCAGACCGGGCCAGGGTGCCGCTTTGCCGCGCCAGCGACGTGGCGAGTTCCCAGGCCTGGTTGAAGCCGCGCGACTGCAGCCGCTGCGCCGACAGCGGCAGGGGGATCAGCAAGTCGTCAGGACGCAGGCCGTGCAGCGTGTTGCGCACCCCGGGAACCTCCAGCAGCAGCGCGGCGAAGTTGTTCGCCCAGGCCGGGTCGTTGCCGAACTTGTAGCGGGCCACCAGGTCCGACCAGGGATAGGCGTAGGGCACGGCCGCAAAACAGGCGTCCAGGGGCGGCGGCTGGCGCACGCAGGCGGCGCAGCGCAGTGAAGGCAGCCCGCGACCCTTGGACAGGGCGGCCGGGAGCGTGAGCGCGCAGCTGATGCAGCGCGCGTGTACCTGGCCGAAGCGGCTGACGCAGGCGGCGCACACCCGGCGTGCCGGCCAGCTGTGGCAGACAGCGCACTGGCTGGCCACTGACCGCAGCAGCGAGGCCGGCGAAACCGGATAAAGCAGGCGCAGCGACATCGTGTCAATATACTCGGCGATTGTTTTCCAGCCCTCATGCCCACAGAACGCCCGCCCACCCTCGACCCGACTGCCGCGGCGCGCTGGCAGCGTGTGGCGCCGGCTGCCTCGCCGTGGTTGCATGAGGAAGTGGCGCAGCGCATGCTGGACCGACTGCAATGGATACGGCTGCAACCGCAAGCCTGGCTGCACTGGGGCGCCCTGCGCGGCGGTGTGGTGGCCCATGCCCGGCTCGCAGACCGCTATCCAGATTCAACGTGTTTTGTGCTCGAAGCCCATGCGGGACGTGCGCGAGAAGCTATCAAAAGCATAGCGGTTCCCTGGTGGCATCCGAAGCGCTGGACCGGCCCGGGCGTGCGATTCGACGCGCCGCCGCCGGGGACCGCAGACATGCTTTGGGCCAACATGGCTCTGCACGAGGCCGCCGACCCGCAGGTTCTGATCGCCGAGTGGCACCGGGCGATCCGGGTGGGGGGCTTTCTGATGTTTTCCTGCCTCGGGCCGGATACCGCACGTGAGTTGCGTGACATCTACGCCGCACTCGGCTGGCCGCCGGCCGGCCACCAACTGACCGACATGCACGACTGGGGCGACATGCTGGTGCAGGCCGGTTTTGCGGAGCCGGTGATGGACATGGAGCGCATCACGCTGACCTTTGAAACACCCGAGCGGCTGTTGCAGGAGTTGCGCGAACTTGGGCGCAATTTTCACCCGCTGCGGTTTCCGGCACTGCGCAGCCGTGCCTGGAAAGCCCGCCTGCTGCAGGCGCTGGACGCGCGCTTGCCGCGCGACGCGGATGGCCGCCTGGAATTGACCTTTGAAATCATCTACGGGCATGCGATGAAGGCGCAGCCCAAGGTCAAAGTCAGTGCCATGAGCGCGGTTTCCGTGGCGGACATGCGTGCGATGTTGCAGGGTTCTCGGCATCGACCCTGAGGGGAGGGCTGGCCTGTCCCCCCATGGCTTTGCACGGGGTAAACCCGGCTACAATCCAGACACAATTTTTGGGTATGTTCCCACGCACCCGCGGCCGAAAGTGTTTGATCGGCGCCATTTTTTGAGTCTTGCCCCGTGCCGCACGTCTCTCCGGCTTTTCGTTTCGCCACGGCTTCCGGCCAGGACGGTCAGGGCCAGCCGGCGGTCCAATGGCTTCTCAAGCGCAATTGCTCGGTCACACCGGCGCAGCTGGTGTGGCTGTACGTGTCGCTGTGCGTGCTGTCGCTGGGTATTGCAGGGTTCTTCTGGTCCCAGGGTGCGACTCTGGTGATGCCATTTGCGTGCCTGGAATTGCTGGTGGTTGGGGCGGCCTTTTCTGCCTATGCCCGGCATGCCACGGACGGGGAGCGCATCGTGTTGCAGGGCGGGCATCTGGTGGTTGAACTCGAAAGCGCGGGGCGCTTGGAGCGTGCGGAATTCAACCGGCAGTGGGTGCGTGTTGAGCCCAGGTGTGGTGACGGCTCGCTGATCGAAGTATCGGGGCAGGGCAGGTCGGTCAGTGTGGGGCGACATGTGCGTCCCGACTTGAGGCCGGCATTGGCCCGCGAGATCCGCCACGCCTTGCGCGGATGCTGAGACGGAGCCGGAAGCAGGGCGTGAAGTGGAGGGCTGATGCAGTGGGCCACATGGCTAACTTTATAATCAGCTGCTTAATCAGTCGGTAATTGAGGCAATAAAAGTGATCACGATGAACGCACGTACAACGATAGGATCGGGAATGAAGCACGCAGGCCGGGGTTTGATGTCAGTGGCTGCGAAAGCCGGTTCCGGGCTTGCCACCGCTGCAGCCCTGATGGGCGTCTGGGTCAGCACGGCCGCCCATGCGGTCAACGATTTGCCGGGCGGCCCGGCCGTGAATCAGCTCAACCTGCATCCTGCTGTGACCAAGATCGCCGAAGAGCAGCAGTGGCTGCACTGGTTCATGATGATCATCTGCCTGGTGATTTTCCTGGCGGTGTTCGGCGTGATGTTTTATTCCATCTGGAAGCACCGCAAGTCGGTGGGCCACAAGTCGGCGAACTTCCATGAGTCCACCACAGTCGAGATCATCTGGACCATTGTTCCCTTCGTCATCGTCATATTGATGGCGCTGCCAGCCACCAAGGTGCTGGTTGCCTCCAAGGACACCACCAGCGCCGATCTGACCATCAAGGCCACCGGCATGCAGTGGAAATGGGGTTACGACTACATCAAGGGCGAGGGCGAAGGCATCGGCTTTGTGTCAACGCTGGACAGCACGCACCGCGAAATGTCCAACAAGGGCGGCCCAGCCAAGGGGCAGGGCGTCGATGACTACCTGCTCAAGGTCGACAACCCGCTGGTGGTGCCGGTGGACCGCAAAATCCGCATCATCACGACTGCCAACGATGTGATCCACGCCTTCATGGTGCCGGCTTTCGGCATCAAGCAGGACGCGATCCCCGGCTTTGTGCGTGACACCTGGTTCCGTGCTGAAAAAACTGGCGACTTCTATGGCCAGTGTGCCGAGTTGTGCGGCAAGGAACACGCTTACATGCCCATCCATGTCAAGGTCCTGTCTGCCGAGGACTACAGCAAGTGGGTGGGCGTCAAGGTCAAGGAAGCCGCCGCGAAAGCTGACGATCCTTCCAAGGTCTGGGCTTTGCCCGAGTTGAAGGCTCGCGGCGAGAAGGTCTATGCCGCCAATTGCGCTGCCTGCCACCAGGCGACCGGCAAGGGCGCCGGCCCGATCAAGGCGTTGGACGGCTCGGCCCTCGTGGCTGACAAGGACCACGGCAAACAGATCGCCATCCTGCTCAATGGCGCAGCCGGTGGTGCCATGCCGCCGTGGAAGACACTGAGCGACACCGATCTCGCCGCCGTTGCGACCTACACCAAAAACAGCTGGTCCAACCAGACCGGCCAGATTGTGCAGCCTGCGGAATTCCAGGCCGCACGCAAGTAAGACACTTTTTCAGATTCAGGCTCGACCCCCGGTCAGCCGCAAAGACAAAGCTACAGGCACAAGCCACCAAAGGAAGCCAAGATGAGTGCAGTTCTCGACCATCATGATCACGCGCATGACGACCACGACCACGCCCCAACGGGCTGGCGCCGATGGGTCTTCGCGACCAACCACAAGGATATCGGTACGCTGTACCTGTTGTTCAGCTTTGCCATGTTTATGGTGGGCGGTATGCTGGCGCTAGGTATCCGTGCAGAGCTGTTTCAGCCCGGCCTGCAACTGGTGAACCCGGAGCTGTTCAACCAACTCACCACCATGCACGGCCTGATCATGGTGTTCGGCGCGATCATGCCGGCTTTTGTCGGCTTCGCGAACTGGATGATCCCGCTGCAGATCGGCGCGGCCGACATGGCGTTTGCGCGCATGAACAACTTCAGCTTCTGGCTGCTGATTCCTGCCGGCCTGATGATTGTTGGCTCCTTCTTCATGCCCGGCGGCGCCCCCGCAGCCGGCTGGACGCTGTACGCGCCACTGACCCTGCAGATGGGCCCCTCAATGGATGCCGGCATTTTTGCCCTGCACATCCTGGGTGCCTCGTCCATCATGGGGTCGATCAACATCATCGTGACCATCCTCAACATGCGCGCTCCCGGCATGACCCTGATGAAGATGCCGATGTTCTGCTGGACTTGGCTGATCACCGCTTACCTGCTGATCGCCGTGATGCCTGTTCTGGCCGGCGCCATCACCATGACGCTGACGGACCGCCACTTCGGCACCAGCTTCTTCAACCCCGCCGGCGGCGGCGACCCGGTGATGTATCAGCACATCTTCTGGTTCTTCGGCCACCCCGAGGTATACATCATGATCTTGCCGGCCTTCGGCATCGTCAGCCAGATCATTCCGGCATTCGCACGCAAGCGTCTGTTCGGCTACGCCTCCATGGTGTACGCCACCGGCTCCATTGCCATCCTGAGTTTTGTCGTGTGGGCTCACCACATGTTCACCACCGGCATGCCGGTGACTGGCCAGCTGTTCTTCATGTACTCGACCATGCTGATTGCGGTGCCGACCGGTGTGAAAATTTTTAACTGGATCGCGACCATGTGGAAGGGCTCGATGACCTTCGAGACGCCCATGTTGTTTGCGGTTGGCTTCATTTTTGTGTTTACCATGGGTGGGTTTACCGGCCTGATCCTGGCCGTGGCGCCGATTGACATCCAGCTGCAGGACACCTACTACGTGGTGGCCCACTTCCACTATGTGCTGGTGGCCGGATCCCTGTATGCGCTGTTCGCCGGTTATTACTACTGGGCGCCCAAGTGGACCGGTGTGATGTACAACGAACGCCGAGGCAAGATTCACTTCTGGTGGTCGTTGATCTCCTTCAATGTGACCTTTTTCCCGATGCACTTCCTGGGTCTGGCTGGCATGCCGCGCCGCTACGCCGACTACCCGATGCAGTTCGCCGATTTCAACGCGATCGCCAGCGTCGGCGCCTTCTTCTTCGGCATCGCGCAGGTCTACTTCTTCTTGTTCATCGTCCTGCCGACCATGATGGGCAAGGGCGAGAAAGCACCGCAACGCCCCTGGAATGATCCGGACGGCGCCGGCGCCGAAGGCCTGGAGTGGGAAGTTCCATCGCCCGCGCCTTTCCATACCTTCGAGACACCACCGCGCCTGGACGCCACAGCGACCAAGGTGATCGGATAATCGTCCCTAGACCGGACCATGCGCGCCATGACACCTGAACAGAAAAAGAACAACCTGCGGCTTGGCCTGACCCTGGCCTCGATTGCGGTCGTGTTTTTTCTTGGCTTCATGGCCAAGCTTGTGTTCTTCGGCCGGGGGTAAAACATGGGCCTGAAGCGCGAAAATTTCCGCATGGTGGGCAAGCTGGGCGTGATTGTGCTCGGCATGTTCTGCTTCGGTTACGCGCTGGTGCCCATCTACAAGGCGATTTGCGAAATGACCGGCATCAATGTGCTGGCCCTCGGTGACCGGCAGATTCCCGGCGCCACGCCGAAGATGTCGGCCAACACGCAAGTCGACACCACCCGCAGCATCACGGTCGAGTTTGACGCCAATGCGCGCGGTCCGTGGATGTTCAGGCCTGCGGTCAGCTCGATCAAGGTCCATCCGGGCGAACTGGCCACGGTGATGTATGAGTTCCAGAACGTGCAGAACCGCACCATGTCGGCCCAGGCGATTCCGAGTTATGCGCCCATGCAGGCGGGTTCACATTTCAACAAGCTCGAGTGTTTCTGCTTCAGCCAGTACACGCTGGCGCCCGGCGAAAAAAAGCAGTGGCCCGTGGCCTTTGTAATTGATCCCAAGCTGTCCAAAGACGTGACCACCATCACGCTGTCCTATACCTTCTTCGAAGTCGGTGGCAAGACGCCGGCGGCGCCGGTGGCCGCTGTTAACCGGGCTTCCAGAGTGGAGTCGGGCGCGTGAGCACGCCGGTGACTCAGCGCAGGGGCTCGATCTGGCGCACCGTCAAGGCGGTCGGCTGGTCCTTTGTCGGCCTGCGTGCCCGCAGTGACTACGAGCAGGACGTGGCGCAGCTCAACCCGGTGCACATCGTTGTGGTGGGGCTGGTCGGTCTGCTGGTGTTTGTCGGTAGCCTGATGCTTCTGGCGACCTGGGTGGTTGGCAAGTAGGCCGCAGGCCACCACGCCTTTGATCTATTGATTTCAAGAATTTAGCGAAAACAGGAGTTGGAAATGTCTTCAGCAGCGCATACAGGCACCCCGTATTATTTTGTTCCGGCGCCCTCGGCTTACCCGGTGATGACGGCTGTCGGGCTGTTCTTCGTGATCCTGGGTGCGGGTCAGTGGATCAACGGCTCCGGTTGGGGGGCCTGGTCGCTGGCCTTTGGCATGGTCTGGTGGCTGACGGTGCTGTTCTTCTGGTTTCGCGCAGCGGCGCGCGAAAGCGAAGGCGGCCTGTACGGGCACAAGATCGAGTTGTCCTACCGCTGGAGCATGAGCTGGTTCATCTTCTCGGAAGTGATGTTTTTCGGCGCCTTCTTCACGGCGCTGTGGTGGGCGCGCTCCCACTCACTGCCTGCGCTGGGCAGCCTGGAAAACGCGCTGCTCTGGCCTGACTTCAAGGCGGTCTGGCCCAGCTCCGTCCCCGGCGTGACCGGCTCCCCCGCCGACATCATCGAGCCCTTCACCACCATGGGCCCGTTCTGGCTGCCGACCATCAACACCGCGTTGCTGCTGACCTCGGGCGTGACGCTGACGATTGCCCACCACGCGCTGCGTGAAAACCACCGCGGCAAGACCATCGCCTTCATGTGGGTGACGGTGCTGCTCGGCATCATTTTCCTGTGTGTGCAGGGTTATGAATATTTCCACGCCTACAGTGACCTGAACCTGAAACTGAGCTCCGGCGTCTACGGCTCGACCTTCTTCATGCTGACCGGTTTCCACGGCTTCCATGTGTTTGTCGGCATGTTGATGCTGCTGTTCATCACGCTGCGCCTGCAAAGCGGCCACTTCACAGCCGACCGCCACTTCGGTTTCGAGGGTGCGGCCTGGTACTGGCATTTTGTGGACGTGGTGTGGCTCGGCCTCTACATCCTTGTGTATTGGATGTAACCCGGCCCCCCAGAAGAAAAGCGCCGCGAGGCGCTTTTTTTACTTGCCCGCCGGAATGCCGGTAGGCTGGATATAACCCATCTTCCAGGCGATCAGGATGCAGATGAACAGCACGATGGAAAAGCCGACACGAAATGCCAGCGCGCGTGCCATGTTGCTGGTTTTCGCCTTGCCGCCCGTGCCGTCCTTCAGCATGAAAAACAGCGCTGAGGCCAGGCTGGCGAGAATGGCCAAAAACGCGAATGCAACGAGGTAATTCATGAACCGGATTATCCGCGCATGAGTCCACGCCTGCTCCAGCCGCGTTTTGTGGTGCTGACGCTGGCGACCGTGCTGATGGTCGCCCTGACTTTTTCTCTGGGCCAGTGGCAAATGCGCCGCGCCGCGCAGAAACAGACGCTGCAGGCTGCCATTGATGCACAAAAAAGGCTTCCAGCCCTTGATGGACAAGTGTTAGCAGCTATCAAAAACGTAGCAAATGTGATGCACCGCGAGGCCACGCTGCAAGGCCACTGGCAAGCTGCGCACACGGTCTACCTGGACAACCGGCCCATGGACGGCAAGTCCGGCTTCTGGGTGATGACGCCGCTGCTGCTTGCCGGCACGGATCGGGCAGTTCTGGTACAGCGCGGCTGGGTGCTGCGTGACTTCACCGACCGCACCCGCTTGCCCGCCGTGCTGACGCCCGACGGTGTGGTCAGCGTCAGCGGACGCATGGCCCCGCCACCGTCCAAGCTATATGAGTTTGACGGGGCAGCGCAAGGCCGCATCCGGCAAAATCTCGACCTGACGGCTTTTGCTGCCGAAACCGGTTTGCAGCTGCTCCCGGTGTCCTTGCTGCAGACCGGCGCCGCCAGCGAGGGCTTGCTGCGCAACTGGCCGGCGCCCAATACCGGCGTCGACAAGCATTACGGCTATGCCTTCCAGTGGTTTGCGCTGTGCGCCTTGCTGGTCGGTCTGTATGTCTGGTTCCAGCTGCTGCTTCCGCGTCGCAGGTCTTCTGTCCCTTCTTCTGTTTCCGATGGCGATTCAACGTGACTCCTTCCCAGCCTCCCTCCCCCGTGCCAGCCGGCCGTGACCAGCCACTGGACCTGACCGTGCACAGCCTGCCGCAGGCCGGTGCGGCCGCTGCGATGGCGCGGCCCGACACGCGAAGGGGTCGCTGGAAAATGCTGGCCGTGCTGTTGGTGTGTGCCGCACCGGTGATTGCCTCCTACTTCACCTACTACGTGATCCGTCCGGAAGGACGGCGCAATTACGGCGAGCTGGTCGATCCGCAGCGGCCGCTGCCGGCGCTGGCCGCCGTGTCGCCTGAGGGCCAGCGTATCGAATTGCCCGCGCTCAAGGGGCAGTGGCTGTTGGTCAGTGTGGCCGGCGGGGCCTGCGACACTGTCTGCCAGCAGCACCTGTATTTCCAGCGCCAGTTGCGCGAATCGCTGGGCCGCGAAAAAGACCGGCTGGACCGCGTCTGGCTGGTCAGCGATGAGGCGGCGATCCCGTCGGCACTCAACACCGCCCTGCAAGGGGCCACCGTACTGCGTGTGGCGGGTCTGGAGCAGTGGCTGCGGCCCGCAGAGGGGCACAAGCTCGCGGACCACGTGTATGTGGTGGACCCGATTGGCAACTGGATGATGCGTTTCCCGGCCAACATGGACGCTGCCGGCGCGGCGCAGGCCAAGCGCGATCTGGAGCGCCTGTTGCGTGCTTCCAACTCCTGGGATAAAGCAGGCCGCTAGATATGACCCCCACGCTTTTCACTGCGCCTTCGGCTGCGTGTAATGCGCTGCCCCCCGGGGGGGCCGCTGCGCCTGCGGGCTGGCAGAGCCAGACCCGCGGCCCCCGCTTGCAGAAGCCGGGCACGACACATCCTCGTTTTTGCCAGTTCGAGCCGCGGAACCGGCTTTGCCGGGCCGCAGGCGGGCGGCCCCCTCGGGGGGCAGGCAGCGACACGAAGTGCGCGACCGTGGGAGCGCCGTGACCGATCTCTACAACCTCAGCCCGACGCTGCGCCTGATGGGCATGGGCCTGGTGCTGGCGCTGGGCCCGCTGGCCTGGGTCTGGCTGCGCAACAAAAACCAGCCGATGGCGCGGCGCCTGCGTGTACTGACCCTGCTGACGCTGTTCCTGACCTTCGACCTGGTGTTGTTTGGCGCCTTCACGCGGCTGACCGATTCGGGCCTGGGGTGCCCCGATTGGCCGGGCTGTTACGGCCACGCCAGCCCCGTGGGCGCCGCCCAGCCGATCAGTGAGGCGCAGGCGGCCATGCCCACCGGGCCGGTGACCCATTCCAAGGCCTGGATAGAAATGATCCACCGCTACCTGGCCACCGGCGTGGGTGTATTGATCCTGACACTGGCGGTGGCAACCTGGCTTGCACGCCGTGCGCAGAAGGGCTCCAGGCCAGCCGGGGCCGCGGAACCGGCTTTGCCGGGCCGCAGGCGCAGCGGCCCCCCCGGGGGGCAGCGACTTACACGCAGTGAAGAGTGTGGGGGCGTTATTTCTGTGTGGTGGCCGCTGGCAACCCTGGTCTGGGTCTGCATCCAGGGCGCTTTCGGCGCACTGACGGTCACCATGAAGCTGTTTCCGCTGATCGTGACCCTGCATTTGCTGGGCGGGCTGATCCTGCTGGCCTTGTTGCAGGCGCAGGCGGTGCGGTATGCGCAGGCCCACGAGGCGACGCGACCGGCGGTGTTGTCCAGCGGTGTCCGGATTTTGCTGGTGGCGACCTTTGTGCTGCTGTGGCTGCAGATCGCCCTGGGCGGCTGGGTCAGCACCAACTATGCGGTGCTGGCCTGCAACGAGTTTCCGGCCTGCCAGGGCAGCTTCTGGCCGGCCATGGATTTCCGCGAGGGCTTCACGCTCTGGCGTCATCTGGGTGTCGGGCGGGACGGCGACAACATCAGCTTTCAGGCGCTGACGGCGATTCACTATGTGCACCGGATCGCTGCTTATGTGGTGTTTACCGCCTTGCTGGCGCTGGCCTGGCAGCTCAGGCGCATTCCCGCGATGCGTTCTTATGGCAACTGGACGGCCGGTCTGGCGCTGTGGCAGTTCGCCACCGGCCTGAGCAATGTGGTGCTCGGCTGGCCGTTGGTCGCTGCGGTGTCACACACCGGCGGTGCAGCGGCACTGGCGGTGGTGCTGACCGGGGCGCTTTTTTCCAGCAGGCGGGTGCCGCACCCCGCAACTGCGGCAAAATTGAGGGCTTCCTCCTTATGAACCCCTCAGATTCCTCTGCCTCCGTGGCGATCCCGGCTTTTGTGCCGTCGAAGTTCGCGCAGTTCTATGCGCTGACCAAGCCGCGCGTGGTGCAACTCATCGTGTTTTGCGCGTTGATCGGCATGGTGCTGGCGGTGCCCGGCGTACCGGGCTGGGCAGAGATCAGGCTGGCCCTGATCGCCTGTGTCGGCATCTGGCTGGTGGCGGGCGCAGCCGCGGCCTTCAACTGCCTGGTGGAGCAGCAGATTGATTCGAAAATGAAACGCACGGCCTGGCGCGCCACGGCGCAGGGGCAGATCAGCAACCCGTTGACGCTGGCGTTTTCCAGCGTGCTGTGCGCCGGCGGCTCGGTGATCCTGTATGTGTGGGTGAATCCGCTGACCATGTGGCTGACGTTTGCGACCTTTGTCGGTTATGCGGTGGTCTACACCGTCATCCTGAAGCCGCTGACGCCGCAAAACATCGTGATCGGCGGCGCATCCGGCGCCATGCCGCCCGTACTGGGATGGGCCGCGATGACGGGCAACGTGGCGCCCGAGGCGTTGATTTTGTTCCTGATCATCTTCCTGTGGACGCCGCCGCATTTCTGGGCGCTGGCGCTGTACCGGGTGGAGGATTACCGCAAGTCCGGCCTGCCCATGTTGCCGGTGACCCACGGCAACGAGTTCACGCGCCTGCAGGTCTTTCTCTATACGCTGGTGCTATTTGCCGCCTGCCTGATGCCCTTTGTTTTCAAGATGAGTGGCTGGCTCTACCTGGCCGCGGCCATTGTCTTGAGTTTCGGGTTCAGCTGGTACGCCTGGCGGCTGTGGCGCAACTATTCCGACGCGCTGGCTCGCAAGACCTTCCGCTTTTCACTGATTCACCTCTCCGCCCTGTTTGCGGCACTGCTGCTGGACCACTACCTCGTATGAGCCTCTCTCCGATTTCTTCCGGCAAAAGGAATGCTATCAAGTTGATAGCTGGTGGCGCTTTGTTGACGGGGGCTGGCGGCTTTTTTGGCCTGATTTCTGGCTGTACCGATGCCAAACCGCAGTTTGCCAGCATCGACATCACCGGCGCTGACTACGCGAAGGACTTTGCGCTGACCGACCACAACGGCCAGATGCGCAGCATCAAGGACTTCGCCGGCAAGGTGGTCGTCATTTTCTTCGGCTTCACCCAGTGCCCAGATGTCTGCCCGACCTCGATGGCCGAGCTGGCCGAGATCAAAAAAATGCTGGGCGCCGACGGTGGCCGCCTGCAGGGGCTGTTCGTTTCGCTGGACCCGGAGCGCGACACGCCCGAGGTGCTGAAAGCCTACATGGCCAATTTCGATCCGGGCTTTCTGGCGCTGCGCCCGGACCTCGACAAGTTGCCGCAGGTGGCCAAAGACTTCAAGATTTTCTACAAGAAGGTCGAGGGCAAGACGCCGGGCAGCTATACGCTGGACCATTCCGCCGGGAGTTATGTGTTCGACCCGCAGGGCCGGGTGCGACTGTACAGCCGCTACGGCAGCGGCGCGCCGGCCCTGGCGGGCGACGTCAAGCTGCTGCTCAAGGGCCATTAAGTCCTTCCTGCGGGCAAAAAAAAGCCTGCAGACGATGGTCGAATGCAGGCTTTGCGCGATGGCCGCTGTCGCGGCATCACGGGCAAGGAGTCAGGCTCGCTCAGGCATAAGCGGCCAGGACCTTCTTCATTTTTTTCATGGCCGCCACCTCGATCTGGCGGATACGCTCCGCGCTGACCTTGTACTCGGCCGCCAAGTCGTGCAGCGTCATGCCGCCTGAGCCGTCGTCGTTGACCTTGAGCCAGCGTTCCTCGACGATGCGGCGTGAACGGTCATCCAGGCCTTCCAGCGCCGTCGTGATGCCGTCGCTGGCCAGGTAATCGCGCTGGCGCGACTCCATCAGCTGCGTCGGCTCCTGTGTCGCATCAGACAGGTAGGCAATCGGGCCGAAGGCGTCTTCACCGTCATCACTCGGGCTGGGATCGAGCAGCACGTCGCCGCCCGACATGCGCTGCTCCATCTCGATGACTTCCTCGCGTTTGACGTTGAGGGTTTTCGCCATCGAGCTGATCTGGTCTTCGGTCAGGGTGTCCCGGTGCGTCGCCACATCGGCGTCGTCCTTGAAGCCCTGCTTCATGGAGCGCAGGTTGAAAAACAGCTTGCGCTGGGCTTTGGTGGTCGCCACCTTGACCATGCGCCAGTTCTTCAGGATGTACTCGTGCATCTCGGCCTTGATCCAGTGCAACGCATAGCTGACCAAACGTACCCCCTGGTCCGGATCGAAGCGTTTGACCGCCTTCATGAGGCCGATATTGCCTTCCTGGATCAGGTCGGCGTGGGGCAGGCCGTAACCCAGGTATTTACGGGAAGTCGCCACGACCAGGCGCAAGTGAGAGAGCACCAACTTCCCGGCAGCGTCAAGGTCGTTGTTGTCCTTCAGGCTGCGCGCGAACTCCTGCTCCTGCTCCAGAGTCAGCATGGGTAGGCGGTTGACCGCAGAAATGTAAGCGTCCAGATTGCCCAGAGGCGGCAGCAGCGACCACGGATTGGCGCTCGCCAAGGCCGAGCTGGCGGGTGTCACTTTGGGGGAAAGTGCATAGGACATGAGGCAAAACTCCTTTTCTGAAGTCAAATATTAGCACTCTGTTAGAGAGAGTGCTAAACAATAGGTTCAATGACGTTGCATAGGGTCAGGCTATACGAGTAAACCCTGAGTCACTTCTATTGGTACTTTATCCTGCGCCTTGGTTCCCGCCGCTCATGTAGGAGAGCAACCACATTGCAGGCGGCCGAACAGGGGCTCTTGCGCGGGCAAGCGGCTGCAGCGTATCCGCCGGACGAGGCGGGGAGCAGGCGCTTGAGGTCAGGGCAGGCGTTTGTCGCCGCGTATTTCGCGGACTTCCACATCGACCACTTCGGCGTCGCGCGCCGCCGTGCTGCCTGGGGCGCCGGGGCGCGTCCAGAAGGAGTCAGGTGAAAATTTCTGGAAGCGCCCGAACACCATGGGTTGGGGTTTTTTGCCAGTGATCAGGGCCTTGAGCAGGCCCAGGGTCATCACGACCAGGGCCGCAGCCAGCAGGCTCACGGCAAACACCGCCGCAAACACCCAGAGAACCAGACGCAGGACAAAACGCAGAAAGCTGCTGATGAAGGAGGGCAAGTGTGGGTTCCCGTTAAAACCAGTTGGAACCAGATGCGGGCCAATGGTTGCACTTCAAGTTACCAGCGCAGGCCCAGTTTGGTGAAAAGCTTGCTCAGCACAAACAGCGGGCCCACCCACAGGTACTGGATGTCCTCGAAAAACGACGGTTTCTTGCCTTCCAGCTTGTGGCCGATGAATTGCAGTATCCAGGCGCCGACAAAAATCGCGACCGACAGCTCCAACACCAGCGAACCCATGGCAAACAGCACTGCCACGCTGAGCGCCGACCACAGCAGCATGGTCACCAGAAACGCCAGCGACAAGCGCACGTAATACACCATGCTCGCCGCGATGAAGGCATAGGCCACATAGGGATGCAGGGCAAACATCATGCCGACCAAGCTCAGCATGATGAGGGGGATGGCGATGAAATGAATGATTTCGTTTGCCGGGTTGCGGTGGCTTTCCTCGTAATGCGCCAGCAACTGGTCCACGCGGCGCACGCCGGCGGAGTCGGGGGAAGCGCTGATTGTCATGATGCTCTCCAGCGCCGGAAGGAATCCGGCATCAGAATCACTTTAAGGCATTCCGCTGCAACAGGTCATCAGGGGAATCACGGTTTGCGGCCCGCCCTCTGACGCCTGGGTGACGCTTCAGCTGGCGGTAATCCTGGCAGTGCGGATGATGCGGCTCCAGCGGTCGATCTCGCTTTTGAGGAACGCCCCGAACTCGTCCGCGCCTTTGCTTGTGACGCGGAAGCCCTGCAGGCGCGCGCGTTCCTCGACCTCGGCGCTGAACATGATCTTGATCATTTCGCGCGAATAGAGGTCCACGATGGCGTCCGGCGTTTTGGCCTGGATCATCGCGCCGGTCCAGTTTTCAACAAACAGTCCCGGCATGCCCGCCTCCATGGCCGTCGGCACGTCCGGGACCATGGGATGGCGGCTCAGGCTGCAGATGGCCAGGGCGCGCAGCTTGCCACCCTTGACGTGGGCAATCGACTCCGGAAAGTTGGAGAAGATCACATCGAGCTGTCCGCCGATCAGGTCGGTCATGGAGGGTGCGCCACCCTTGTACGGGACATGCGTCATCTGCGTCTTGTTCAGGTCGTTGAACAGCGCCATGGTCAGGTGCGGCGGTGTGCCGTTGCCGCTGGAGCCGGCGTTGAGCTGCTTTGTTTTCGACACGGCGATCAGGTCCTTGAAGTCCTTGATGGGGCTGCCGGCCGGCACCACCACCAGCATGGGAGAACCGGCCAGCAGCGCGACCGGGCGCAGATCTTTGGTGAAGCTGTAGGGCGCATTCGGGAACAGCGCCACATTGGCCGCATGGGTCAGCGTGATGGCCAGCAGGCTGCTGCCGTCGGGCGCCGATTTGGCGACCTGCTCGGCGCCGATCTGCGCATTGCCGCCGGCCTTGTTCTCGACCACCACCGGGACTTTCCAGGCTTCGGTGAGTTTTTGCGCCACGGTGCGCGCCATCATGTCGGTCAGGCCGCCGGGCGCAAAAGGCACGACGTATTTGAGGGTGCTGCCAGGTTTCGGAAAGGGCTGCGCCTGGGCCCAGGACGGGACCGAGGCCAGCATGGCCCCGGCGGCGGATGCGCCAACGATGTCTCGACGTTTCATGTCTGTCTCCTCTTTTTCAGGTTGAAGCCTGTCCATGCACGCCTGCCCTCGCAGAATGCGTCACCACCGACCAGCTTATGCCGCCAGCATTTCGAGCTGGTTTTTCAGGGCCTCCGGAATCGTCAGCCCAGATTGCGTTGCCTGTTGCTCCAGGCCTGTCCTGCGCGCGCCCGCCAGGCGCACCCCGTCGTCGAGCAGCATCTCGGCGATCAGGGTTTCCATGCGGTCCTCATACACCTCCCGGCCAGCCAGCGCCCCGGGGTCTATCACCACAAAGGCCTGGCCGATGCGTGGCGCATCACCTTCATCGACGAAAAACGACGAGGCTTCGAAGCCGAACTGGGCACCGATGACGGCGGTCACCAGCAGCTCGACGATCAGCGCCAGCATGGAGCCCTTGGGGCTGCTGACGGCGCCCAGGGGCAGCATGGAGCCGGCCAGCCCGGCCTGCGCATCGGTGGTCGGCTGGCCCTTGCTGTCCAGCGCCCAGCCCAGGGGAATGGGACGGCCTTCCTTCGCCGCCAGCATCACCTTGCCGCGCGCGACTTCGCTGAGCGACAGGTCGATCATCAGCGGGTCGGCGTTGCGACGCGGAAAGGCCGCCGCCACCGGGTTGGTGCCGAAAATCGGGTGTTTGCCGCCCGCTGCCGGCATGGCCGCCGGCGAATTGGCAAAGCCCAGGCCGACCATGCCGGCGTCAGCCACGGCGCGCAAGTGATCCACCAGTACGCCGCAGTGGTGGCTGTTGGTGACGCCGGCAAAACACACACCCAGTGATTGGGCCGTGGTGATCGCGGTGGCCACCGCCAGATCGCAGGCGGGAAAGGCCAGGCCTTGGTTTGCATCGACCAGCAGGGCTGCGCCTTTGTGGCGGGCGATCACCGCCTGTGCATGACCGTCGGCCCGGCCGTTGCGCAAATGCGTGGCGTACTGCGCCACGCGGCTCAGGCCGTGCGAGGCCAGGCCTTGCGCCTCGGCCCGGACCAAGGCCAGGGCCGTGCTGGCCGCCATGGCCTCGCCGGCGCCGGCCTTGCACAGTGCGCGTGTGACCAGCATGCGCGCTTCTTCCATCGACAGGTGAGACATTACTTCAGGCTTTCCAGAATTTTGTCGGCGATCATGAACGAGACCCGCTCATTGGCCTGACGGCTGAGGCCGGACACATGTGGCGTCAGCAACAGCCGTGGACAATCCTGCAGCATCGCGCTGGGCTGCAGCGGCTCCACGTCAAACACATCGATGGCTGCGCCGCCCAGTCGCCCGGCGCGCAGGGCGACCGCCACAGCCGCCAGGTCCACGATGTGGCCGCGCGAGGTGTTGATCAGGATGGCGCCCGGTTTCATCGTCGCGATTCGGGCAGCGTTGAACAGGCCGCGCGTCGTGTCCACCAGCGGCACGTGCAGTGTCACTACGTCCGCGTTGGCCACCAGCTCATTCAAGCCTACGGCCTGCACACCCGCTTGGGCAAACGCAGGCGCATCCCTGGCCAGCATGGCGTCGAAGGCGACGACCTTCATGCCCAAGGCTTGCGCCAGACGGGCGGTGGTCTGGCCGATGACGCCGAAACCGATGATGCCCAAGGTCTGGCCGGCCGTCTCGCGCCCCTCGCTCAAGGGGACGCGTGGCCACAGTCCTGCTGCCACCGCCGGGGTGGACGCATAAGCGGCGCGGAGCAGCATCATCGCGCTGGCGAGGACGTATTCGGCCACGCTGAGCGCGTTGGCGCCACTGGCCGGGATCACGCGCATGCGCCTGGCCTCGCAGCCGGCCACATCGATGTTGTCCAGTCCCACGCCGAGCCGGCCCACTACCTTGCAGCGCCCCAAGGCCGAAAGCAGGGCGTTTCGCACCTGCGTGCGGTTGCGCACGATCAGCACTTCGGCGCGCTGCGCCTCGGTCATCAGACGCGGCATGTCATCTACCAGCACAGGGTCGTAGAGGACGTCGTGGTCGGCGGCCAGCTGCGCCACGGCGCGCTCGTCCATGAACTCGCTGATGACAATGCGTGCCCGCGCCGTCACGACCTCTCCTGGACAGGTGTAAAGGCTGGGCAATTTTCCGCCGGGCCGCCCCAAGAAAAATCAGCCCTTTCCCCCCGCGAATGGGTCAGCGCACTGCCGGCGGCCCGCGAAGCGACAAGCGTGGGGGCCATATTCAGGCGGATTCGAACAGGCGTGTCAGTACAAACTCGCGATGTCCCAGTGCCTCAGCCGCCGTCAAGCGGCCGTTTGCCGTGCGCAACATGCTTTCCAGCAGCTTGTCACCCGCCTGGTCCAGCGTGATCTCGCGCTGCAGCAGCCCGGAGGTGTCCACATCGATGTGTTCGCTCATCAGACGCACTGTGCGCGGGTTGGAGCAGATCTTGATCACCGGGACAATCGCATTGCCGATCACATTACCCTGGCCGGTGGGAAAGAAGTGCACGGCGTAGCCGGAAGCGGCGCACAACGTGACCATTTCGGCGGCAGCGCTCGACGAGTCCATGAACCACAGCCCCGGGTGGGTGGGCATCTCGGCCTTGTCAATGACGCCGTCCACCGTGCATTTCTTGCCGATTTTCTGGATGTTGCCAAGCGCTTTTTCCTCGATGGTGGTCAGGCCACCCGCGATGTTGCCCTTAGTAGGCTGCGAGTCCGACAGGTCGCTGGTCTTGTGGCGGTCAATCATGGCCTGGTAGCGATCAAACATGAACATGAAGCGCTCGCGCACGGCATCGTTGGCGCAGCGGTCGGCAACGATTTTTTCCCCGCCGGTGATTTCGGAGGTTTCGCCGAAACACAGGTGGTTGCCCAGCGGGTGCAGCTTGTCGAAGGCGTTGCCAACGGTCGGGTTGGCGCCGCAGCCGGAGGTGGTGTCTGACTCGCCGCACTTGGTGGAAACCCAGAGGTCAGAGATCGGGCAGACCTCGCGCTGCTTTTCGCTGGCCCACTGCACATATTCGCGTGCCGCTTTGGAGGCACGCATGATGGTCTCGTGGTCGCCATGGCCTTCGATGCCGAAGCCCGTCACCGGCTTGCCGGTCGTGGCGATACCGTCCACCACCTTCTTGGTCCAGCTGTCCTCAATGCCGATGACCACGACGGCGGCGACGTTGGGGTTGCAGCCCGCGCCGATCAGTGTGCGGAAATGCAATTCCAGGTCGGCACCGAACTGTAGCCGGCCGTAGGGGTGCGGAATCGCCATTGCGCCCTTGATGTTGTGGGCCACGGCCTCGGCCGCGGCATTGGACAGGTCGTCCAGCGGGAGAATGATCACGTGGTTGCGCACGCCGACCCGGCCGTTTTCGCGGCGGTAGCCGAGGAAAGTGGTGTTTTTATCGATGACTGACATGGCATGTTCCTTGATGAATTATTTTTCAGTGATCGCCGTGGATCTGACCCAGCGTGACCGCTTCGCCTTCGCGTGCAAAGACCCAGGCCACTGGCGATGCCCACCCTGGTGGCAGGCGGCCGCAGGCCGCTTCGGGGGGTCACCAGCGTTTTGTCTTGATGTTGTGTACGTGCGCGTGCTGGCCGGCCTTGATGTCGGCCACGACCTTGCCCATGTCGATGCCGTATTTCCAGACGGTGTCGCCGGTGGCCATGTCCTTGAGTGCCACCTTGTGGCCGATGGGAATGTCCTGCTGCGCTTTCACATCGATCATGCGGTCTTCATCCATGATCCAGCCGGTCATGTCCATGCCCGACTTCACACCTTCCACCACCACCACCGCCACGGTGTCTCTGGCGTCATGCAATACAAAATGAATCATTGTTTCCCCGAGGACATAGTTGAATCGAGTCCTCAGTCTAGGCCACCGGAAGAGCCTGTCAATCAACTCATATAAATGACTTGTACTGGACCTGAGCGCGATGTTCAAATGGCGAAGTGCAGACCAACAAAAAATCCGTTCTCCCGAAAGTGGCGGCGGCAGATGATTCGCTGCCGCTGTATCGCCAGGTCAAGCGAGAACTGCAGAAAATCATTGAAGACGGCCACTACGGGCCGGGAAGGCCCCTGCCCAGCGAAGCCACGCTGGCCCTGGCCCTGCAGGTCAGCATCGGTACCCTGCGCCATGCAGTGGACGAGCTGGTGCATGAACATGTGCTGGTGCGCCGCCAGGGCAAGGGGACCTTTGTCGCGCCGCACAATCGCGCGCGTTTCATGTTCCAGTTCTTTCATGTGGAGCCGCGCTGGGACCCGGAAGATGACATGCCCCAGGAGCAGGTTTTTCCGGACATTGATTGCATCGCCTTTGCGCGCGAGCACGCCGATGAGGCCGAGGCGAAGGCCCTGCGCATCAAGCCCGGTGAAGCCGTGTTCCGGATAGAAAACAAGCTGGCGCTGCGTGGTCGTGTGGTGCTGCATGACCGGTTGACCTTGTCCGCAGCCATGTTCCGCCATCTCACCGAGAAGCGGTTTTCCGGGCGGCCCAGCACCATTTACGCGCTGTTTCAGACCGACTTCGGCATCACCGTGTTGCGCGCGCAGGAACGCGCCCGCGCGGTCGCGGCGGGCAGTGCGGTAGCGCGTGTACTGGGCCTGCCGGCAGGCACGCCGGTGATGGAAGTGCACCGGATGGCGCTGACCTTTGGCGACCGCCCCGTGGAGTACCGCGTCTCGACCATCAACACACAGGCACATGACTACGTCAGCATGTTGCCAAAGACGTCATGAGCCCGGGGAGGGTCATTGGCCGCTGGCGCACGCAAATAGGTGCGCATTTTCCCGGCGTGCTGGTGTGTGGGGTGATCGCTCTCGCGGCCACTTTTGTGTCAGAGCACTATGGCGGCCCGCAGCTGCTGTATGCGCTGCTGATCGGCCTGGCCTTCCATTTTCTCAATGGCGATCCGCGCGTGGTCCAGGGCATCAACTTTTGCGGCCGCACGGTGCTGCGGGTCGGCGTGGCTTTACTGGGTGCGCGCATCACCTTTGGGCAAGTGGCCGAGCTTGGCCTGCAGACGGCAATGCTGATGGTGCTGGCGGTGGTGCTGACCATCGTTTTTGGCCTGCTGCTGGCGCGCTGGCTGGGCTGCGCGCGTGACGAAGGGGTGTTGACCGGCAGTGCGGTCGCCATCTGCGGCGCGTCGGCTGCGCTGGCGGTCTCATCGGTGCTGCCGCAGACCCGCGAGAACGAACGTTTCACCCTGCTGGCCGTGGTCGGCGTGACGGTGCTGTCCACCGTCGCCATGGTGATCTACCCCTTCAGCCTGAATGCCATCGGCTTGACACCGGCGCAGGCCGGCATCGTGCTTGGCGGCTCCATTCATGACGTGGCGCAGGTGGTAGCCGCAGGCATGATGCTGGGCCCGCAGGCCGGTGACACCGCGACGCTGGTCAAGCTGTTTCGGGTGATGCTGCTGATGCCGGTGGTGCTGGTGATCGCAGTGCTTTACCGCAAGCATCCGGGCGTCAAAACGCCGGACACCGAGGTGCCACTGATCCCGGGCTTTTTGCTTGCCTTCATCGTACTGGTCATGCTCGCAAGTGTGGGCACCATCACCCCCGACATGACGCGGGTGGCGGGAGACGCTTCGCGCTGGATGTTGGTCACCGCGATTGCCGCGGCCGGTGTCAAGACCAGCTTTCAGGACCTGCTGAAGCTGGGCTGGAAGCCGGTGGCCTTGCTGCTGGGCGAAACGGTGTTTATCGTCGCTCTGGTGGTGGCCGGCGTGTTGCTGATGGGCCTGGGCCAAGTCTGACTCAGGCCAGCAGGGCTTGGGAAAACTCGCGCGCGTTGAAGGTTTCGAGGTCTTCGAGTTTTTCGCCAACACCGATGAAATACACCGGCACGGGCTTGAGCCCCGGCGAGGTTTTGACGCGCTCGTGCGCCCAGAGTGCAATCGCCGCGAGCACACCGCCCTTGGCCGTGCCGTCAAGCTTGGTCACGATCAGACCGGTCAGTTGCAGGATGTCATCAAAAGCCTTGACCTGGCTCAGCGCGTTCTGGCCGGTGTTGCCGTCAATCACCAGAAGAATTTCGTGCGGTGCCGTGCCATCTGCCTTGCTGACCACACGCTTGATCTTGCGCAGCTCTTCCATCAGGTGCAGCTGCGTCGGCAGGCGCCCCGCAGTATCGACCAGCACCACGTCCTTGCCGCGCGCCTTGCCGGCGCTGACGGCGTCGAAACTCACAGCTGCCGGGTCACCGCCTTCCTGGCTGACGATCTCGACCATGTTGCGGTCGGCCCAGACCTCGAGCTGCTCGCGCGCGGCCGCACGAAAGGTATCGGCCGCTGCCAGCAGCACGGACGCGCCTTCACTGGCCAAGTGCCGCGTGAGCTTGCCGATGGAGGTGGTTTTGCCGGCGCCATTGACGCCGGCGACCATGATCACCGTGGGCTTGAATTCGCCGATCACCAGCGCCTGCTCCAGCGGTTTGAGCAACTGCGTCAGCGCGTCGGTCAGTATGTTTTTCACGGCCACCGGATGGGTGACGCCGCTGTCCTTCACGCGGCGCCTCACCTCATCAAGCAGATAGGTGGTGGCGCCGGTGCCGGCATCGGCCATCAGCAGTGCTGATTCGAGGTCCTCGTACAGCTCCTCGTTGATCTGTGTGCCGGTGAACACGCCCGAGATGCTGGCGCCCGTCTTGTGCAGGCCCGAGCGGAGTTTGCTGACCCAATGCTCGCGCACTGCGGGCTGGGCACCGGGCAGCGGGATCTCGATCGGTGTGACCAGCGCACTGCCGATGAGACTGCCGCCCGGCAAGGGTGCGGGCGCCGGGCCCGGCGCAGCGATGTCGGGGGTGGGGAACGGCGGTGGCGCTGTCGGGGCGGCAGCGGGGGCGTCGGCAGGGTTTTTTTTCTTGAAGAAACTGAACATTGGGTGTGCTTTGGAGTCACACTATTCTATGAAACACAGGGGACGGCACTTCATGGGGTTATTGAATCGATCTTTCGCTGCATGGCGCGGCGCCGGCTTGCCACTGGCCTTGTGCCTCTTTCTTTCTCCCTTGGCCGTCCATGCGCAGCCGGCCGTTTTGCCCTCCGCATCGGTCACGCAGTTCCAGCTGGCCAACGGCATGACGGTGATTGTCAAGACCGACAGGCGGGCGCCGACGGCTGCCCACATGCTCTGGGTGAGGGTCGGCTCCATGGACGAGGTCGATGGCACCAGTGGGGTGGCGCACGTGCTGGAACACATGATGTTCAAAGGCACGCCCGATCTCAAGCCGGGTGAATTTTCGCGCCGTGTGGCGGCGCTGGGGGGCCGTGAAAACGCCTTCACTTCGCGCGACGCCACCGGTTATTACCAGCAAATTCCCTCGGACAAGCTCGAGGACGTGATGCGTCTGGAGGCAGACCGTTTTGCGCGCAACCAGTGGGCCGACGACGAGTTCAAACGCGAGCTTGAAGTGGTCAAGGAAGAGCGCCGGCTGCGCACCGAAGACGCGCCGCGCGCGCTGATGTACGAGACTGCGAACGCCATCACCTTTCTGGCCTCGCCTTACCGCCGGCCGGTGGTCGGGTGGATGAGTGACCTGGACGCGATGACCCCTGACGATGCCCGCGCCTTTTATCGGCGCTGGTATGTGCCCGCCAATGCGGCGGTGGTGGTGGCCGGCGATGTGGACGTGGCGCAGGTGCGGCGGCTGGCCGAGAAATATTACGGCAGCATTCCGGCCGGCGCCGTGCCCACGCGCAAGCCACGTGTCGAGCCCGCGCAGAGCGGCTTGCGCAAACTCGATTTCAAGGCGCCTGCCAGCCAGGCCTATGTGAGCCTGTCCTTCAAGGTGCCCGGCCTGCGCACGCCGGGGGCGGGTGCTGGCACCGGTGAAGCCTTCAACCGGGATGCGTTGGCCCTGACGGTGCTGTCGGCGGTGCTCGACGGTTACACCGGCGCGAGGTTGGACCGTGCGCTGACCCAGGGCGACCAGCGCCTGGCTGACAGCGCAGGCGCCTCCAACGGCCTCATCGGCCGGGGGCCCCAGCTGTTTTCATTGGACGGCGTGCCGGCCGAGGGCAAGACCGCGCAGCAGGTCAGCGACGCCCTGCGCGCGCAGGTCGCGCGGGTGGCCAGCGAAGGCGTCAGCGAGGCCGAGCTCAAGCGCGTGAAGACCCAGTGGATCGCCAGTGAAACCTACAAGCTCGACGCAGTGTTCAGCCAGGCGCGCCAGCTCGGCTCCTACTGGATCAACGACTTGCCGCTGGACACCGACGAACGCCTGATCAGCCAGTTGCGCAGCATCTCGGCGGCCGAGGTGCAAGCTGTGGCCGCGCGTTATTTTGGCGACGATCAGCTGACCATTGCAACCCTGCTGCCGCAAGCGCCCGATCCGTCGCGCCAGCCACGCGCGCCATCTGCAGCGGTTCGCCATTGAGCTGCTGGCTTTTCTCATCGATTATTCGGGACATGTTTGTGAAATTTGCTATCAAAACAAGAGCTGTTTGCGCTTGCCTGCTATGGGCTACAGGCCTTTTTGGCCATATATCCGTGATGGCCGCGATCCCCGTGCAGCAATGGACCCAGCCTAGCGGTACCCGGATCTACCTGGTGGAAAGCCCGGCCATTGCCATGGTGGACGTGCAGCTTGATTTCGATGCCGGCAGCCGCCGCGTCGGCGCGGATCAGGCCGGTCTGGCAGGTGCGACCGCCGCCCTGTTTTCCAAAGGTGTGGCGGTGCGCGGCGGCGCGCCGGCGCTTGATGAAAATGCACTGGGCGAGGCATGGGCCGATCTGGGGGCTGCTTTTGGTGCCTCGGCCGGTACCGACCGTTTCAGTTTTTCGCTGCGCAGCCTGACCGATCCAGAGCTGCTGAACCAGGCAGTGGCGCTGGCGGCTCGGCAAATTGCCGAACCGTCCTTTCCAGCCGATGTCTGGCAGCGTGACCGGCAGCGGCTGCTGGCGCAGTTGAAAGAGTCTTACACCCGCCCCGGCAGCGTGGCGTCCCGGGCTTATGGCAAGGCGGTTTACGGTGGCCACCCCTACGGCCATGAGGTCACGCCAGCCAGCCTGGAGCGCATCGGAGTGAGCGACATGCGGGCCTTTCACGCAAGCTACTTCACGCGATGTAATGCCCGGGTGAGCATTGTGGGGGCGGTGACGCGGGCCCAGGCCGATGGGCTGGTGACTGCCTTGCTGGGCCGCTTGCCACCCACCGACTGTGCGACCGCTGCTGCGCTGCCGCCTGTGGCCGAAGTGCCGGCGCTGCAAGCTGCCCGCGAGCTGCGCATTCCTTTTGATTCGGCGCAGGCGCATGTGCTCATGGGCCAGCCTGGCTTCAAGCGCAACGACCCGGATTTTTTCGCCATCACGGTCGGCAACTACATTCTGGGCGGCGGCGGTTTTGTCTCGCGCCTGACCGAGGAGGTGCGGGAGAAACGCGGCCTGAGCTACAGCGTGTACAGCGGCTTTTCGCCGGGCCGCCATGCCGGCGCCTTCACCATCGGCCTGCAGACCCGGCCCGACCAGGCGGCCCAGGCCGTCGAGGTAGCGCGCCAGGTGCTGGCGAAGTTTGTGGCTGAAGGCCCGACGGCGGCCGAGCTCAAGGCCGCCAAAGACAACCTGACAGGCGGCTTTCCGCTGCTGATCGACAGCAACGCCAAACTGCTGGGAAATTTGTCGAACATTGCCTGGAACGACTTGCCACTTGACTACCTTGACAACTGGACCGACCGGATTGCGAAGGTCACGGCGGCTGACATCCAGGCGGCATTTGCCCGCAAGCTGCAACCCGAAAAAATGGTTACCGTGACTGTGGGAGCCGCTCCATGAAGTACACCCCTGCCAAAGCAGCGCCGGCTTCCGGAAAGAAACCGGCGACACGCGCCAAATCCGGCAAGGTGGTGGCCCACAAAGCGGTACTCCCCGGCGAGATCCGCATCATTGGCGGCCAGTACAAGCGCACGAAATTGCCGGTGCCCGACAAGCCCGGCCTGCGGCCGACGCCAGATCGCGTGCGCGAGACACTTTTCAACTGGCTGGGCCAGGACCTCACAGGCTGGCGTTGCATCGATGTGTTCGCCGGCACCGGCGCGCTGGGCTTCGAAGCGGCGTCGCGCGGCGCGGCCGGGGTGCTGCTGTGCGAGCAGGACCTAGCCCTGGTGGCGCGCCTGAAGGCGTTGCAGCTCAAGCTGCAGGCTGACATGGTCCAGGTTGAACGCGGTGATGGCATCGCGCTGCTCAGGCGGCAGTCTCCGGGCAGCCAGCAATTGGTGTTTCTCGACCCGCCCTTTGATTCACCGCTGTTCGAGGGCGCGATCAAGGCCGCCGCCCAAGCCGTGGCCGAACCCGGCTACGTTTACCTGGAAGCGCCCAAGGCCTGGGACGACGATGCGTTGGCAGACTACGGCTTGAAGGTGCACCGCAGCGGCAAGGCCGGCGCGGTGTATTTTCACTTGCTGGTCCGCACCGGCCCTGCGGCCTAGGGGCCTGGCCCTGCAGGCGGCAGGGACACGCGCCCGTGCAGGGGGCCGGGCATAATTGACCCATGGCGACCCCCTCCCCACGCTCCCGTATTGCGGTTTATTCCGGCACCTTTGATCCCTTCACGCTGGGCCACGCCGACGTGGTCCGGCGCAGCGTGGGGCTGTTTGACGCGGTGATCATCGGCGTCGCGGCGGCCCACCACAAAAAAACACTGTTCAGCCTGGAGCAACGCATCGCCCAGGTGAAGGCCGAGACACGCGGCATGGGCGAGGTGAGCGTGCTGCCCTTCGATGGCCTGATCATGGATTTTTGCGCCGCGCAGCAGGCCGTTGCCGTGGTGCGCGGCATCCGCAACATCACCGACTTCGACTACGAGGCCCAGATGGCGGCCATGAACCGCAAGCTGCGGCCCGAAGTAGAAACCCTTTTTCTGCTGCCCGATGCGCCACTGCAATGCATCAGCAGCACCCTGGTGCGCGAGATCAGCAAGCTCGGTGGCGACGTGAGCCAGATGGTCAGTGCCGACATCGCCGCCGCCCTGCAGCAGGCGCACAAAAAGGGCTGACCATGGCCTTGCTGATCACCGACGAGTGCATCAACTGCGACGTGTGCGAGCCGGAGTGCCCCAACCAGGCCATTTACATGGGCCGGGAGATCTACGAGATCGATCCGCAGCGCTGCACCGAATGTGTTGGGCATTTTGACGAGCCGCAGTGTGTGCAGGTCTGTCCTGTGGCTTGTATCCCCCTCAACCCGGCTTTCATCGAGGATCGGGAAACGCTGTGGCAGAAGTACCAGCGGCTGCAGGCCGAATCTGCGGCTGCTGCGGTTCTAACGCGGGCTTTGTAAGCGATTTCATGTTCCAGCCCTCGCCCCGATTGCGCAGGCTGCTATGAAATTCATAGCGAGTTATTTCTTGCTGTTGAGATCCCGGACTTGATCCGGGAGCCATGTCGAAAACCCCAACGCCGTTCGGGCTGAGCCCGTCGAAGCCTTCAACAGCCGTAGTTCGCCAGCAAGCCGGGGGTTGCCCGGCGGCAACTCACTTTCTTTTTGCTTCGCCAAAAAGAAAGTAAGCAAAGAAAAGGCGACCCTACTGTCTGCGTCCCTCCGCTTCGCTGCGGGCAGTCTGCGGTGCTCGGTCCAGCCGGGGTCGAGCTCGAACTCGCCTTCGGCTCAAACAATCGCTCGCCCTGATCCGTCTGGCCCTGCGCTCCTCGGCGCATACAGAAGGGCGGGGGAAAGGGAAGACAAACACAAACCCGGAACTCAAATCCTGAGTCCTTGAAGCGCAAAGCGCTTCAAGGACGGGAATCCCAACGAACGGTCATGTTTGCACGCGAGCGCAGCGCACGCGGCCGCATGGAGTCCCCCTCCATCGCCCAGCGGGGCGAGGGAGTAGGGGTGGGAGTGGGGAGTTGAGACTACGGCCTAGGCAACGCCGGATCGCAGCGTGACGCAGCTGACGGAGTCGAGACCGAACTAGTCGTTCTCTGAGTCCTCAGGGTCAAGCTTCCTCGGTGGCTTGGGCCGCGGCGGCGCGCTGGTGTGTATCAGCATGGTGGCTTTTTCCATCTCGCCGGCCAGCAGTGCAGGGACGGCCTTGAGCGATCGCGCAATGCTGTCCTCGATCGCCACGCGATGTTCCTGCGAAGGCTTTTTCAGAACCCAGTTGATCACTTCTGCCTTGACCCCGGGATGCCCGACGCCGATGCGCAGCCGCCAGTAGTCGCCGGTGCCCAGTTGCGCATGGATATCGCGCAGGCCGTTGTGGCCGGCGTGGCTGCCGCCGAACTTGAGTTTGGCCTGGCCGGGAACGATGTCGAGCTCGTCGTGCGCCACCAGGATTTCTTCCGGCGCGATCTTGAAAAAACGCGCAAGGGCGGCGACCGATTTGCCGGAGACGTTCATGAAGGTCAGCGGCTCCAGCAGCCAGACGGTTTGACCGCCGATGGTGGTGCGGGCCACACGTCCGTGGTAACTCTTGTCGAGCACGGGCATCACCTTGAGCTCGCGCGCGAGCGCCTCGGTCCACCAGAAACCGGCGTTGTGGCGGGTGGCTTCGTATTCGGGGCCCGGATTGCCCAGGCCAACAAAAAGTTTGATCATGCGTCAGTCAGAAAGAAAACGGTGGAATCGGCCACGGGATTATCGGCGCAGCACGGCGTGACGCCCAAGAAAAAGCCCCTGGCCTCCGGGGAGGGCAGGGGCCGCTGGCCCTGTCGGGCCGCCGTGTGCCTCGAATTACTTCTTGGCGGCAGGCTTGGCAGCGTCGGCCTTGGCGCCAGCTTTGGCTTCCTTGGCGGCAGCCGCCTTGGCAGCTTTCGGATCCACCGGGGCGGCTGCGGCAGCGGCAGCTGCAGCATCGGCTTCGGCTTCTTCCGAGACGGAAGACACCGACACCAGCACGGGGTTGTCCTGGCCCTTGGCCACAAACTTCACGCCCTTTGGCAGGGTGATGTCCTTCAGGTGCAACGGGGCACCTTTTTTCAGGCCGCTCAGGTCGATGGCGATGAACTCTGGCAGGTCCTTGGGCATGCAGGAAATGCTCAGCTCGGTCATCACGTGGTTGACCAGGCAGTTTTCGGCCTTCACGGCAGGAGACTCTTCCTCACCGCTGTAGTGCAATGGCACCTTCATGGTCAGACGGGTGCGGGCGTCCACGCGCTGGAAGTCGATGTGCTGGACCATCTGCTTGTAGGGATGCATCTGCAGATCGCGCAGCAAAACCTTCTCGGTCTTGCCATTCAGTTCCATCTCGAGGACGGAGGCGTGAAAAGCTTCTTTCTTGATGGCGTGGAACAACGCGTTGTGATCGAGTTCGATCAGTGCGGGTTCACCGGTGCCACCGTAAACAATACCGGGCGTGCGGCCGGTGATGCGGAGACGGCGGCTCGCACCCGTGCCCTGCTTTGCGCGCTCAAAAGCGACGAATTTCATAATTAACTCCAATAAAGAACGGACCGCGACCAGTCTCGTTCTGGTTTAAAAGGCCATTGCCTTAAATGGCTGCTTTTGCCTCGTGATGAACATCACGAAACGAGGGCAGCTACCTTTTGTCCCAGATCAGAACAGGTTGTCCTGGTCCGAAAACAAACTCATGACCGACTCTCCCCTGGCGATCCGCTGGATTGTTTCGGCAATCAGCGGGGCCACGGAGAGCTGGCGAATTTTCTTGCAGTCCTGCGCGCTCTGGCTCAGCGGGATGGTGTTGGTGATCACCACTTCGTCGAGCGCGTCACCCTGCGTAATGCGTTCAATCGCCGGGCCCGAAAAAATCGGGTGCGTGCAATACGCGTAGACCTTTTTGGCGCCACGCTCCTTGAGCACCTCGGCCGCCTTGACCAGCGTGCCGGCGGTGTCGATCATGTCGTCCATGATCACGCAGTTGCGCCCGTCGATGTCGCCGATCACGTGCATCACTTCCGACACATTCGCCTTCGGACGGCGCTTGTCAATGATGGCCATGTCACAACCGAGCTGTTTGGCCAGCGCGCGTGCGCGCACCACACCGCCCACGTCGGGCGAGACCACCATCAGGTCGTTGTAGTTTTTCTGGCGCAGGTCACCCAGCAGCACCGGCGAGGCGTAGATGTTGTCCACCGGAATGTCGAAAAAGCCCTGGATCTGGTCGGCATGCAAGTCCATGGTCAGCACGCGCGAGACGCCGACGGCCTGCAGCATGTTGGCCACCACCTTGGCGCTGATGGGTACACGCGCCGAACGCGGGCGACGGTCCTGGCGGGCGTAACCGAAATAGGGGATGACCGCGGAAATGCGCTCGGCCGAAGCGCGCTTGAGCGCATCGACCATGATCAGCAGTTCCATCAGGTTCTCGTTGGTCGGTGCGCAGGTGGACTGCACCACAAACACGTCTCGCGCGCGGACGTTTTGCTGGATCTCGACCGTGACTTCCCCGTCTGAAAAGCGCCCGACATGGGCCGCGCCCAGCGAAATCCCCAGGTGTTGGGCGATTTCAGAGGCCATGCCCGGATTGGCATTGCCGGTGAAAAGCATGAAGTCGGGATGATTCGTTTGCATGTGGGGCCCAGCGGATGTCTAGGTGGGAAATCGTGGCTGAAATCAGGTCGGCAATAAAAGCATCAAAACACGGACGCCCTGTGCCGATCCCATGTCACGGCGGCGTGTCCGCAGTATCCGGCTGGCGCTCCAGCCGCGCGGGGGGGCGGGGCCGAAACCGACCGACCGGAGACACTCCACAGTCAGCGAGCACGAACCCTTTTCGTCGGGTCCTAAAAACACGGGCCCCACTCAGGGACCCGAAAACACGTCCCTTGCGGGACCTTGAGAATTTTGGCAGGGGTGGAAGGAGTCGAACCTGCGAATGCCGGAATCAAAATCCGGTGCCTTAACCAACTTGGCGACACCCCTACACAGGTCAACTGCAGAAAACTGCAATCAACCCTTTAATCGTTGTTCATGGAGACACATTCCATGGCCGTCATTTTACCAACCGGCCAGAGGATGTGCCTCCAGGTTGCTGCACTTGCGGACCTGCCAGCCGCCGGGCGCGCTGGCTAATTCCATCTCGTGCGGCAAATGCGCAAAAACCGCACTTCCCGAGCCAGTCATGCGGCCCTTGAGGCCTTGCATGGACAGCCAGTCGAGTGACTGGCCAACCTGCGGACACAGGGTCTGCGCGACTGGCTGCAAGTCGTTGTGGCCGAATCCGTAAATACGGCCGCTTGAGTTTGCAGCAAAGCCTTGGATTGTAGCAGTTTCTGTATCGCGTTTGAGTTGCGGTGCACGGAAAATCGCGTCGGTCGCCAGCCCCGCGGGTGGTTTCACGATGACAAAACGGGCTGCTGGCAGGGCCAGCGGCGTAAGCTGCTCGCCGATGCCTTCGACCCAGGCATGGCCGCCTGTTAAAAAAAAAGGCACGTCCGCGCCCAAGCCGAGTGCAATGTCTTGCAGCTTGCCGGGAGGCAGCTTCACACCCCAGAGCCGTTGCAAGGCCAGCAGGCAGCTGGCGGCATCCGAAGAGCCGCCGCCCATGCCGGCCTGGGACGGGATGCGTTTTTCGAGCCAGATGTCTGCGCCCAGCGCGGTACCGCTGGCCTGCTGCAGCGCCCGCGCCGCGCGCACTGCCAGGTCTTCCGCAGGCAGGGCGGGGTCCGGCGTGCCCACGTCGCTGCGCTGGATGCGGCCGTCACTGCGCAGCTCGAAATGCAGGGTGTCGCACCAGTCGATCAGCATGAACACCGACTGCATCAGGTGGTAACCGTCGGCGCGCCGCCCGGTGATGTGCAAAAACAAGTTGAGCTTGGCCGGGGCGGCGACGTCGTAGATCGCTTTCAGCGGGGAGCTCATTTCGCCAGCACAATGCGCAGGTCGGCGCGCGGTTGTGGCGCGGTGCGGCTGGCCGAAATGCGGCCTTCGGCATGTTGCGACAGATCGGCGTTCCAGCCGGCCAATGCGGTGTTTTTGCCGGCCAGCCAGTCGAACAATGCGGGCAGCGGCAGCGCAGCGCCGGTGGCTTTTTCAATCAGCGCATCGACCGAGTCAAAACGCTGGACCTGACCGCCCGAATCGAGCACAGCCTGCCCTGGCGACCAGCGCAGCACGGCCAGGCTGGTCCCCAGCGGGCTGTTGAGCACCAGCTCGCCCTGGTCGGGATTGCCGCTCAATTCGAAACCGGCAAAAAATGCCTGGACCGGTTCGCTTTGCACCTGCAGGCTGATGCGTCCCGACCAAGTCTCGGTTTGTGAGTCATTTCGGGCTTCAGCCCCCGCCTGGTGGGCGCATCCTGCTATCAAAAGCGTAGCAACAACAAGGCTGGCGACCATGGCCAGGCGCAGGCGTGCGAAAGTGCTCAAGGCGGGGCCTCTGACGTGACGCTCAATCACAGCCGCACACGCAGGCGCTTGAGCGTTTCAAGCAAGGTTTCGTTCTCGGGGTTGAGCAGCATGCCTTCCTTCCAGAGGGCAATGGCTTTGTCGCGCTGGCCCAGGCTCCACAGGACTTCACCATAATGCGCGGCGATTTCCGCATCGGGCTTGGCCTTGTAGGCGATCTCGAAAATCCGCGCGGCCTCGGCCTTGTTGCCCATGCGGAACTCCACCCAGCCCAGGCTGTCCTGGATGAAGGGGTCGGCGGGGGCAAATTCCAGCGCTTTCTGGATCAGCTGTTTTGCCTCGGGCAGACGCACATTGCGCTCGGCCAGCGAGTAGCCCAGAGCGTTGTATGCGTGGTGGTAGTCGGGCTTGAGCGCCCACAGCTGTCGCAGCAGGCGTTCCATTTCGGCGAGCGAACCGAGCTTTTCGGCCATCATGGCCTGGTCGTACAGCAGTTCGGTTTCGCCTGGAAACTGCGCGACCGCCTTGCTCAGCAGCTCGTAGGCGCTTTTGTAGTCCTTCTGGTCCCGAAGCAGGGCGATTTCGGCCATCAGCTTGATGCGTGCGTCCTCCGGCTTGCGCTCGGGCAAAGCCCGGATCAGCTGGCGTGCTTCGCTCAGCTTGCCCTGCTTGGCCAGCAGTGAGGCGCGTCGCGTCTGTGCTTGAACCAGCTCCTGGGAGTTGGAGATTTTTGCCAGCCAGCCGTCGGCGCCAGCGAAATCCTTGCGCTTTTCGGCCACCTGCGCCAGCGACAGGTAGGCTTGGGACAAGCCGCGTTGGGCCTGCTCGGTCTGCTCGCCCTGCAGGGCGAGCTCGACAAAACGCAGCAGCGAGGTTTGCGCCGCAGCCAGCTGGTTGTTCTGCAACTGCAGCGATCCTTGCACCAGCCAGCCCTCGGGGTAATCCGGTTTGTCACGCGTGACCATCTGCAGTTGCGCGCTGGCTTCAGCGTAGCGCTGCACATCCAGCAGGCTGCGCGCATAGGCCATGCGGATTTCCGGCAAGGCCTTGGGATTGCTTTCCAGGTATCTGCGCACCAGTGGTTCTGCACCAGGCAGCTTGGGGTCCATCAGTTCCAGCGCCAGCAGGGCCGGCCCTTCGGCGGCGGGCTCAAGCGCCTGCGCACGCTCTGCGGCCGCCAATGCGCCGGGCAGTTCGCCGGCAGCCAGCCGCATACGGCCCACCGCGATCCAGGCGGCGGCACTGGTCCCCGGCGCAGCGAGTTGCTGGGCAAGGGCCTGCTCCACCACCCCGGCCGCGAGTTTTTTGTCCGCCGCCCGGGCGTACAGGCGCGGCAAGGTGGCGATTGCCTGCGACTGTTCGGGCAGTGGCGCCAGCCGCAGTTCGGTACGCAGTGGCTCCACAGTTTCGGTGATGCGGTTCAGCGCGATCAGGATCTGCAGTACATAGCGGTTGGCCTCGCGCGAGGCTGGCTGCGCCTGGCGCCAGGCCTGCGCCGCCTGCAGGGCAGCGTCACCAGAGCGCGATTGCAGTGCGATGTCTGCAGCCCGCTGGTAAAGCTGGGGGTCGTTGGTTTTGCGTGCGGCGTCGAGGATCAGCGCAAACCCTGAGGCGGGCTCGCCGGAGCGGGTGTTGATCTCGCCGATCAGCAACTGGTAAAACAGCTCGCCGTCCAGGCTGGAAGGTGCAGGCGGCGCCTGGGCGGCGGCCGGTGCATCGGGACGTGCAGCTTGCGGCAGGGCGGGCGGCGCGGTCTGCCTGGATTGGGCCAGCGCCGCCGGCACAGCCAGGCAGAGCGCGGAAAGCGCGGTCAGGGCGCAGATCAGTGGTTTCATCGAGCCATGATAATTGAAGCAATGTGCCCCCGCCGGGCATGCCCATGATCGCCGTACGCCATGCCTGAACTGCCCGAAGTCGAAGTCACCCGCCTGAGTTTTGCCGACCGCATCGCGGGCGCCACCATACTGGGCCTGCAGATGGGCAAGCCGCTACGCTGGCCACTGGGCTGTGATCCCGTCCAACTGGTGGGCCAGACCGTGCTGCGGGTGCGGCGGCGCGGCAAATACCTGCTGCTGGACACCACGGGTGGCCTGTTGCTGATCCACCTGGGCATGTCGGGCAGCCTGGGTTTTGCCACAAACTTGCCGGCCCCGGGCAAACATGACCACTTCGACATGCGCACCACGGCGGGTTGCCTGCGTCTGCATGATCCGCGCCGTTTCGGTGCTGTGGTTTATGCGCCCGCCGAGGACGACACAGGCGCGCGCAAACTGCTGGGCCGGCTGGGGGTGGAGCCGCTGGGCCCGGACTTTGACGCGGTGGCCTTCCACGCCGCCCTGCAAGTGCGGCAAACGGCGATCAAGCAGGTTTTGCTAGCCGGCGAGATCGTGGTGGGCGTGGGCAATATTTATGCGTCTGAAGCCCTGTTCATGGCCGGCATCCGGCCCACGGTGCGGGCGGCCAAGATCAGCAAGCCGCGCGCTGCACGCTTGCATGCGGCAATCCGCGAGGTGCTGGCGCAGGCCGTGGCCAAAGGCGGCAGCACGCTGAAGGATTTTTCCAACGCCCAGGGCGAAAGTGGCTATTTCCAGCTGGAAGCCCGCGTGTACGACCGCGCCGGCCTGCCGTGCACCGTGTGCAGCGCGCCGATACGCAGCATGCGGCAGGGGCAGCGCTCCACGTTTTTTTGTGTCAACTGCCAGAAACCCTGAACACCGCACAGGCTCACCGGTGGCCGATTCTCGTGGGCGATGCTATATTGATTGACCTATGCCTGATCACCACCATGTCCTTTAACCAACAATTCGACCAGCACGGCGCCTGGCGGCGCGAATTCGCGCTGCGGCTCAAGCTGCTGTCCGAATGGCTGAAAGACCACGACCTGCTCAATGCCGCCGTGGAAGAGCGCCTGCTCCGGCTGGAAACGCAGGTGCGGTCCGACAAAGTGATGGTGGCGTTTGTCGCCGAGTTTTCGCGTGGCAAGTCTGAACTGATCAATGCGATTTTTTTCGCCGGTTACGGCCGACGCATCATGCCCGCCAGCGCTGGCCGCACCACCATGTGCCCGACCGAGCTCGGCTACGACGCCGAGGTTCCGCCTTGCCTTCGCCTGCTGCCCATCGAAACCCGGCTCAAACCCCAGGCCTTGATGGAGTGGCGCGCGGTCCCCGAAAAATGGACGCGCGTCGACCTCGACGTCAATGACCCGGTCCAGCTGGCCAAAGCGCTGGAAAAGGTCGCCGAGGTTCGCCATGTGACGCAGAACGAGGCGCGCGCCCTGGGTTTTTGGCATGACGAGGCCCCGCAGGACAACCCGCGCACTGATGCGCACGGGAAGGTGGAGGTGCCGCGCTGGCGCCACGCCCTGATCAACATCGCCCATCCGCTGCTCAAACAGGGTCTGGTCATTCTTGACACGCCTGGCCTCAATGCCATCGGCGCCGAGCCCGAGCTGACCGTCAGCCTGATTCCGCAGGCGCATGCGGTGGTATTCATTCTGGCGGCCGACACCGGCGTGACCAAATCCGACCTCGCGATCTGGCGTGAGCATCTGGTCACCGATGGCAACGACAAGGACGCCCGACTGGTGGTGCTCAACAAGATCGACACCTTGTGGGATGCGCTGAGCACCCCAACGCAGATCCAGGCGCAGATCGACCGCCAGCGTGCCAGCTCGGCCGACATTCTCGGTTTGCCGGTGACGAAAGTGATTCCTGTGTCAGCGCAAAAAGGGCTGGTCGCCAAAGTCACTGGCGACGACGAACTGTTGCAAGCCAGTTGCCTGCCCGCTCTTGAGCTGGCACTGGCCCAGGGTGTGATGGGGCAGCGGCAGAAAATCCTGCGGTCCGCGGTGACCGCCGGCATGGTCGAGCTGCGCGCCGAGGCTGGCCGTGTCATTCATATCCGCCGGCGCGACCTGTCCGAGCAGATGATGGAGCTGCGTGGACTGCGCGGAAAAAACACTTCAGTGATCAAACACATGCGCTCGCGCATCGAGCAGGAGCACACCGAGTTCAATACCAGTGGCGCCAAAATCCAGGCGGTGCGCTCAATCCACCTGAAACTGCTGCGCGAGGTTTTCAACCTGCTGGGCACGCCCACACTCAAAACCGAACTGGCGGAACTGACCCGCATGCTCAAGCAGCCGGGTATCAAGCTTGGCGTGAAAAGGGCTTATGGCGAGACCTTTGGCCGCTTGCGCGAAAGCTTGGAGAAAGCCAGACAGACCAGCGCAGAGATTCAGACCATGCTGGCCGAATCGTTCAAGCAGCTTAATTCGGAGTTCGGCTTTTCCCTGCAAGCCCCCAAGGAGCCGGAGATGTTGCGCTTTCTGACCGACCTGGAACAGATCGAACGCAGCCACCTGCAGTACCTGGGTGTGACCAACATCCTCAAGCTGGCGCAACCGGATTTTTCGGACCGGCTGGTGCGTGCGTTGGCGACGCGACTACGTGTGGTTTATGAAACTGCCCTGGGCGAAGTCGAGCTCTGGAACAAGTCGGCAGCCTCGCAGCTCGATGCCCAACTCAAGGAGCGCCGCAAAAATTTCAGCCGCCGTATTGAGGCGATAGAGCGCATTCAGCAGGCAGCCACCGGTCTTGACGAACGCATTGACGAAATCGAACGCCACGAAAACGCCATCACGGCGCTGGACGGCAAGCTTGACGAACTCACGGCACAGCTGAGCGATGCGCCCCCTGACCGGCCTGCCCAGGCGCCAGACACGCAAGCGGCTGCCCTGTTCCGCGCCGCCTGATCGCGCGATGGCGCTGGTTCGTACGCGCGGCGCTGCTGCGACCCAGATTGATTCCGAAAGCGCCTTACCCGAAACTCTAGAGGCAGCTGCGGCTTTGGCGCCGACTTTTGCCAACCTGCTGGTGCGCTGGCAAAAAAGCCACGGCCGTCACAGCCTGCCCTGGCAGAAAACGCGTGATCCCTACCGGGTTTGGCTGTCTGAAATCATGCTGCAGCAGACGCAGGTGGCCACAGTGCTGGACTATTACAAGCGTTTTTTGCAGCGTTTCCCGACGGTTGCCGATCTGGCGGCCGCATCGCCCGACGAGGTGCTGGGTCTGTGGAGCGGCCTCGGTTATTACAGTCGGGCGCGCAATCTGCACCGCTGTGCGCAGGATGTGATGCGCTTGCACGGCGGGCGGTTTCCAAAGACTTCGGGGCTGCTGCAAACCCTGCCGGGCATCGGGCCATCAACAGCGGCGGCGATTGCGTCGTTCTGCTTTTCGGAACGTGTAGCCATCCTTGACGGCAACGTCAAACGGGTGCTGACACGGCTCATGGCCTTTTCCGGTGACCTGGCCTCAAGTGCGCAGGAGCGGGTCCTGCTGGGCGTGGCGACGGTGCTGTTGCCGCGCCGCAAGCTGCGGGAGGACATGCCGCGTTACACCCAGGGCATCATGGACCTGGGCGCCACCATCTGCACCAGCCGCCAGCCGTCCTGCCCACTGTGCCCGGTGCAGAACCTGTGCGTGGGCCTGGCCAGCGGCGCACCCGAACGTTTTCCGGTCAAAACCCGCAAGCTCAAACGCAGCGCCCTGTCGCTGAGCCTGCTGTGGGCCGAGCGCGCTGATGGCGCGGTCTGGCTGGAGCGCCGGCCGGCGACCGGCATCTGGGGCGGGCTGTATTGTTTTCCGGTGTTCTCCAGCGAAGACGAGCTGCTGGCCTCCTTGCCAGCCACGTTGCAAGGCCAACTGCTGGCCGTGCCGCCGTTTGTGCATGTGCTGACGCACAAGGATTTGCGCTTGTCGCCGATGCGGCTGGCCCTCGCGGCAAAAGCGACCCGGGTGCAGCAGCTCCCCGGCGCCGGGAGCTGGTTTACGCGGGATGCATTGACGGTGCTGGGATTGCCTGCGCCGATACGCAAGCTGCTGGCCTGACTGCTGTCACTTTCAAGAGAAATATGCCGTTAGCCCTCGTCCATATTGCATGAGTAGCTATCAAATCAGGAGCATCAGGTGGTGTTTTGTGCCACGCCGGCCGGCGGTCACGGGAAAGCATCGAGCTCCCGGTGGCGCTTGACCGTGACCCAGTTGGCGCTGAACGCCTGCGCCAGGCGCTCAACCAGGTAAACCGAGCGATGCTGGCCGCCAGTGCAGCCTATGGCCACCGTCACATAACTGCGGTGGTCGCGCACCAGTGCTTGCAGCCAGTGACCAATGAACTGCTCAATGTGCTGGAACATGTCGTCCACCTCGGCGTGCGCCTGCAGGTAGCTGACGACCTCGGCGTCTTTTCCTGTCAGCGCACGCAGGCCCGATTCGTAGTGAGGGTTGGGCAGCATGCGCACGTCGAAGACATAGTCGGCATCAACCGGCACGCCCCGCTTGAAGGCAAAAGACTGGAACACCAGGGTCAGCTGGGCGGACGGCGAAGAGAGTAGCGCCTTCACGTAGCCTTGCAGTTGGGACGGCCGAATCATGCTGGTGTCGATCACGTGCGCTTGCTCGCGCAACTCACTCAGCAGCTCACGCTCCTCGTTGATGGCATCAACCAGCGCGCGCTGCTGGTCCGTGGCATCGCGGCCGGACAGCGGATGCAGGCGACGAGTTTCAGAAAAACGCCGAACCAGCGTGTCCGTGCTGGCATCGAGAAACACCGACTGCACCGCCACCCCCTGTTCACGCATTTGCCGCAGCTGTTGGGGCACCAGCGGCAGCGAGACCGCACTGCGCACATCCATGGCAATGGCCACCTTGCTGGCGCCATGCTGCTTTTCGAGCGCCACAAAAGACAGCAGCAGCTCGGGCGGCAGGTTGTCGACGCAGTAATAACCGGCGTCCTCCAGCGCATGCAGCGCCACCGACTTGCCCGACCCGGACATGCCGGTGATCAGCACCATCTCAAGCAAAGGAGTAGCGTTGACGGAGGTGTTCATTGACCCAGCATTTCCTTGGCGTGGGCCAGCGTGGTGCCCGAAAGTCTTTCACCGCCCAGCATGCGCGCCACTTCTGCGACGCGCTGCTCACCATGGACCGCTTCGACGGTGCTGGCGGTCTGGCCCTTGTCGCTGCGTTTGGCCACCATCAAATGCTGGTCGGCGCAGGCCGCGACCTGGGGCAGGTGGGTGACGGCCATGACCTGTCGGTCCTTGCCGAGCTGCTTCATCAGTCGGCCCACGGTTTCAGCGACCGCGCCGCCGACGCCGGAATCGACCTCGTCAAAAATCAGGGTCTGCGCCTGGCCGAGCTGGCTGGTGGTCACGGCGATGGCCAGCGCGATGCGCGACAACTCGCCGCCGGAAGCCACCTTGCCAACCGGCCGCGGCGTGCTGCCACTGTGACCGGCCACCAGAAACTCGGCCTGTTCCAGCCCGTATTGCGCAGGCTGGTCCAGTTTGCCCAGGGCGACCTCGAACTTGCCGCCCTGCATGCCCAGGCCCTGCATGGCCTGGGTGATGGCCTTGGCCAGCAGCGGTGCCGCCTTGGCACGGGCTTTTGACACGGCGCGTGCTTCGTCCATGTAGGCGTTTTTGGCCGCCTGCTCGGTTTTCTCCAGGCCGGCCAGGTCGGCAGCGGCATCGAGTTTCTGCAGCTCTGCGCGCCATGCGGACAGCAGCTCCGGCAGTTCGGCCGGTGTGCGTTTGTAGCGCCGCGCGAGGCTGACCCACAGCGCCAGGCGTTCGTCGAGTTCGGCCAGGCGCTGCGGCTCCAGCTCGGCATGGCGGGCGTAACCATTCAGCGAATGCACGGCGTCCTCGACCTGCGCCAGGGCACTGCCCAAAACCTCGGTCAGCCCTTTGAATTCGGGCTCAATATGCTCCTGATTTTGTAGCGCAGTGAGCGCGCGTCCCAGCAGGGCGGCGGCGTTGTCGTCAGCTTCCTGCAACGCATCGACCGCCGTCTGCACCGCGTCGCGCAGCGACTGCACATTGGATAGCCGGCTGTGCTGGGTGTTGAGTTCGTTCCACTCGTCGGCGCCGGGCGCCAGTTTGTCGAGCTCGCCGATCTGCCAGGCCAGGCGTTCCCGCTCGCGTTGCAGGCTGTCCTGTGCCTCGCGCGCATCGAGCAGCGCCTTGTGCGCACTGCGCCAGCCCTGCCAGGCCTGCTGCAGCGCTTGCGTGAACAGGCCAGCATAGGCATCCAGCAGGCCGCGCACCGCATCCGGCCGAGTCAGGCTCTGCCAGGCATGCTGGCCGTGGATATCGACCAGCAGGTCGGCAATTTCGCGCAATTGCGTGGCGGTGGCGGGGCTGCCGTTGATCCAGGCGCGGCTTTTGCCCTGGGCATCCACGGTGCGGCGCAGCAGCAGTTCATCATCGACGGCAAAACCGGCTTCGTCGAGCCAGCCGGCCAGCGCGGCGGGGGCGTCAAAGGTGGCGCTGATTTCACAGCGCTGGGCGCCTTCGCGCACCACGCCGGCATCGGCGCGCGCGCCGAGTGCCAGTTGCAGAGCGTCAATCAGTATCGATTTGCCGGCGCCGGTTTCGCCGGTCAGCACGGTGAAGCCGCCGTCCAGGTCCAATGTCAGCTCGTGCACGATGACAAAGTCGCGCAGGGAAATGTTCTTAAGGCTCATGCGACACCTTCATTCCAGTGGAGTTTTTTTCGCAGGGTGTCGAAGTAGCTCCAGCCTTTGGGGTGCAGAAAACACATCTGAAACTCTGACCGCCGCACGCTGATGCGGTCGCCGTGCAGCAGGCTGGCCAGCGACTGCATGTCGAAATTGGCACTGGCGTCACGCCCCGCGACAATCTCCACCGTGATCTCGCCCGCATCGGAAAGCACGATGGGCCGGTTCGACAGGGTGTGCGGCGCAATCGGCACCATCACCCAGCCGGCAATCGAGGGATGGATCAGCGGGCCGCCGGCCGACAGCGCATAGGCGGTGGAGCCGGTCGGCGAGGCAATGATCAGGCCATCAGCACGCTGGTTGGCCACGAAGCGGCCATCGACCTCGACCCGCAGCTCGACCATGCCGGCGGTAGCCCCGCGGTTGACCACCACATCGTTCATCGCGGTTGCGTTGAACACACAGCGGCCATCGCGCACTACCTTGGCCTGCATCATCCAGCGCCGGTCTTCCTCAAACTCGCCGCGCAGCATGGGTTCGAGCGTGGTCTGGAAATCCTCGAAGGCGATGTCGGTGATGAAACCCAGCCGGCCCTGGTTGATGCCGACCATGGGCACGCCGAACTGCGCCAACTGCCGGCCTATGCCCAGCATGGTGCCGTCGCCGCCGACCACCAGCGCCAGGTCGCAATGCGCGCCAATACCTGCCACATCCATCACCGGATGCTGGGAGAGGCCCGTGTTGCTGGCGGTGTCGCGCTCCAGCGTGACCTCGCAACCTTGCGTGTGCAGGAAGTTGGCAATTTCTTCCAGCGCCGAGCGTGAACCATGGGCGTGGTACTTCCCGATCAGGGCGACGTGACGGAATTGCGACTTCATCGTCAAATTACATCACAACATCCATGACAAGCTTCGTAGAATGACCCCATGCTTGACGAACGTGCCCGACTCCTGCTCAAGGCGCTGGTAGAGCGCTATATCGCCGACGGCCAGCCCGTGGGTTCGCGCACGCTGTCCAAGGCCTCCGGCATGGACCTGTCGCCGGCAACGATACGTAACGTCATGAGCGACTTGGAGGAGCTGGGGTTGATCGTCAGCCCGCATACCTCGGCGGGTCGCATTCCCACCGCACGTGGCTACCGGCTATTTGTCGACACCATGCTGACCATGCAGCGCGACCAGTTTTCGGCCGCCGGTGCGCTGACGCCCCCGCGGCTGGCACCGGACCAGCCGCAAAAAGTTTTCAGCAATGCGGCCAACATCCTGTCGAGTCTGTCGCAGTTTGTCGGCGTGGTGATGGCGCCGCGCCGCACCTCGGTGTTTCGCCACATCGAATTTTTGCGCCTGTCCGAAAAGCGCTTCCTGGTCATCATCGTGTCGCCGGACGGTGATGTGCAGAACCGCGTGATCTTCACCGAGACTGATTACACCCAAACCCAGCTGATCGAAGCCTCCAACTTCCTCAACTCACACTACGCCGGCATGGCCATTGAGGAAGTGCGTGAGCGCCTGCAGCGCGAGGTCGAAGCCCTGCGTGGGGAAATCGCCAGCCTGATGCAGGCGGCGGTGCAAGTCAGCTCCGAAGCCATTGAGTCGCGCGACGAGGTCGTGATTTCCGGCGAGCGAAACCTGCTGACCGTCAGCGATTTTTCGGGGGACATGGGCAACCTGCGCAAGCTGTTCGACCTGTTCGAGCAGAAGGCCCAGCTGATGCGCCTGCTCGACGTGTCCAGCCGCGCCGAGGGCGTGCGCATCTATATCGGCGGCGAAAGCCAGGTCGTGCCTTACCACGAGCTGTCGGTGGTGACCGCGCCCTACGAGGTCGACGGCCAGGTCGTCGGCACCCTGGGCGTGATTGGTCCCATGCGCATGCCTTACGAAAAGATGATCCAGATCGTCGACATCACCGCAAAGATGGTCAGCAGCGCGCTCAGCCACAGCAAGTAGCGACGCCTTACAATCTGCGCTGGCGACGTGGGGCGTTAGCTCAGTTGGTTAGAGCAGAGGACTCATAATCCTTTGGTCCACAGTTCAAGTCTGTGACGCCCTACCATTTATTGTTGAATAAAATCAAGGACTTAGCGGTTTTTCTGCTAAGTCCTTTTTCCGTTTTGGTGTAGAAAACTTGGGCTTCGGTACGATTCCGGTACAGTACTCGTGAGCAGTACTGAAAAAAGACCCTATGCCCACCATCGTAAAGACGCCTTCGGGCACCTGGAAAACGGTAATTCGTAAGACGGGTTGGCCGACAGTTATCAAAACCTTTCGCCTGAAGAAGGACGCGGAGGATTGGGGGCGGAGAACGGAAGATGACATGGTGCGCGGATTGTTCATACAACGAGCATCATCTGAGCGATTGACGCTTGAGATGGCCATGAAGCGATACCTGGCCGAAATCACACCGAACAAAAGGCCATTGACGCAGCGCGGTGAACTTCGTTGCTCATTGCCGGTTATCAAATTCTTTGGAAAGTACTCACTGGCAGCTATTTCTCCTGAGTTGGTGGCCAAGTACCGAGACATGAGGCTGGCAGGAGAAGATCGCCTCAAAGACGGAAAGCCTCGGCCCCGCGCTCCCAACACCATTCGCCTAGAGCTATCGTTGCTCGGTCACCTCTTCACAATTGCGATGAAGGAATGGGGTGTAGGACTGCCCCATAACCCTGTGCTTGGAATCCGGAAGCCGGCGCCAGGCCCTGGACGCAACAGGCGTCTTACAAAGGCGGAGGAGAAGAAGCTTTTTGCAGCGGCTGATGCTCATACAAACCCAATGCTTGGATGGATTGCGCGAATCGCGTTGGAGACTGGTATGCGTTCTTCCGAAATCGTAACCTTGCGGGTGGAGCAAGTGGATACGAAGCGGAGAATTGTGAAGCTTGAAAATACTAAGAACACAATGCCCAGAACGGTACCGCTCTCGCTTGCTGCGAAGAAGTTATTTGATAGCGCCCTTGCAAATCCAACACGCCCGGAAACAACGAATCTTATTTTCTTTGGAGAACCAGGTGTTGACGGAGCTAGACGTCCATACAACTTCAACAAAATTTGGCTCGACATAAAGTCCCGTGTGGGGGTCGAAGATTTTCACTTTCATGATCTGCGACATGAAGCCGTCAGTCGGTTCGTTGAGGCAGGTTTTTCTGATCAAGAAGTCTCAGCGATCAGCGGCCACAAGAGTATGCAGATGCTCAAGAGATACACCCATCTTCGTGCTGAAGATTTAGTTTCTCGCCTAGACAATCTTGCTAAACGTCGAGTCGATACGCAGCAGGCAAAGACTTCAAAGCCTTAGAAACAGACTGCTGTGAAACTCCGCAGCGTTGGCTGATTTCTAATTGTGTAAAGCCTGCAGCTCGCAGCGTGACCATGAATTTCTTTATGTCACTTACTTTGTGCAGAACAAGTTGGCTGGCGTGGTCTCTCAGCTCTGCTTTTTCATCTGGATAGAGAAGCTTCTGATTGATGACCGCAATATAAAAATCGTCTACGACCACATTCCCAGATGATGCAAGGCGTTTCGAAATACTTTTGCTTTGATACGTGAGACGCTGAGCTTCAAGTTCAAATTTACCTCGTGTTCGTTTGGCGCGCTGATACTCTGCATTCCAGCTCCCATCTTGATTTTGAGGTCGATGCTTGATGCAATATTTGCTGCTCAGGCTTGCCACCAAATCACCATTTTCATGCTGCCAGTTGGTTTCTCTAAAAACTAGATCGGCATCAAGATATAACTGCACCTCAGTCTTTTGCCCACAAAAATCACAATGAACGCGATGACGACGAAGAGCATTGATGCTGGCTACTGCCGTACTAAATTTCGGTCCTTTGGAAGAGCAAGCTACTGAATCGCCCCGGGTTTCATGGAGGCTGTTTGGTTTAAGTCATGCCTCCACCGTGGAGGCTTGACTGGCGAGTTGCCGGTAGTAGTTTGCCTCAGCTTCTGCCGGAGGTATATATCCGATAGGG